>JBEBHE010000043.1:0-20325 GCA_040081205.1 Burkholderiales bacterium | reverse complement strand
ATCCGTGCCGAAGTCGCGCGCTGGGCAAAGGTGATCCGCGACGCAAAAATACAGTTCGATTGAGCGGGGTGAGGTTGGTTTAACCCCGTTTGCAAGGACGCTTCGTTTATACGGGCAAGGCGGGTAAAACGCAGACCGGCGAATTATAAATAGTGTTTAAAAACAAATATTTATAATTTATCTGCTGCTGAGGCTCTACCCATTTGCATCGAAGCGAAAAAGGACTTTGCCATGAATCACCATCGATTTTCACTGACCGTTGCCGCCGTGTCGGCGTTCATTGCCTTGAGCGGTTGCGCCACGGCAAATTCAACCGCGCCACGCGCGACGCTGCAAGCATTCAAAGGCGAGCAGGAGATTCGTGATCTGTTCAAAGGCTGGGCCGAGGAGCAGCAGCGGCGTATTGAAGCGAACAAAGCAAAGGCCGAGGAAGGGCGTGCACGCGCGCAACTGGGACAGCAGGGATTCGGGTCGTTGTCGTCGGTACCGCCGCCCGCGCCGGTTGCTAAAGCCGCCGCGCCCGCCATGGCGACCGCTGCCGGTGCCGCCGATTCGGTCACCAATGTGCAACACGCCGGCGTTGACGAAGGCGGCATAGTCAAACTGCACGGCGAACATTTGGTAATTCTGCGGCGCGGACGCTTGTTCACTGTCAATGTGCGTGATCGCAACCTGACGCCGGTTTCCACCCTCGATGCGTTTGGCGACGGCATTGATCCGCGCGGCGCGTGGTACGACGAAATGCTGATGCACGGCAACACCATCATCGTCATCGGCTACAGCTACCAGCGCGGCGGCACCGAAATCGGCCTGTTCGAGATTGCCAGCAACGGCGCACTCAAATACAAATCAACCTATCACCTGCGTTCAAACGATTACTATTCATCGCGCAATTACGCCAGCCGCCTCGTCGGCAGCAAGCTGATTTTTTATTCGCCGCTGCGGCTGAACCCGTTTGTCGCGGATCCGTTCCCGGCGTTTCCTGCACTGCGTAAATGGGACAAAAGCGCAACCGCCGCCGACTTCAAGCGTATCGCTCCCGCCACGCGTATCTATCGCACCGACGAGCCGCTCGATCCGTATCAGGGCGTGGCGCTGCATACCGTGTCGGTGTGCGATTTGGCCAAGGCCGAGTTCGATTGTGAAAGCACGGCGGTGCTGGGTGCGCCGGGCCGCGTGTTCTATGTATCGTCGGGCTCGGTGTTCGTGTGGACCACGGCGTATCGCCGTAATCCGACCGGCGCTGCGGCTGTCAATTCAGCGGTATTCCGCATCCCGCTCGACGGCGCGGCGCCCAGCGCCCTCAAAACCGCGGGCAGTCCCATTGATCAGTTTTCGTTCCTTGAAGGCGACGATGGTCATCTCAACGTGCTGCTGCGTTCCAACGGGCGTGGCGACGGCATGTGGGCGGCGGAGATGAATTCGGGTGACATGGCGTTGATGCGTGTGCCGCTGTCGAGTTTTTCCAATGGCCGTGACAGCGCACCCGCCGAAGCGTATCGCGCGTTGCCGAAGCCACAGCCCGGCGCATTGCAAAGCCGCTACATCGGGCCGTATCTGCTGTACGGCGCGGGCGCCGGTTGGAGCAGCGTACGGCGTACCTTGAATTCGCAAGTTTACGCAGTGCGATATGCAGACGGCACTGCCGCACAGTCAGTGCCGCTTGCGCACGGCGTGGATCGCATCGAGGCGATGGGCGCGAACGCGGTAGTGATTGGCACCGATGGCCAGGATTTGCATTTCACCAGCCTCAAGCTCGCGGCGCAGGCAACGCCCGCCGACCGCTACACGCGCAAAGATGCCGCGCAAGGCGAAACACGCAGCCACGGATTTTTCTACAAACCCGACAGCGAGAACGACGGCATGGTTGGGTTGCCGGTGGTGGGCGCAGGTCAATCGGGCGTGCGGCAATTGCGCAATACGTCGGCGGCCATCTTGTTTCTGAAAAACCAGTCGCTGCGCCTGAGCGAAATTGGTGCGCTCGATGCAACACCGGCAACCGGCAATCTCAACGATGGTTGCCGCGCGTCATGCGTTGATTGGTACGGCAACTCGCGGCCGTTGTTCATCGGCGGGCGCGTGTTCGCTTTGATGGGTTATGAACTGGTTGAAGGGCGCGTTGCCGGCGGCAAGATCGGCGAAGTGCAGCGGATCAATTACGCGCCGGGCGTGGCGATTGCGCGGTAACCGGGAGAATCCGTAGATGGGTGAAACCCATCGATGGCATGTGCTGTAGAACTCCAGATTTGCTCTGACAGCCGGTGTATTAGTGCACGCATGGCGACCGGCAAGTATCGGCCATGATCGACCGATCAAGGATGTTCGTGCGAATAACTGTTTCTCGGCCATTCCTGTCGGTGGCGTTGGTTGAGTTGAATGGCCGGTGTCTCGCAGGATGCTGACCTTGGCAGCTTGAATCACCTAACCGGCCGCTTTCATATGCGGTGTCGGTCGACACCCGACCCGTACCGTCCCCTGGGTAAATTGCTTCGGGCCAATGTTCCGGAGGGGAAACCATGAAATACAGCCCCGCGTCACGCCTGTATCGCGGCGCCTAGTAGAATTGCCGGATCATTCCAAAGGGGGGGGCGCGCGATGACTTCAAAGACATTCAAGGCTGTAGCCTGGGCGGCAATCTTTGCCGGCATATTAAACACGGTGAACACGGCGTGGCTCATCCCTTCCGCCCGCGCTCAGCAATCTGCTACCGACGCTCTGCAAAAAGCACGTGTTATCGAGCGCATGGCCGAGGGCATGGCAGTGGAGAAAAAAGGCGAGGCGCCCGGTTTCGTGCTCGATCCGGCATGGCCGCAACCGCTGCCCAATCACTGGGTCATCGGTGACGTCGGTGGCATTGCTGTCGACAAGCACAACCAGATCTGGGTTTATCACCGTCCGCGATCGGTCGGTTCGCAGGACAGTGGCAGGCAAGGCGCGGCAGGCAAAGACGAGAAAGGCCGGCCGATCAGCGCGTTGGGCCATCCGCGTCCGTACGGCCAGATCAACGGCTGCTGCGCGCCTGCGCCATCGATACTCGTGTTCAATCCGGCCGGCAAATTGCTGAAGGCATGGGGCGGCCCGGGCGATGCGGATTTTCTGAAAACCAAGTGCCGCGAAGCGGACGGCTGCTTCTGGCCCGCGCGCGAGCATGGCATCTACGTCGATCACAACGACTTCGTTTACGTCGCCGGCAACGGCCAGGCGCGCAGTTTCCATGGGCAATATCCGTGGGCGGCGAATTTCGGCGACGATTCGCACATACTCAAATTCAAGGCGGACGGCACGTTCGTGTTCAAGATCGGCACGGCGGGCGCGAAAGGGCCGAACAGCAACGACACCAACGGCGGCGTCAACGGCACACCGGGGCTGTACTGGCCGGCGGATATGACGGTCGATCCGAAAACCAACCTGATGTATATCGCCGACGGTTACGGCAACCGGCGCGTGCTGATTGTGGATGCTGCGACCGGCAAGTACGTCGGGCATTTCGGCGCCTACGGACAAAACCCGGTGGTCGGTGAAAACAGCGGCGTTGGTGCCTACGCCGGCACGTGGCCGGCGGATTACCGGGCGGGCCGCATGAAACCGAATTTCTTCCGCAGCCCGCTGCACTGTGCGCGGCTCGCGAACGACGGCCTGCTGTATGCCTGCGACCGCGGCAACAACCGCGTGCAGGTGTTCAAGGCATCCGAAGCGGGCAAGCCCTGTGCAAACCCCGATGGTGAAGCCGGCAAATGCGGTTTCGTCGGCGAGATCCACGTGGCCCCGCAATCCATCGGCGGCACCTCAGGCACCGTGAACTTCTCGACCGACCCGAAACAGAGCTGCATGTACGTGGCCGATCTTGTCAACGACGTCATCTACGTCATGAACCGGCAGAACCAGACCGAGCTCACCCGCATCGGCGGCGGCGGCCGCCAGGCCGGCCGCTTCCATTGGCCGCACGTGGTGGCCAATGATACCGACGGCAATATGTACATCGGCGAGGTGGACGGTGCGGCGCGGGTGCAGAAGTTTTTGCGGTACGGGGCTACGGGGTGCAGCGGTACGGGGAGTGCGGAGGTGGGGAAGTTCGTTCCGTAAGTGAATTGTCGCCGAACGGGGCAGGTTTCGCTTTTATCCAACGCCCAGTTTAGAATCAGACCCACCGCATTGATCCGCACGATTGAACCGTACCGTTGATACACAAGTAAGGGAGATTTATGGAACAACTCGAACGTCCGTTGCCGGCTCCGCTGGCGCCTGAGGCGAAGCCGTACTGGGAAGGCCTGAAGCAAGACAAGCTCATGCTTCCAAAATGCAAGGATTGCGGGAAAGCGCATTTCTACCCGCGCATCCTCTGCCCGCACTGTCACTCGCGCAACCTCACGTGGGTCGAGGCGAGCGGCCGCGGCAAGCTCTACGCCTTTGAGATCCTCCACCGCTCGTTTAACCCCGCGGTGAAGACACCACTGCCCTATGTGCTGGCGATGATCGAGCTCGAGGAGGGGCCGCGCCTATTGTCGAACCTCATCAACATCAAGCCCGATCCAGCCCTGATCCACTGCGATATGCCGGTGCAAGTCGTCTACTCGAAGCTGAATGACAACTTCACCCTTCCGTTCTTCCAACCTGCCGAGGCGAAGTAATCATGGCCCAACACGACAAAATGCGCGAGCTTTCGAACACGGCCTGCATCGTCGGCGCAGCCGAGAGCGACGAAATGGGGATTTTGCCGCACAAGAGCCAGATGGCATTGCACCTGGAATCGATCAGCAACGCTTGCGCGGATGCCGGACTCAAGGTCAGTGATGTGGACGGCATTTTCACGGCCGGTGCGCATTCACCGGCACTGATCGCCGAAGCGCTGGGCGTGACGCCGCGCTACGTCGACGGCACCAGCGTGGGCGGCTGCTCCTTCATCATCATGGTCGAGCACGCGATAGCGGCGCTGCATCATCACCTGTGCGATGTCGCGGTCATCACCCACGGCGAAAGCGGACGCTCGCAGGTGGGTGTCACGCGTGTGCGCGACACCAGCATCGCAGGTTGTTACGAAATACCCTACGGCTTCGGCGCCCCGCCGACCTGGTTCGGCCTCATCACCACGCGGCACATGCACGAGTACGGCACGACACTCGAACAGTGGGCGCAGGTGGCGGTGTCCACGCGCGCGTGGGCGGCCCTGAACCCGAAAGCCATGTACCGCGACCCACTGACGGTTGCGGACGTGCTCAAGGCCAAGATGATCGCCTACCCGTTCACCGTGCTGAACATCTGCCTTGTCACCGATGCCGGCGGCGCAATAGTACTCACGCGCGCGGATCGGGCGCGTGACTGCGCCAAAAAGCCCGTCTATGTGCGTGGCACGGGTGAAGCGACCGAGCACGTGTCGGTGACCCAGATGAAAGGCCTGCCGTTGAGCGAGGCCACGCGCATGTCCAGCGCGCGCGCCTTTGCGATGGCCGGCGTCAGCCACGGCGACTTCGATCACATCATGCTGTATGACGCGTTTACGTCCGGCCCGCCGATCATGCTCGAATCGATGGGTTTCGCGAAGCCCGGCGAGGGCGTCGCGTTCTTCGAAAACGGCAAGTCGACGCCGGGCGGATCGCTGCCGATCAATACCAACGGCGGCGGCCTGTCGTATACGCACACCGGGATGTACGGCATGTTCCCGTTGATCGAGGCCACGCGCCAGTTGCGCGGCGAGTGCGGCGCGCGGCAGGTGCCCAATGTGAAGCTGTCGCTGGTCAATGGCATGGGTGGCATGCTTTCGGCTGCGGGTACTGCGGTGTTGTCGAATGAAAAATAACGGTAAGCGGGGCTGATACAGCAGACGCCTCACGGGGGTGATCCCTGTGAGGCACTGCCTACGGATGAGAATCCGCTACGTGCGGAAGCTGAACGACAGTTGGCAAATCCCGCGGCCAAAAATGCGAGACTGATAAGCGGTAGGCGAAAGGCAAGGCTTTACTCTTAGCTGCGTCCGCAAAGCGGGGGCGTCGTTTGTAGCGAATTGTGCACCGCGCAATCCAATTCTAATATTGTAGAGTGGCGCTTACTTTGTGACGTCTTTTTGTAACGGAGGACGAATTGCCCGAAAGTCCATTGAACGCCGCCCTTCGGCATTTTGATGCAGCAGAAGCAAATCTGATCAAGATTGAAAAAGTATGGGGCGAGTTAGAAGCTGCCATTCCCGAAGGTGTGGCGTTTGGCGATGATCCGGAATATGAGGAGAACTGCAGGGCATTTGATGCCTTGCTCGAATCCCTGCCACAGATAGACGGCCGGAAGCCGTCGATTCATTTAATGGGTCTGGACGAAATTGCTCAGTGCCGGTTTGACGCATTGGAGGCCGGGGAAATAGAAGCCCGGATTTACGTAGAACAACAAATTGGAGAACCAGCGAAACTGCTTCGCGAATATCGTTATCATTTCAATCAAAAACGGCGGGAGTTAATTCGCGAGGCGCTCGCCGAGCTGATAGATGCTATCGATGAGAACCTGCGCAACCTTGCAAGGACAATCGATGAGGACACTCAGCCACACGAAAGTGTCGACGAAGCGGAATTTGATAATCTGAAAGAGAATGTAGCGCAGATCAATATGCTGCTGGGGAGCAGCGTACCAAAACCAGCAAGATGGTCTGATCTTCATCGTCATATGCATTTCGGTATGGTCGGTGACCTTCGCGATATAGCCAAACACGATTGGCCCGCAGTCAAGGCAGACCTTAGAAAGTCGCTTTACGGAGAAAAGGAACCGGCACCGGTAGGGGTGGAGGATCTAGGCGTGCTAGTGAGCAAAAAGCCGCGAGGTCCGGTTGCAACAAGACTGCTTTGGGAGAGGCTAGATGAGGACGATTTCGAACGTCTAATCTTCAACCTCATTTCCTCTGAGCGTGGATATGAGAATCCTGAATGGTTAATGAAAACGAATGCGCCAGATCGCGGGCGCGATTTATCAGTTAACCGCGTTCATGTAGACGCGCTCGGCGGGACAATGCGCCAGCGCGTCATCATTCAATGTAAACACTGGTTAAGTAGGAGTGTTGGTCCTTCCGAAATTGCGACACTTCGGGAGCAGATGAAACTCTGGGAGCCGCCCCGGGTTGACGTGCACGTTATCGCCACTTCTGGCAGATTTACTTCTGATGCGGTTTCAATCGTTGAAAAGCAAAATCACTCAGATAACGCGCTCCGCATAGAAATGTGGCCAGAGAGCCATCTTGAGCTGTTGTTGGCAAGCCGACCGGCAATCATTGCCGAATTCGGGCTCCGGTAGGCTTATATATGAGCCTGCGTAGGGTGCAAAAAGCGTAGCGCATTGCAACGCATGTGAGTTTCATCGGCCGATGCATTCGGCGCATTGCGCTGCGCTTACTGACGCCCTACGGATTGCAACCTACACGCGTTAAGTCCGGACACAGGGTTAGACCACAGCGATTGACGTGGCGAACTCACGCGTGGTCGTTACCGCAATGTATTGGCTAGCAGGATCGCACGCAGGCCGTCTTCTGTTGCAGTGTTCTTGATTTGATTGAACCCGAACGCAAAACGGCCTTGCTTTTCCACGAACCCCGGAAGCCACGCTTCACCATTGAGTAGCGGCATTGGGTCAAAAAGTTGCCCGTCGGTCCCCGTTACTCGAGTGGTGAAGTCGCGCTTATCTGAGGACTCGACGTTGCCGATAAGAAAGGTTGCCCTTAGGTAGTACTTCCGAGGGCTGCCTTCGCCGGCAATGACCCAAATGCGATTGCCCTTCTTCCCGTCTGTGGGTTTACTCGTGTAGATAGCTAAGTTGTGGATGTCGAGCGCTGGGTATCCCATCTTCTCGGCCTTGTGGTAAACGACGTAATCAGCCATGTGTCTCACTCGTGGTCTAAAGCGCTTTGTAACGAACATTAAGTATCAAAGGGTTTAAGCTCAAATCAGCTCGGCCTCGATAAAAAGCGACTACGCCCGACATCGCAAGCTTTTCGATCCCCCCAGCTCAGCAACCGATCACGCCCAAATGCGGAGCATGCACCGGTCAATTACCCGCCTCGGACGCGCCGCGCACGCGGAGGACGACGTACCGCAGCTTCCCGCCCCTACTGCCAGAAGCGAAACGACAGGCTGGCTGCGCGCAGTGCCTTGCCGCCCTCCAGCGCCTTGAGCAGTTCGGCCTTGGTCAGGCCGGGCTGCAGCGCATTGGGTTCGAGGTCGGTGGCGATGATCGTCATCACGTAGTGCTGCGGCGCGTTGCCTTTGGGCGAGCACGGCCCGAGCCAGTGCAGGCCGAGCGTGTTCTTGCCGGGCACGAACGCGCCGGTCGGCGCACCGCCCAGCGCGCCCTCTGCGAAGCTGTTGGTGCTCGCCGGGATGCCGTAGATCACCGCGTGCGACACGCCGAGGCCGGCGCGGCCAGCCTGGTCGTCCCAGATGATCGCGTAGCTGCGCGTCTTGTCCGGCGCGTTGCTCCAGGCGAGCGGCGGCGAGACATTCTGCCCGGTGCAGTTCGGGTTCTTGGCGAAGTTACCCGCAGACTTCGCCGGCAGCCTCGCGTTGTCCGGGATGCCGGGCGAGGTGAGGCGGAAAGCGGTCGGTGGCCCCTCGGGCTCCTGCGTGGTGGCGCAGGCGACGAGCAGGCACGACAAAAGCAAGGCGAAGGTCTTTTTCATGGTCCGGGTTCTTCCTCTTAGGAATGCGTTCCGTATTGGAAAGGATAGGAAATCCAAGTGCGACATCCGGCAGTATCGTTGACGCTGGCCGCGTCGGTCAATAACCGCTTTGAGCAGTTGCTCAGGGTTGTGACGAGCCGGTCGCCAAGAATGACTATCTGCCAAATCAAGTCGAAACTTCTACCTCTGTCTGATGGTTGTGATGGGTTGCGCAACGCGTCACCCATCCTGCGGTTTATGAAGGTGAATGGTTACTTGTCTACCATCTGTTTCAACAAATCAAAATTCGATTTATCCATCTTGATTTCACCGCGATTTATCTTGCGGTCGAGCTCGGCAACCGCGGCGTTGCAAGTGACATCGATGCCGAGCTCCTTGCCTTTGCGCGCCACCACGCCGCTGATCCACGCCATCTCGCTGGTGCGGCCTTTCATGTGATCGTGTATCGGCGCGGTGCGGCCGCGGCTGACGTGGCCGAGCAGGGTTTTCATTGCCGTGACGACATTTTCTTCGATGGTGCCGGCAAATTCGTCGGCGCGCAATCCAAAGATGGGTTCCATGCGGTAACCCAGTGCTTCCCCAACGGCGGCCGATTCTTTGCCCAGTTGCACCGAGATGTCGAACATGCCCGGCAGGTGTGCAGCTTCCGAATTGCCGAGGCCGAGCAAGCCGAACGGGCCCATGGTCATGCTGTTGGCGATGAGCTTGGTCCACTTCGCGCTTTGGATGGTGCTGGTGATGTCGCAGCGGCCAACGTGGTTGAGCATCGACTGGATTTCCTTGACACGCTCGGTAAGAAAACCGTCGTGTTCGCCCACGGAAAACCAAGTCGTCTTGTGGGTGGTGTTGCGCTTCACAAAACCAGGATTAAAAATTTCCGCCGACAATTCCACCACGCAGCCAATCAGGCGCTGCTTGCCGATGATGGAAGCGAGCGAGTCTTCGTTCATGCCGTTCTGGATGGCGACGAATACGCCGTCCGGTTTGAGGTACGGCTTGATGAATTCCGCCAGCCAGCGGTGATCGTTCGACTTTACGCATAGGAATACGATATCGAATTCCAGATGGGCGGACGACAGTTCGCACAAATGCAGCGCGCGTATTGGCGTTTTTACGACGACATCGGGCATGGTGATTTCGAGGCCATCCGCTTTGAGTTTTTCAACCTGCGCGGGCCATTGATCGATGACGGTGATGTCGTAACCTGCCTTGGTGAGGTCGGCGCTGACGCTGCTGCCGATGGCGCCACAACCGAGAACCGCAATTTTTTTGTTCATGGATGCTCCTGATTCGAGGCTGTGATTTTGCCAGTTTCACCGGCAGCGCGTGCGGGCGCTTGACTCTGCCGGCTGAGAGGCGGAATCTGCCCCATGTAACCAAGGGGGGATTCCACATGTCATTAGACGCTATTGCGGCCAATCGCCGTCAATTTTTGAAATGGATGTCGGCGAGTCCGTTGCTTGCTTCGCCGGGTATTGCCAGTGTTGCTGCATTGGCCGCGGAAGCCGTGCCCACGACGCGCTCACCCGATCCACTGATGTGGGGTTCGCTGAGTCCGCAGAACGTCATTACCAATCCCAAAGATGCGATCAACGTTTTCGATTTTGAACTGGCCTGCCGCAAGAATGTGCCGCCGGCGCATTTCGGTTACATGGCATCCGGCATTGATGATGAAGTGACGCTGCGCGCGAATCGCGAGGCATTCCTTAAATATTATTTGCGCCCGCGCCGCATGAACGACGTGTCGAAGATGGATTTGAGCATGGAAATTTTCGGCACGACGTATGCGTCGCCGATTTGCATCGCGCCTACCGGCGGCAACAAGGCATATCACGCGGACGGCGAAGTAGCGGTCGCGCGCGCGGCCAAAACCGGAAACCATCTGGAAATGCTGGCTACCGGCGCTACGACTTCCATCGAGGCCGCAATGGAGGCGCGTGGCGGGCCGGTGTGGTTTCAGCTTTACGCAACATCGAGTTGGGAGGTTGCGCGCGCATTGGTGAAGCGTGCGGAATCGGCCGGCTCGCCTGTGCTGGCGGTGACGGTGGACAGAGTCGGTGGCCGCAATCAGGAGACGCTGTTTCGCTTGCGCCGTACCGATACGCGCGATTGCAAGCAGTGTCACACAGCGGCGTCGGGTGGCGGCGGCAGCGGCGGGGATCGCGACCGCCGGCCCAATTACGCGGGCATCGATTTATCCAAGGTCGCGAGCATGCAGTCCAATAACATGACGTGGGATTTCATCAAGCGGCTGCGCGATACCACCAGCATGAAGATCATGCTGAAAGGCATACTCACCGCCGAAGATGCGGCGCTGGCGGTGCAGCATGGTGCGGATGGCATCATCGTTTCCAATCACGGCGGACGCGGCGAAGACAGCGGTCGCGGCACCATCGATGCGTTGCCCGAAGTGATCGAAGCCGTGAAAGGGCGCCTGCCGGTGCTCGTCGATAGCGGATTCCGCCGTGGCACAGACGTGGTGAAAGCGCTGGCGATGGGTGCGCGCGGCGTGTGTATCGGACGACCGTATCTGTGGGGACTCGGGGCATTTGGTCAGGCCGGTGTAGAGCGCGTGCTCGAATTGCTGCGCATCGAAACGCGCGCGGCCATGCAGCAATGCGGCGCGCGTTCGATCAAGGATTTGAACGCGAGTTTTGTGCGCAAGCATTAAACATGTAACTATTTGTTTTTAAAGGTATATTATGGCATCCGTATCGATACCCAATCCCATCAAGGAATTGTTCAAGCAGGACAAAATTGCGCTTGGCATGAACGTCCGGCTTGCGCGCTCCGGCGATATTGCGGGCATCGCGAAATCCACCGGGCACGATTTTATTTTTATCGACTGCCAGCATTCGCTTTATAACGTGGAAACCATCGGCCACATCGCGATGGCTGCCAACGGCATAGGCATAGCACCCCTCGCGCGGGTAAGTGGTTGCGATGATCCGCAGACGCAGGTATTGCTCGACAACGGTGTCATGGGCATCGTGTTTCCCGACATCAACACCGCCGACATGGCGCGGCGCGCGGTGGCCCGTTCCAAGTATCCGCCCGTGGGCACACGCTCGGTCGGCGGCGGCTATCCGATACTCAACTATCGCCCGACGCCGGTGCCCGATGCGGTCGCTGCCCTGCAGGACAACACGCTGGTGGCGTGCATGATCGAAACGCAGGAAGGATTGGACAACGTCGAAGCCATCTGTGCGGTGGACGGCGTGGATGTGGTTCATGTCGGTTCCAACGATCTGCTTACCGCGATGGGCAAACCGGGCAGCTTCGGCAGTGCGGCGCACATTGCCGCGCTTGAAAAAGTTATCGCAGCCTGCAAGAAGCACGGCAAAGTTCCTGGCGTGGGTGGTGACCGCAATTTGGCGCGCCAGGTGGAATTTATCCGCAAAGGCATGCGCTTCATTACCACCAACAGCGAGATTGCTTTCATTCTGGCGGAAGGCTCGCGCGTGACCGGCGAATTGCGCACCGCGCTCGGTTGATACTCGACGTCACATGGAATCAGTCGAGTTCGATGCCGGCGAGCGCGCTGAAATTGTCGCGGAGGCGCGGCGCCTGCACGCGGAACCCCCGCCGACCGACAGGCGCGGTATCGGATGCATTACCGTTCTCGGCACGGGATTCCTGCTGCTGTTGCTGCCGCCGTTGTCGAAACGGCTGGGCTGGCCGCCGCTCATCGCGGACATTCTTTTTTGGCTGCTGATCATACCGTGTGCGCTCGGGTTTTTTGTTGCCATCTTTCTCACGACCAGCCGCTACTCGCGCGCCTCAGCCCGCGCGAATGAAGCGTTGACCTGGCTGGCGGCCCATCCGGGCGCGCGGGACGCAGAGGCGCGGCGGTATGCGGTAGCGCTGATCTGCTATCACAGCATCAATGACGATGGCGGACTGGCGCAAGTGGTTGATGTCGATGAGGCCAAAGCGAAGGTCGGTGCAAATTTGCAATATGTGGTCGCCGTGGAGCGCGTGCTGGCCGAGGAAAAACTTTCCGACGTGTATTTTGGTAGAGCGTGAGCCGCTACAATGATGGCGCTTCGTAATCGCAATCGTAAACGTTAAGACAGGCACAAACATGGATGTAAAAACACAGCGGTCGTGGTTGGTGGTCCCCATGTCCAAACCGGACGCGGTTGCGCAGGCTGCAAAGTCGGCGGCGGATGTCATTGTGCTGGATCTCGTTGAGTTTGTTCGGGATGAGCAAAAGCTTGTCGCGAGAGAAAGCATTCGTGCGGCGATCAGTGTTGCATCTGCGGGTGGCGCGCAAGTGTTCGCGCAAATCGATCCACAAAACCCGGAGGCGGATTTGCGCGCCTGTGTGTGGCCTGGGCTGAGCGGAGTTGTGGTGTCGCGTGCGGAATCGGCTGCACAAATAGAAGCCATCGATAAAAATTTGCTTTTGCTGGAAAAAGAAAGAAACCTGCCGGCGAATTCAATGGGTATGGTGCTGGCGCTGGAAACCGCGCGCGGCAATCAGGACGCGTATGCAATCGCCACTGCGAGCACGCGCGTGCGCGGCCTTACGCTGGGACGCGCCGATCTGGTAATGGATTTGCGGCCAGAGCCGTCAGGTGAAATTCACCTGATGCCGTACTTGATGGAGCGCCTCGTCATTCTCGCACGCACCATCGGCGTAACGCCATTGGGCGCATGGTGGCGCGCGCCGGATCGCGGGCTGCTGGCGACGGCAGAAAATACCTTGCAAGCTGCGCAACGTGGCCGTGCCGTTGGCTTCAAGGGCGCGCTGTGTTTGCGTGCCGAGCAGATTGCTCCGCTGAATAAAATTTACGCGTAGAAAGCACAAAGCATCATGGCAAAACAAAAAGTTCACCGTTCCGGATTGACCATGCCGATTGTCACGCCACGTTTTGTGGATCAGGCATGGCGGCGCGGCTGCGATTTCGTCACGCTGGATCTGGAGGATTCGGTGCCGCAGAATCGCAAGGATCATGCGCGCACGCTGGTGAAAGAATCGATACCCAAAATTACCCGCGCGGGCACCTATGCGTTTGTGCGCATCAATCACGAACTGATGCAAGCCGATACCGAGGCTGCGGTGTGGCCCGGTCTTTCGCGCATCAAGTACCCCAAAACCGAAACGGCGGATGAGGTGCGTGCCCTCGATGCCGTTATCACGCGCATGGAAAAAGCGCGCGGCATTCCCGCCGGCACGGTGGAAATCGACTGTGGTATCGAGACGGCGCTCGGCGTAACCAATGTGTATGACATCGCGTCGGCCAGCCCGCGCATCAAGGAGTTCGGCGCCACCAACGGCGGCTATGACATGTCGCGCGATCTGGGCGTGGAAATGTTTGTGCCTTATGACCAGTTCGTGTATCTGCGTGGCGAATCGGAGCTTGCGGCGCGCGCGCTGGGACTGGGCGTGCGCGCTTCGCCGTTCGTTGCCAACACCTCTGGCAGCGTGAGCGACGGCAACCGCGCGTTGCGTCAGGCCGAGGCTGCGCGCGCGTGTGGCTTCCGCGTGGGCGGCGGCGGATTGAATCCGGCGGTGGTGGAATCGCACAATGTCGGCTATACGCCCAGCGAAGCAGACGTGCGTGATGCGCATTGGGTGCTGGAGCAATACGAACGGCTTGCGGCATCCGGCGAGCCGTGGATGGAAGTCGAGCGCCGCGTGATCGATCGTTACGAGGCACAACGCGCGCGCGGCACGCTGGCGTGGGCTGAATTGTGCGCCGAGCGCAATCGCGAGAAGACTGAAGCCGTAGCGCGCGTGCAGGCGCAGATGGCGGCACAACAATAATTGTCCAATTACCGGAAAACTTTCAATCTCGTCATTCCCGCGTAGGCGGGAATCCATGCAGAGTTCCATATGTCACAGTGTTATGGATTCCCGCCTACGCGGGAATGACAGGGTTGGTTTATGACCCATACGAAAACCGGATGAACCCAATATGAAGAACTCACTAAGACTAACCGACGATGCTGCGAAGTGAACAAACGCTACGTGCGCTGGCGATAGCAGCGGGTGCGGCTTTGCTTGCAGGCGGGAGCGTTGTCAACGCGCAAACTTTCCCTACCCGCCCCATCCGCATCGTCGCGCCTTACGTGCCGGGTGGCGGCGTTGATTTTGTGGCGCGCGTGATTGCAGCGAAACTGTCCGAGACCATCGGCCAGCAGGTCATTGTCGAGAACCGCCCCGGAGGCGGTACTAATATTGGCTCCGAAGTGGTGGCGCGCGCCGCGCCCGACGGTTACACGCTTCTGCTAGGCGGCGTGCCGAATACCGCCAATATGACGCTATTCAAGAAGCCGCCCTATGACGTGGTGAAAGATTTTGCGCCGGTGAGTCAGACCACGATTGCGCCCAATATTCTCGCTGTGCATCCCTCGGTGCCGGCGCGCTCGGTCAAAGAACTGATTGCGCTGGCGAAGTCGCGGCGCGGCGAACTGACCTTTGCGTCGGCGGGTATCGGCAGTTCCAATCACTTGTCAGGAGAAATGTTCCGGATCATGGCGGGACTGGACATTATTCATGTGCCGTACAAAGGCGGCGGTGCAGCGGTAACCGATTTGCTGGCGGGGCAGGTGTCGATGTATTTTGGCACCACGCCAAGCACAGTGCCATTCGTCCGCACTGGCCGTTTGCGCGCACTGGCGGTGACCAGCGCACAGCGTTCGCGCGCTGCGCCCGACATACCGACAATGTCCGAAGCCGCGCTGCCGGGATTCGAGCAATCCGCGTGGCACGGCATACTCGCGCCAGCGGGCACGCCGCCGGCGGTAATCACCAAGTTGAACGCCGACGTGGTGCGCGTGCTGCGCATGCCGGACACCATCGAGCGCATGGCCGCGCAGGGTGTGGATACGATAGGTAATTCGCCTGCGGAGTTCGCGGCGTTCATCAAGCAGGATGTCGTGAAATACGAAAAGCTGGTGAAATCGGCGGGCATCAAAATTGAGTAGAAGTAGAGACCGAACCATTTTTAAGAACAGAGGATGAGTATGAAAGGTGTGACGCAGGCAGTTCCACATTCCACCGGCATCGAGCCGCCCAAACTGGTTGCGCCAGCAAAGGCTGCCGACTGCCACATTCATATCTATGACGCCCGCTATCCATCGTCGTCACCCGTGATGGCGGGTGGCACGGTTGCGGATTACCGCCTGCTGCAAAAGCGTGTAGGGGTCGAGCGGGTGGTGATCGTTACGCCACGACAGTATGTGACCGACAACACGGTAACCACCGACGCGATCAAGGAACTGGGTATCGACAACGCGCGAGGCGTCGGCGTGCTGCGTCCCACCGTCACTGATGCGGAACTGAAAACGCTCAACGAGGCGGGGATACGTGGCATACGCTTTACCGTGGGGGATCCCAAAACGGCGGCGGTGTCCATCGACATGATAGAGCCGCTGGCCAAACGCATCGCTGACTATGGCTGGCACGTGCAACTTAATATGCCCAACGACAAAATTGTCGAACACGCCGATTTGTTGCGGCGGCTGCCGACGCAAATCGTCTTCGATCACATGGGCAAGCCGCCTGTCGATCAGGGCGTGAAACATCCGTCGCACGCGATCATTCTTGATTTGCTGGCCAAGCACCGCGCGTGGGTAAAAATTTCCGGCGCCTACATGAATACCAACGTAGGTCCGCCCACCTATGACGATGCCACGCGGGTGGCGCAAGCGTTCGTGAAAGCTGCGCCAGAGCGCTGTGTGTGGGGCAGCGACTGGCCGCATCCGGGACCGAAAGTAAAGCCCGATGATTCAATATTGTTCGACCTGCTCAATGTGTGGGCGCCGGACGAGGCTATCCGCAATCGTATCCTCGTCAACAATCCGCAAGAACTTTACGGTTTTCCCAAATGAGCATACTGGTTCGACGTTCCAATCTGCTGGTGCCGCTGGGCGATGCGAGCGCCGTGGCGAACGCGTGGAAACACAACGCCGATGCTGTGACGCTGGACCTCACCGGCAATGGGAGTGCCCGCGATGCGATAAAAGCCGCAATACCTACCGTGGCAAAGGGCGGCGCCGAAGTATTCGTGCGCGTCAACAAAACATCGGTGCAGGCAGACCTCGAAGCGTCGGTATGGCCGGACCTGTGCGGCATCATGCTGCCCTGCGTCGAGTCGGCGGCGGAAGTGACGCAGGCGGCCGAGATAGTGGCCTTGCTGGAAAAACAACGCGGCATCGCCGCCGGTTCGCTGCAGTTCATACTCATGCTCGAATCCGCGCGCGGCGTGTGGGACATCCGCGCCATCGTCAAAGCCAGCCCGCGCGTGACCCAGGTAGCGCTCGACGAGCGCGCGCTGGCGACCGATCTCGGCATTACCCCGCTGCCTGAACTGGATCCGTTTGAATACGCGCGTGGCCGCCTTGCGGTGGAGGCGACTGCGGCGAAGGTCGCCGCTGTAGGTATGGCGTACCCGTTGAGCGTGCAACCGTGCGAGCTGCCGGAGGCCGAATTGCATGAACTCGCGACCAAGGCAAAAAACCTCGGCATGAAAGGTGTGATCTGTCCTCACCCTTATTCTAGTTGGGTAGCACCGGTGAACGCCGCATTCACGCCGACCCCAGCGCTGGTGGAATGGAACCGGCGTGTGCGCGAGGCTTTTGCGGTAGGCGTTGCGGCAGGCACGGCGGCGGTGCCGCTGGATGGCAAGATGATCGACGTGCCGGTGGATGAGTGGGCTATCGTGGTGCTGGCGATGGCGGAGGCTTGTGCGGCGCGGGATGCGCAGAAGCGGGTGGCGGGGGCGACATAGTTCATCAAGCGAAGATTGCAGTAGTGCGCGCGCTCCTGTGCATGCTCGCAAGCGCCAGCTATTTTTGTCATGCGTCGCCGAATGAGCTTCCGATTCAATTGTTATCCGGCGCGCAACCCATCGATGCCAGGGAGATTGCCGACTACCCGCGTGCTCTTGATGCTGTTTTGCGCGTAATGGTTCAGAAATTTAATTTGCCGCTTCCTCGCGGAAAAGTGGAGATACATTCCACGCGCGAAGGTTTCGAGCGTGCGCTGATCACGTATCTCAAAATCGCCCCGTCCCTCGCCCGATCCACTGCTCAATTTGCGCGAGCCGCTGTCGGCAGCAACACGCTGTTGATCAATGAACAAGCCCTCGCGGGCTTCACATGGCCACAGCGCATGGAAGAGATGGCACACGAGCTTACCCATATATTACAGCTCACGCTCGCCAATCGCTCGGGCATCAACGGCAATCAGTGGTTGATTGAAGGATTTGCAGAATGGATGGCTTTTAACATTACCGACGTTCTCGGCCTGGACAGCCTCGCACAAACTCGTGCGCGACTGATCGCGAAGGTGCGCGAGCTGAAGCGTAAAGGAGAACTCCCGGCTTTGCTGCGTCTCGACTCATTTGCTGACTGGGTGGCGACGCGCCAAAAAACCAGTTTTGATGGCACTTACTCACAGTCCTTTCTGATTACTGACTTTCTGATCGAACGACATACATTGGTTGCGGTGGTGGATTACTTCCGCCGTTACGAGAAATCGGACGATCACCACGCGAATTTCAAGGCGGTATTCGGGGAGGACCTGGATGATTTCGGCCGCGCCCTGGATCGTCACATGGATCGCTTGCTCAATTGAGCGAAACGGCAGGGGTGCTATTTTTTTAGTGCTAATCCCATCTCCGTCAAGAACTGCGTCATCTCCACTTGCTGCGCGGCGAGCCAGCGCGAAAGCTCTTCAGCGTTTAGGTAAACGTCTTCGTACATATTTTTTGCCATATACTCGCGCCAGCCTGCGCTCTTGTGAACTTTCGCCAGCATGTCTTCGAGTACTTTGGCCGCGTCGCGCGGAATGCCGGCGGGCGCGACGAAACCGCGAAGTCCGCCCGTGTGTATGTCAAAACCCTGTTCCTTCAACGTCGGTACATTGGGGAGTGCTGCAATGCGATTCGCAGCCGGCACGCCCAGCAGACGCAATTTTTTCGACTCGACCTGCGGTATGACCTCGCCTAGATTTTCAGCGGTGGCCTGCACGTGTCCGCCCATAACCGCGGTCACTGCTTCAGAGCCACTCTTGAACGATACCAAATTAAAGCGCGTCCCCGAAAGTTTTTCGAGACGATGCATCATGCCGTGAGCGCTGCCGCCGGGAAAGGTAATGCCGACACTGATGGTTTTGGGATTGGCGCGCGCTGCGGCGAGCAAATCCTTGAGCGAGCGGTAGGGGGAGTTCTCGGCGACCGCGAGGCTGTTGAGGTCGAGGCCGATTGCTCCCAGCGGCTGAAATTTATCGATGCCCACATCAAGACCGGTGCGTATGGGTACGGACACCAACCCTATCGCTGCCAGCAGTATGACGTAAGGGTCGCCGCGTTTGCTTGCGACGTAGGTTTGTCCCACCGCGCCACCGCCACCTGGGCGATTTTGAATAATGATTTGCTGCGGCAGAAGTTTTTCTTTCGCGACAATATCGGCAACCGTACGTGCTACCAGATCGGAACCGCCACCCGCGCCAGTGGGTGAAACCAATTCAATGTGGCGTGTTGGATAGGGCTGTGCCGCTGACGTAGTAACCCACGCGGCTAATAACAACATTGGAAGCCGGCTAAGTTGAAGTTTCATGTCAATCCTCCAAGCGAATATAAAATGTAATAAAAACAAATATCTATAGTGTCCTTGTTGTATTGGCTTGCTTATTGCCCCTAAGCGCAGTCTACGACGTTTGACCGCTTATAGCCGCAACCAGATCCAGCAGATTCTGCGCCGTTTTCGCCATTGCAATATCCACCAATTTGCCATCCACTGTTGTACTGCCCACGCCGCGCGTGAGCGCTTCCTGATACGCCGCAAGCACGCGCGTGGCGTAATCGACCTCGGCCGCGGTCGGTGTATAAATGTCGTTGGCAATCTCGATTTGCGTGGGGTGTATCACCGCGCGGCCGCGATAGCCCAGGCGCCGTGACAGCATCGTGTCGCGCCGGAATCCCTCGTGATCCTTGATATTCGAGAACACGGCTTCCAGCGGAAATTTGATGTTGGCCGCGCGCGCGGCGACAAAGGTCATCTGCCGCACGAACATCATTTCCGGGCCTTCGCTGCTCCACACCGCGCCGAGTGATACGTTCATATCGCCATCTTCGCCGCCGGCGTACATGCCGGATTCGATGCGCTTGCAATTCGAAAATATGTCGCGCGCGCTCAACACCCCGGCGGCGCTTTCGATCATCGCGATCACGGGGGTGCTGCCGGGCGAGAGTCCCCGGCGCACTTCCAGGCTGGTGAGCATGCGATCCACGGCGGCAATGTCACCGACGCTATCCTGTTTGGGCACGACGAAACCGCGCATTTTGGGCATGCCGACAAAGGCATCGAAGTCTTCGTGAATAAAGCCGCTGTCGAGGGCGTTGCAGCGGATCCAGCTACGGTCTTCGGGCAACTTGGCGATGGCCTCCGCGGTCATCGCGCGCGCATTGGCTTTCTCGGGCGCTGGAACAGTGTCTTCGAGATCGAAGATAAAGCCGTCGGCGGGCAGTGAGTGGAGCTTGTCGAGCATACGCCGCTGATTGGCGGGAACAAATAACAGGCTGCGCCATAGATGCATTTCGATACTCCATTAAAATCAAAATCGTTTGGGCCGTGGAGAACACCGGGCAGGATCAATTGCAAATCTGTCGTTCCCGCGCAGGCGGGAACCCATAACGCAGTGCCATATGAGACATCGCATGGGTTCC
>JBEBHE010000301.1:0-5632 GCA_040081205.1 Burkholderiales bacterium | reverse complement strand
AAAAACATATACTTAAATAAATATATGGATACCGCCACCAACACCCAAATTACCGTCATCCCCACGGGCGCCGCACTCGCCGCCGATGTCGTCGGCATCGATCTGTCGCAGCCGATCAGCGCCGGACTTTTCGCGCAGATACGCAAAGCCTGGAACGATCATCTCGTGCTGCGCTTTCGCGGACAGAAACTCGACGACCCGGCGTTTCTGAAATTCGCGCAGTTGTTCGGCGAACTCGACAAAGCGCCGGTACACGCAGGCAAAGATGTGGTGAATCCATTTCCCGAAATCACCGTGATGTCGAACATCAAGGTCAACGGCAAATCCATCGGCAACCTTGGCCACTACGAAGCGGTGTGGCACAGCGATATGTCTTACAACGACCTGTGTCCGATCGGCAGCGCGCTCTACGCGATTGAAGTGCCGCCGGTGGGCGGCAACACCGGCTTCTCGAATATGTATCAGGCGTTCGACACGCTGCCGGCGGAACTGAAGCGCGAGATCATGGGCAAAACCTGCCGCCACGATTCCAGCCGCAACAGTGCGGGCGAACTGCGCAAAGGCTACAAGGAAATCACCGACCCGCGCGAGGCGCCGGGCGCGAACCATCCGCTGATCCGCACGCACCCGGAAACGCGCAAGAACGCGCTGTTTCTCGGCCGCCGGCAATCGGCCTATATCAACGGCCTGCCGCTCGACGAAAGCGAAGACTTGCTCAACCGCCTGTGGGCGCACGCCACGCAACCGCAGTTCGAGTGGTATCAGGTGTGGAACGTCGGCGACCTCATCCTGTGGGACAACCGCTGCGCCATGCATCGGCGCGATTCGTTTGATCCGGAATCGCGGCGGCTGATGCATAGGACGCAGATTCGGGGTGATAAACCGTTTTTTGATGCGGGGACGTTGGCGGCTTGAGGCATCGCGAATAGGGTAATAGTAAAGACTCCTTCATGCTCCTTGCCGAAGGTGTCGCTTTTCGCGCCAATTTCAACCGTATTAAATTCACTCATCGGTTTATTACGAATAGCGTAGGAGAGAGGATGCAGTGAACGTAGGAGACTCGGTCCGAAAGTCTATTGATGACTGGGAGAGTGGCGAGCACGACTCCGCGATGCTGCACGCCTGTAATGCCATTGATGGAACAGCTAAGAAGATCTATTCTGCACCCGGAAGTAATGCCCGCTTCACAAAACTGCTTCGGGACAACTACGGGATCCTGGGCCCGATGGGCATGCCAGGAATTAACCTCATTGAGACACGTTTCCCCGTTACCGTCGAACGCCCCAAGGCCTTAGGTGGCAAACCAGATCTTGCTGACGTTATTTACGGGATTCACCGTTGCAGCCACGGGCATGGAGACGAGCTTCCTGACGGCTTCCAGTTAATTCATGACTCGCGAGGCCCATCGCGCCAGACGCGAGTTGAGGTAGTAAAGGGGGCGATCAGACTCAGTGACCGAATTATCTTTGGCTTGATTGCCGTTGCCGTGTTTTCACCAGTGAACAAGGGTCAAACCGTTCCCGATGGTTACTATCTTACGTTTGGAGCCTTGGAGAAGCTCATCATTAATGAGTGGTGGGGCCGTGCAGCCGATTTTCCTGCGATGGTCGCGAGTGAGCCGATGCCAAACGTGAAATTAGACTTCGGCGATTGGATGACATGAAGAATGATTCGATGATCACGTAGGTCGGAACGCGTAGTACGTAGGGCGCAATCCGTATTGCGCCGTATGCTGACTCACATACGCAGACATCCGGCGCAATGCGCTACGCCCTTCGGCAGACTCAGGACAGGCTTATTGACGCCCTACGGAATCGTGGAATTGCCACCAAGGTTCGCCAATTGTAATAACCTGTAACCACCCGCCATCCTGAAACACTTCGTTACACCTCTCGTACAGTCGCTTACAACCTCGCCGCGCCGGCGGTAGTCAACCGCCCCGCTCCCCCGTTATTGTTGTCACGGGCACGCACTTTGCGCCCCGGTCAACTTAACGAAAGAGGTGCATCATGAAAACGACTCTCAAGACACTGGCAGCGGCATCGGTTCTGGCGGTTGCAACCTTCGGCACGGCGCAAGCCAACGGCCCGCAGGGTTATGGTTATGTCACGGTGCAACCTGGACATGCTTACGGTCATGGCGTTCGCCAGCATCCGCTGGCCGGGCTGCGCGAGATCAATGCGCGTCAGGAAGAGCAACGCGCGCGCATCGAGCACGGTTTTCATCGCGGCGCGATCACGCGCTTTGAGTTTCGCCGCCTGATGGCCGAGCAGCACGACATTCAGGGGATGGAGCGCGCGTTTGTGTCGGACGGTTTTCTGAGCCCGCGTGAACGTGGTGAACTGCATCGTCGCCTGGACTTCGCGTCGCAGCACATCATTCACGAAGCGCGCGATCATCAACGCCGGTTCTGATCCGGCATGACGGACACAATGGCGGCGCTCGAGCGCCGCCATTGATAACTTCTCGCGGCGGCGGGATAACCCTCGCCGCCCGGTCATTCCCGCGCAGGCGGGAATCCATAACACAGCGCCGTAGGGCACAACACATGGATTCCCGCCTGCGCGGGAATGACGAGGTTGTGTTGTTCTGCGACGGAAACTGCTGAACCGTTCTGGTTTGGGTTACGGCGGCCGGAACCCGATGCGGCAGGCGTGCTTGCTAGGCTGCAAGACGAACCGGTACAATGACTCGGTGCGCTGCATATGGCTCACGCGAACCGCAGTTAATATCCACCCACAAGGAAAAAACCGTGAAGCCGTTCCAACTTATCGCCATCGCCACACTGGCTGGTCTGCCGCTCATGGCGGCCGCACAAAGCAACATCCAAAAAGAACAGCAGCAGTTCGAGAAGCAACGCCAGCAACAGTCGCAGCAGCGTCAGACGTCGAACAACAACCAGGTTAACCGCACGATTCAGCAACAACGTTACGAGCAAACGCGTCCCTATACGCCGCCGCCGCAGCGATCCAGTTCGTCGTACAGTTCCAGCTCTTCGTCATCGTCCTCGAGCTACAAACGGCGCTGAGCACGCTGAGTACAGGGACGTCGCGGGCGGTCGTTCCGCTTTCTGAGCAACCGCCCTTGCCTGCCCTCTCAACCGCAAAAGTTACTGCGGCTTGAAACCGATGTCTTTCGCCAGCTTGCCCCACAGCGCAAAATCGCGGCGGATCACATCGGTAAAGTACTCGGGCGATTCGGTGTGGATTTCAAGGCCGAACGCGGTTAACTTCTCGCGCACATCCGGCAGTTTCATCGCGGCATTCATTTCGCGGTTGAGCAACGTAACGGCTTCTTTCGGCACGCCGGACGGCGCAATAAAACCGAACCAGCCCCCGGACGTGTAGCCGGGCACCGTTTCGGAAATGGTCGGGTAGTCAGGGTAATTAGGCGCGCGCGTCGCTCTGGCCACACCCAGTATTCTCAAGCGTCCGGACACGGCATGCGGCTGCACTGAAATAAACGAGCCCAGCGTCGCGTCTAGGCGACCGCCCATCATGTCGGTAAAAATCGCCGTGGTGCTTTTGAACGGGACATGCAGGTAGGTAAAACCCGCTTCCTTGCGAAACAATTCCGTCGCGAAATGCAAAAACGCGCCTTCGCCGGTGGTGCCGAAGGTCAGCTTGCCCGGATTCACCTTCCCATAATTAATCAGGTCGCGCACGTTTTTGAACGGCACGCTGGGATGCACCGCCAGCGCCAGAAAATTCGACGCCATCAGCGCGATGGGGGCGAAATCCTTTTGCGTGTCGTACGCCACTTTCTTGTAGGCAATCGGCACCACCACCATATTGCCGCCCTGCCCGCAACCGATGGTGTAGCCGTCGGTGGGCGCTCGCGCGATCAACTCCAGGCCGAGTTGCCCGCCCGCACCGGGACGATTATCCACGGCGAACTGCTGGCCGAGTTTTTCGCTGACTTTGTAGCCGACCAGCCGCGACAACACGTCGCAGGAGTCGCCCGCCGCCGCCGGAATAATGACGCGTATGGATTTGGCCGGGTACGCCTGCGCCAGAACACCGCCCGCAATCAACGCGCCCGCCAGCGCAAGCGCGCACCGCACCCGCCGTAACTTGTGTGCCATGAAACACCCTCCTCCCATAGAGACTTGCTTACTTGCCGTCGTTCTTGTTTTTTTGCGTAGCGGCACTGAACGAGGCCAGCGCGGCTTTTTGCATTTCCAGTGTTTTCACTGTCATCTGGATAAAACCGATGTTCATGGTGAGCCAGGTTTCCACGCCTTTGAGTTCAGCGATTTTTTTCTCGATGTCTTCGACGTTGGCCGTGGGCATGAACATGCCGGGAACCGGATACGACATCGGGTTCCACATTTTCTGCATGAATTCCATGAAATCTTTGGGCAGTTCGGCGCTGGACATGGCAAGGCTCCCGCGCCGCCAGCGTGAGTGTGCGGCGACGCAAAGCCATACTATATAGCGAAACGGCGCTGGCGCGCCCGATTACGATACGGCGCGCGATGCGGGCGGGCCTGCCCGCTTCACGGCAGCGCTAGGGCAGGCGCAGGGCGGCGACGGTCGCCGGTGCAGCAACGGAAGCGGTAGGCACGGCGGGCTTGGCGACTTGCGGACTCATCTGCTTCGGTTCAATCGCAGCAGCCGGGGGCGGAATCGTCACTTGCACGCGCTCCTTGGGTTCCGGCGCCGGTGCGGCGGGCGCCGCTGCCGGTGACAACGACTCGGCGCGTCCGCCGCGATCAGTCTTGGGCAACCCCATCAGGGCATCGAGCCGGTCTTTTTCGTTCAGCACCTTGTGCGTATACGAGGCGTCGCGGTCGGGCAGCGCACCCGCATACGTCTGCATCGCGGTAAACAGGTTGCCGGAAGCCGCTTGCAGGTATTCGCGGATTATCTTCGCCCCGACGGCAATATTGGTGTGCGGATCGAATACCGCCTGCTCGCCGCCGAATTCGGTGAATTTTTCCGGGTGATACTGCGGAATGATCTGCATCAGACCCTTGGCGCCGGCAACGCTTTCGGAGATAGGATTGAAGCTGGATTCAATCGCGATCACCGCCACCAGCAGCATCGGATCCACGTTGTATTTACGGCCCACCACGTGCGCGGTTTTCACCAGGTCGAGCACGACCTGCCGCGACACGAAATACTTGCGCGCCATGTATTCCGCCACCACCGCATAGCGGCGTTCGTCCGGCAGGCCGGCGCGCATGGAGGCATTTGCGGCGGTTTTCACCAGATTTCCCGGCATATCAACAGCCGATGCATCGGCGCTGGGCGCAGCGGATACTTCAGGCGAAGCGAAGTTTGGCTCCAGCGTG
The DNA here is from genome assembly GCA_040081205.1 of Burkholderiales bacterium. Classification (GTDB taxonomy): domain Bacteria; phylum Pseudomonadota; class Gammaproteobacteria; order Burkholderiales; family SG8-41; genus UBA5216. The sequence goes on along the minus strand of JBEBHE010000301.1, from coordinate 336 downwards.
AACGGCAGTGCCGCCACGCCAAGGGCCATGACGACCGGCACGAAACTCAGTTGCTGCGTCCACGCACCGGCAGCCAAACGCCCGCGCACGTGTTCAATGATCGATTTTGCGTACATGCAAAACCTCCTTGGTCAGCCGGTCTCTGTGGCCGGTTAAGTTGCCTCGCATCGCTATGACATCGAGGTAACGTTACTCCCTAGTGGTTCGGTCTCCCCAAAACCACAATTGGTAGCGGTCATTAGGGGGAGTCTCAAAAAGTGGGGCAATTCTAGTGACGCTCTAACGCGTGTGCAACCCCAAATCGCTGGCGATCAAACAACCGGCGCCATACTGCCA
>JBEBHE010000042.1:0-20401 GCA_040081205.1 Burkholderiales bacterium | reverse complement strand
AAAGCGTGGTTTAAGGGAAATTTTTAATTTATCGTAAGTATTTGTTTTTATTGAGTTTTTTACTTTAACTGTCGATTCAAAAAACGGAGGCACAAAATGATAGAGCTGATCGATGCGCAATCGCAGGAAGCGGTAATCAAGGTCATCGGCGTGGGTGGCTGTGGCGGCAACGCCGTGGATCACATGATCGCGCAGGGCGTGAGTGGCGTGGAGTTCATCTGCGTCAACACGGATGCACAGGCGCTCAAACGCAATAAAGCTGCGGTGCAGTTGCAGTTGGGCACCAACGTGACCAAGGGACTCGGTGCGGGTGCGAATCCGGAAATGGGCCGTCAGGCCGCGCTGGAAGATCGCGAACGTCTCGCAGATATGATCAGCGGCGCGGATATGCTGTTCCTTACCGCTGGCATGGGTGGCGGTACCGGCACGGGTGCTGCGCCGGTGGTGGCCGAAATTGCCAAGGAATTGGGCGTACTCACCGTGGCGGTTGTTACCAAGCCGTTCGCGTTCGAGGGTAAGCGCCAGCGCATCGCACAAGAGGGGCTCGATGCGCTCGCGCAGCATGTTGATTCGCTGATCGTGATTCCCAATGACAAGCTGATGCAGGTGCTGGGTTCGACGATTACGCTCGACGAAGCGTTCAAGGCGGCCAATGACGTGTTGCACGGTGCGGTGGCGGGTATCGCGGAAATCATCAGTTGTCCCGGCATGATTAACGTGGACTTCGCCGACGTGCGCACGGTGATGGCGGAAATGGGCATGGCAATGATGGGTTCGGCAAAAGCTGCCGGGCCGGATCGGGCCCGTGCTGCTGCGGAACAAGCGGTGGCGTGCCCGTTGCTGGAAGACATCAATATTTCGGACGCGCGTGGTGTGCTGATCAATATTTCCGCCAGCAAGGCAAGTTTTCAGCTGCAGGAAATGTATGACGTGATGGAAACCATCAAGGCGTTCGCCGCGGAATCCGCTACTGTTATCGTCGGCACGGTTTACGACGAAACTATCGAGGACAATCTGCGCGTAACCATCGTTGCCACCGGTCTCGGCAAGCCGATGACCCGCCAGCAAATGAAGCCGATGATGGTGGTGGCGCAGAAAACCGGCACCGACAATCAGCCGATGGAAGTGAACTACGACGAGCTTGAGCAGCCGGCGGTGATTCGCCGTCGTAATCGCGATGCCACGGTTGAAGCGATGCGTCAGTCGGGTGTGGAAATGTTGGATATACCGGCGTTTTTGCGTAAGCAGGCGGACTAGCCGCCACGAACCGTAAGGCAGGACTGCTGTAGCAGTAATAGCAGCAGGCGCATCGATCTTGCAAGGCCGGTCGCAGATGCTCTGCGACCGGCCATTTTTTTGAGATTCGCGACAGCAGTGGTGAGACGGCAGCAATATTTCCTTGGAAGCGTGTATTAGCACATGATATAATCGATATCTATTTGAATTTAAAGAAAGTTTTAGGGTGGCTTCCCTGTGATTCGGCAACGCACGCTTAAAAATGTGATTAGTGCAACAGGCGTAGGTCTGCACACCGGTGAAAAGGTGTATATGACGCTGCGCCCGGCTGCCGTGGATACCGGCATCGTGTTCCGCCGCGTCGATTTGCCGCAGATCGTGGATATCAAGGCCACGCCGTATGCCGTGGGTGATACAAGACTTTCTTCATGCCTGATCAAGGACGGTGCATCGATTTCTACCGTTGAACACTTGATGTCGGCGCTGTCCGGGCTCGGCGTGGACAACGCGTATATCGATCTTTCCGCACCGGAAGTGCCGATCATGGATGGCAGCGCGGGGCCGTTTGTATTTCTGCTGCAATCGGCGGGCATCGAAGAACAAAACGCCGCCAAGCGTTTTATCCGCATTCTCAAAACGGTTGAAGTGAAAGAGGGCGATAAATGGGTGCGGCTGGAGCCTTACAACGGCTTCAAGATCGATCTTGCCATCGAATTCAGTCATCCGGTGTTCGAGCGTACTCGCCAGACCGTGGGCATTGATTTTTCATCCACCTCGTTCATCAAGGAAGTGAGTCGGGCACGCACCTTTGGTTTCATGCAGGACGTGGAGTCGATGCGATCGCAAGGGCTGGCGCTGGGCGGCAGCCTGGATAACGCCATCGTGATGGATGAATACCGCATCCTGAATAACGACGGATTGCGCTACGATGATGAGTTCGTCAAACACAAAGCGCTGGATGCGATTGGCGATCTGTATCTGCTGGGCCATCCGCTGATTGGCGCGTTCAGTGGATTCAAATCCGGCCATGCACTGAACAATCAACTGCTGCGCGCTCTGCTTGAAGACCAGCAGGCTTGGGAGTTTTGTAGTTTCCTGAAAGCCGAAGAAGCGCCCCGCTTCGTGTTCTGGCAACCCCAGGCCGTTTGATAGCGGCTGCATTTCGTTTACCGGCTGCGCGGTACTACGGCTTTCTCACGCGATTACGCATCAAGTTGGTGACTGCCAACTTTAGGTCAGGATTGCTGATAGTTTTGGCAATCCCATCTAATTGTTCAATATAATCAATAGGTAATTCATCTTCCTTAAGGCTGGTCGCGGGCGAATTCGCCGGGGATTTTGGTTGCACGTCCACGTGAATTCCAGTAACCTCCGCTTCGAGTTTTCGGAATACGGGCAGCAGGCGCGGCAGCAGTTGGCGGAGTTTTGCGGCAACCGTTGCGCTATCAGCCAATAGATAAAGCGTCCCTGCCTTGAGGTAACCCACACGGCTTGCCTTAATCAGATCGGCGAGTTCGACCGGGGTGCAGTCAACATAAGCCCGTTGCAGCGCCAGCAGGCGTTGTGTTTTTTCGCGGAGCGCAGCAAGTTCGCTTGAGGCGCCCAGCAGATTGCGTATGTCACGTAGCGGCATGTGTGGCAGTGTGGAGGTGAACGTTGAACATTATTCTCGTTTCCGAGCGTCTTGCGAAGGCCAGAACCATCAATATCGGTGTTCGCCAGCTTGCGGTTATGGCCGTGGGGCTGGTGGTCTCGGTGTTCGTCATGGCCGGAACGCTCAATTATCTGATGTTACGCTATGCCTCGGAACTGCATTTTTTGCCGTATTTGCAGAATACGGTAGTGTCCATGCAGCAGACGCAGCAAACCCAGACGGAATCCTATTTGCGCGACAACCTCAACGCGATGGCGCAGCGTCTTGGCGAAATGCAGGCGCAATTGCTGCGGCTGGATACCTTGGGCGAGCGGCTGGCCAAGCTGGCGGGATTCAAACCGCAAGAATTTCGTTTTAGCGAACCGCCTGGACGCGGCGGTGCGCCGTCCACCGTGCCAAGCCGGGATTTCACACTGTCCGAACTTACCCAGCAAATCGAGCGGCTGACGCGCAACGTCGACGATCGCGGCGACAAACTTGGCGCATTGGAGTCGATGCTGACCATCGAAAGTGCCAAGAAAAAGTTGATCCCAACCATGTTGCCGGTGCTGGGTGGCGGTTACAACTCCAATTATGGTTGGCGCATTGATCCGTTTACTGGCCAGCATTCCTATCATGAAGGCATTGATTTTGCGGGTGGAGAGGGTACGCCCATTCTTGCGGCTGCCGGCGGGATTGTCGTGTTCGCGGAGTATCATGCCGCGTATGGTAATATGGTGGAGATTGATCACGGGAATGACTTGGTTTCGCGTTACGCGCATGCTTCGAAGGTGCATGTCAAAGTAGGCGATATGGTTTTGCGTGGCGCGAAAATTGCGGAGGTGGGACGTACTGGCCGGGCAACCGGCACACATTTGCACTTTGAAGTCCGGCAGCGTGGAATCGCCGTGAATCCTGCCCAGTTTTTGCAATTGCCGGGCTGAAATCGAATACGGCTAGTTGATTAATGGCGAGGGGTGGGGATTTCCCCGCCCCTTTTTATTTGTTGTGGAGTTTGAAGCAGGTCATGGTTACTGGCATTCTCAAAAAAATATTCGGCAGCCGCAACGACCGGTTGTTGAAGCAGTATCGCCGCCGCGTGGTGGAGATCAATGCGTTCGAGGCGGAAATCGCCAAGCTTTCCGATGTGGCTTTGCAAGGGAAAACCGCCGAATTCCGTGAGCGGATCAAGGCGCATCTCGCAAAACTCGAGGCCGGTGACGGCGCAACACGAAGTGCTTCCGCCCTGGATCAGGCGCGTGACCGCGAGCGTCGTGAGATTCTCGACGAAATTCTGCCGGAAGCCTTTGCTGTGGTGCGCGAAGCATCCAAGCGTATTCTCAGTATGCGGCATTTTGATGTGCAAATGCTCGGCGGCATCGCGTTGCATAACGGGAAAATTTCCGAAATGCGCACCGGCGAAGGTAAAACGCTGGTGGCGACACTGCCAGCGTATCTAAATGCTTTGGCTGGACTGGGCGTGCATATCGTTACGGTCAACGATTATCTCGCCAAGCGTGACGCGGACTGGATGGGGAATATTTATCGTTTCCTCGGACTGACGGTCGGCGTGAATCTGTCGCAGATGGAACACGCGCAAAAGCAGGAAGCCTACGCTGCTGACATCACCTACGGCACCAACAACGAGTTCGGCTTCGATTATTTGCGCGACAACATGGTGTACCAGAACTCGGAAAAAGTGCAGCGTGTCCTGAGTTACGCCATCGTCGATGAAGTGGATTCGATCCTGATCGACGAGGCACGCACGCCATTGATTATTTCAGGGCAGGCCGAAGACACCACGGATCTTTATATCAAGATGAACGCCGTGGTGCCCAAACTCGTGCGTCAGAAAGAGGAAAAGGGCGAGGGCGACTATTGGGTGGATGAGAAACAGCATCAGGTTACGATGTCGGAAGAAGGTCACCAGCACGCGGAAGAGTTGCTGACGAAAGCCGGTATGCTTTCCGAAAACAGCAGTCTTTACGATGCCGCGAACATCAATCTCATGCATCACCTGAATGCCGGGTTACGCGCGCTTACGCTTTATCACAACGAACAGCAGTATGTGGTGCAGAACGGCGAAATCATTATCGTCGATGAATTCACCGGGCGGTTGATGCCAGGCCGGCGTTGGTCCGAAGGATTGCACCAAGCGGTGGAAGCCAAGGAAGGCGTAGAAATACAAAAGGAAAATCAAACGCTGGCAACGATTACGTTCCAGAATTATTTTCGCATGTATAAAAAGTTGGCGGGTATGACCGGCACGGCCGACACCGAAGCGTATGAGTTCCAGCAGATTTATGGATTGGAAACGGTGATCATCCCGACGCATCACCCGATGATCCGCAAAGATATGAACGATCTGGTATACCAGTCCACGCCGGAAAAATACAAGGCTGTGATCGCTGACATCAAGGATTGCTACACGCGCGGGCAGCCGGTGCTGGTGGGCACTACATCGATTGAAAGCTCCGAGTTGCTGGCGGGCATGCTGCAAAAAGAGGGTGTCCCGCACAATGTGCTCAACGCTAAACAGCATGCGCGCGAAGCAGATATCGTCGCGCAGGCGGGCCGCGCGAAGGTGGTAACGATAGCCACGAATATGGCCGGACGCGGCACGGACATTGTGCTCGGCGGCAGCATTCATCGCGAAACGGAAGCGTTGCGCGCCGACACGTCGCTCGATGAAGCGACGCGACAAAAACGCATGGACGAAATGCGCCATGAATGGCAAGTGCTGCACAATCAGGTGGTAGCGCTGGGCGGCGTGCATATTATCGGCACCGAGCGGCACGAATCGCGCCGTATCGACAATCAGTTGCGTGGGCGTTCGGGGCGTCAGGGCGATCCGGGTTCCAGCCGCTTTTATCTATCGCTCGACGATCCGCTGATGCGGATATTCGCCGGTGAACGAGTCAAGTCGATCATGCAGCGCCTGAAAGTGCCGGAAGGCGAGCCGATCGAAGCCGGCATGATCAACCGCTCGATAGAAAATGCGCAGCGCAAGGTTGAGGCGCGCAATTTCGATATCAGAAAGCACTTGCTGGAATACGACGATGTCGCCAACGATCAGCGCAAAGTCATTTATCAGCAGCGCAACGAGCTGCTCGACGCCGAAGACATGTCAGAGACGATTACGGCGATGCGCGCGGATGTGTTGAGCGGCTACGTTGCTCAGCATATCCCGCCGGATAGCCTGGAAGAACAGTGGGATGTTGCGAGTCTGGAGCGCACACTCGACGCGGAACTCACGCTCAAGCTGCCGGTGCAGCAGTGGTTGAAAGACGAGGCGGGTCTGGAAGAAGATGCGCTGCGTGAGCGTATCATTGAAGCTGCACATAAGGCTTATACCGACAAGGTATCGCTGGTCGATGCGCAGGCGATGCGCCAGTATGAGCGCGGTTTGATGTTGCAAAGTATCGACACCCATTGGCGCGAGCATTTGTCGATGCTCGATCATCTGCGGCAAGGCATCCATCTGCGTTCCTACGCACAGAAGAATCCGACGCAGGAATACAAGCGCGAAGCTTTTGAGTTGTTCTCGCTGCTTCTGGATACCATCAAGGCCGAAGTTACGAAAACGCTGATGGCCGTGCGCATACGTAGTGCCGAAGAATTGCAGGCGGTCGAAGAACCGGAAGTATTGCAAAACGTGCAGTACCAACACGCGGATTTCAACGAGGTCGCCGCAGTGGCGCCTGATGCGGAGAGCGCGACGGTTGCTGACGAAGAAATCAAACCTCAGCCCTTCGTTCGTCCTGGTGAAAAAATCGGACGCAACGATCCGTGCCCGTGCGGATCCGGGAAAAAATACAAGCAGTGTCACGGCAAATTAACCTGATTGTTGTTGTGACTGGAATCGCGCATGCCCGTCAACTTGTCTGCTCCGAACCCTGAAGCGCTGCTGCCGGTAAACGGCGTTACGCTCGGTATTGCTGAAGCCAATATCCGCAAGCCCGGCCGCAAGGATTTGCTGGTGGTGCGGTTCGACGAGGGTACGCGCGTGGCGGGCGTATTCACACAAAATCGTTTTTGTGCAGCACCCGTGGTAGTGGCGCGCCAGCATCTCTCAATGCTCGATCCGGATAAATCGATGCGTGCGCTGGTGATCAATACGGGCTGTGCGAATGCGGGCACCGGCGACGCAGGTCTCAAACACGCACGCGAGACCTGCGCGGCGCTGGCAAAACTCATGGGTTGCGCGTCGGCGCAAGTATTGCCGTTTTCAACAGGCGTGATTATGGAGCCGCTACCGGTCGATAAAATAATTGCCGGATTGCCGCAATGCCTCGCGGACATGAGGCCTGCCAACTGGGCGTTGGCTGCGCAGGCGATCATGACCACGGATACTGTGCCCAAAGCGACGTCACGCGAGTTCGAGATCAGCGGCGCAAAAATTACCATAACGGGTATCGCCAAGGGCGCTGGGATGATTCACCCCAATATGGCGACGATGCTGGGTTACGTGGCGACGGATGCGAGTGTCAGTCTGGCGCTGGTGAAACGCGCGGTTGCGTATGCCGCGCAGCGTTCATTTAACTGCATTACGGTGGATGGTGATACTTCCACCAACGATTCGTTCATCCTGATTGCGACCGGCAAGGCTGCAATGGCTGAAATCACCAGTGCCGATAGCGCGGAGTATGCAGCGTTTCGTGATGCGGTGACGGCAGTCGCCATTGATCTCGCACAAGCGATCATCCGCGACGGCGAAGGCGCCACCAAATTTATCACAGTGCGTGTCGACGGCGGCAAGACCGAAGCGGAATGCCGTAAGGTAGCGTTTGCCATTGCACATTCGCCGTTGACCAAGACGGCGTTTTTTGCCAGTGATCCTAATCTTGGCCGCATACTTGCAGCGGTGGGTTACGCCGGCATCGACGATCTCGATGCGGACAAGATTGATCTATATCTTGACGATGTACTGGTAGCCAAAAACGGCGGGCGTCATCCGGGTTATCACGAAGCCGATGGTCAGCGCGTGATGAAGCAGGCGGAAATCACAGTGCGCGTTCTGTTGAATCGCGGCGCGGTTTCAGCGACGGTATGGACCTGCGATTTATCGCATGATTACGTCAGCATCAATGCGGATTATCGTAGTTAGAATATTTTTAAAAACAAATACTTACAATAAATCATGCTATGACTGATGTCAGTAAACTGTTGGCGCGTGCCGAGTCGCTGGCGGCGCGTCTGGAAAAACTGCTGCCTGCCGATGCGTCGCCGACGGACTGGAAGGCGTCCATCGCGTTTCGTTGGCGCAAACATAACGGGCGTGGCGCGATACAGCCGGTGGGGCAGGTGCATCGCATACAGTTGAAAGATTTGCGCGGCATCGACGATCAAAAGGCGCTGGTTGAACAAAACACAAGGCAGTTCGTTGAAGGTTATCCCGCCAACAATGTGCTGCTCACGGGTGCACGCGGTACCGGAAAATCATCTTTGATCAAGGCGCTGCTCACCAAGTACGCATCGCGCGGCTTGCGCTTGATTGAAGTCGAAAAACAGGACTTAATCGACCTGCCGGAAATTGTCGAATTGATTTGTAACCGTCAGGAACGCTTCGTACTATATTGCGATGATCTCTCGTTCGAGGCTGACGAACCGGGTTACAAGGCGCTCAAGGTGATTCTGGATGGATCGGTAGCGGCGGCCTCCGAGAATTGCCTGATTTACGCGACGTCGAACCGTCGCCACCTGATGCCGGAGTTCATGCAGGAAAACTTGGAATACAAACACGTCGGTGAGGAAATACATCCCGGAGAAACCTCCGAAGAGAAAGTCTCTCTGTCCGAGCGCTTCGGTTTATGGGTGTCGTTCTATCCATTCGACCAGGACGAGTATCTGAAAATCGTTGCGGTGTGGCTTGCGCATTTCAAGGTTGCTGTTACGCACACACCGGAAGTTCAGCAAGCCGCGTTGCAATGGTCGTTGCAGCGCGGTTCGCGCAGCGGTAGAGTGGCGTGGCAGTTTGCGCGCGACTGGGCTGGCCGCACGCGCCTCGCGCGTAAAAAATAATCCCTGTTTTCGATGACGACACAGGAGCGGCGCCGTATTGAAGTCGCTGCGGCGGTTATCCATGATGGTAATGGACGTTTTTTATTGGCGCAGCGTCCACCGGGTAAGGCGTACGAAGGCTACTGGGAATTTCCCGGCGGCAAAGTTGAGCCCGGGGAGTCTGTCGCCGATGCCATGCGGCGGGAGTTGCATGAAGAACTCGGCATCGAAGTCGATAGCGATAGCGTTTGTCCGTGGCTCATGCGCGATTTCAATTACACCCATGCCGATGTGCGCCTGCGGTTTTTTCGCATCTATCGCTGGCGCGGCGAGCTGCATGGACGCGAAGGCCAACAGTTTGCGTGGCAAGAATCCATCGCTTTAAACGTATCGCCTATTCTACCCGCCAATGGTCCGATATTGCGCGCGCTGAGTTTGCCGCCAAACTATGGCATCACACATGCGGGCGAAATGGGTGTCGAGCCTTTTGTGGTGAGCCTGCGGCGCGCGCTGCAAGGCGGACTCAAGCTGATACAGGTTCGTGAGAAGGAGATGCCTGCGAATGAACTGAGGTTGTTTGCACGCAAGGTGATCGACTTAGCGCATCAACACGGCGCGCGGGTGTTGCTCAACAGCGACTCGCAACTTGCGCTTGAAACGGGTGCGGATGGCGTGCATCTCACCGCAGCGCAGACGATGACGCTGACCGAGCGTCCGGCGTTCGAATGGGTGGCTGCGTCTTGCCATAATTCTGTGGAGCTTGCAAAAGCGATTCAGTTGGGAGTGGATTTCGTGGTGATGGGCCCGGTAAAACCTACGCCGAGCCATCCCGGTGCGCCTGTGCTGGGATGGGAAGGATTTACACAATGCATTCAGGATACGCCGTTACCCGTGTATGCTCTGGGTGGAATGCGGCACGGCGATCTGGACACAGCGCAACGCGCCGGCGCACACGGCATCGCCATGATGCGTGAGGCATGGCGCTAATTTAGCGGCGAGCCGTCACCGCCGGTCGGGGGTTCTTCTTCGGAAATGTCGTCGTACTCAACCACCGGGATACGATAGCTCTCGCTTGCCCATGCGCCAAGGTCCATCATCTTGCAGTGTTCCGAGCAAAAGGGCCGCCACGGATTCTCGCTGCTCCAGATCGCTCGGGTAGCGCAACGTGGGCAACTGACCGTACGAGACGCCATGAGTTACTTATGGCTACAGGTTGCAGAACGTGAGTTCGAACTCGACGTCCGTTTCGACGGCTTTGGGGCGCTGCCCGCCTTCGTGGCAGGTGAAGCGGATGTTGAGCGCGTATTTGTTGGCGCTGATTTCGGGCACGCACTGGTAACTGCGTGACAGCCGTATGCGCAGCATTTGCGCGACACGCCCCGCCATCATTTGCTGATAGACCCCCTGGTGGGCGATCAGTGTGGTGTTTTTGCCGCTCTCGCGCAGCAGACGCAATACGATAACAATGGCTTCGCGTATCGGCTGGAAGGGCGCTAGCCACTGCGTAAGATCGTGACGCCGTTGTTCGCTGTTTTGCTGTAGCCAGAAATGATATGACGGCAGATCAAATTCGCACACGCCGCCGGGGATGCTGGTGCGCTGCTTGATGCTCATCAGCCAGTCGTTCTCGCGTAACTCCTGCCCAACCTTGCCGGATGTCTGAAACAAGCGCGACGAAGCCTGATCGATTTTCCACAGAATGTCGTCGAGCGCTGCCTCGGATATATCCGGATTGTCGCGCAGCGATTCCAGCGTATGCTTTTGGCGTTCGAGTTCCTGCAGAAGATCGGATTTGAGATCGGCGCGGCTCGCGACTTCTAGTATCTCGAAGGTCGAAACCAGCGCGGCGTGGTGCTCTTCGGCATCGGATTTGGCGAGAAAATACTCGACCCGTTCGTATAAATCTTCGAAGCGCAGCAAGGTGCGCACGCGCTCACTCAGCGGATACTCGTAACTGATCACAAGATGCTCGGACCGTGACGGATGAGAATGCGGCCAAGTATTGACCAAAACACGAAAAAAATAAAGGGTTTATGCATGATTCTCTCTTGCTAACGGCCCCGATGCCGGTCTTTCTGCGCCAATTCAAGATAGCGCTCATGCAGTGCCGCCACCTGTTTTTGAAGGCTACTTTCGCCGCCATCGTTATTTAGAACATCATCCGCGTTGACCAGTCGATCCGCTCGCGAGATTTGCGCTGCCATGATGGCACGTACGGTGGCTTCGGAGAGCTGGCTTCGGCGCATGGTGCGCTCAATTTGCGTTTGTTCGGAACAATCGACTACGGCGATCCGCTGCACCAGATCCTTATATGCATTGCGCTCCAGCAGTAGCGGCACGACCAACAGCACGTAGGGTTCGCTGGCGTGAGCGACTTGATCCTTGGCCTTTTGGCCAATCAGTGGATGCAATACGGCCTCCAGCCGGCTTTTAGCCTGTGCGTCATTGAACACGAGGTCGCGCATTCGCGCGCGATCAAGGCTGCCATCTGCTGCAATAGTTTCCCGGCCAAACTGACTGATGATGCCCGGAATGCCCGCACCGCCCGGCTTGGTGAGCGCATGCGAGATTTCATCGACATCCACAATACCCGCGCCTAAAGCCTGAAACAGGCGCGCCGCGCTGGATTTCCCCGAGCCTATGCCTCCCGTGAGACCAACGCAAAACGGCATTGTGGGCTAAAACAGGTTGAGATACTGCCGGTTGATAACGGGACCGTGGAATAACGCGATTACACCTGCAATAGCGAGATACGGGCCGAACGGAATCGGTGTTTCGCGGCCATGCCGGGCAAACACCATGAGGCCGATGCCGATCAGCGCGCCTACCAGAGATGACAGCAGTATCACCAGTGGCAGTATTTGCCAGCCCAGCCAGGCACCGATCGCCGCCAGCAGTTTGAAATCGCCATAGCCCATACCTTCCTTGCCGGTCACCAGCTTGAATAGCCAGAACACAGACCACAGCGCAAGATAACCGGCAGCGGCGCCGATAACGGCGGATTGCAAGTCTACGTGCACATTGCCAAGATTGAACAGCAGGCCTGTCCATAACAACGGCAGCGTAATGTCGTCGGGAAGATAGAACGTGTCGAGATCGATGAAGGTGAGTGCAATCATGGCCCACACAAAAATGATCGCCCCCAGTCCCGCCAGCGTCGGACCGAATCGCCAAGCTGCGTAGCCTGCGAGGGCGCTGGAGAGAATTTCCACGCAGGGATAACGCGGCGAAATCCGCGTTTTACACCCTGCACATTTCCCGCCCAGCACAAGATAGCTGATCACCGGAATGTTTTGCAGCGCGGTAACCGGCTGCGCGCAAGCGGGGCAGCGCGAACGCGGCGTTATCAGGTTATAGCGTTCCGCGATTGGCGGCTCTTTGCCGTCGAGTTCTGCGCACTCTAAGCGCCACTGTCGCTCCATCATCTTCGGCAGGCGATGGATCACGACGTTGAGAAAGCTACCTACCGCCAAGCCCATCAAGACGGCAAAACACAAAAAAATGCTCGGGTCCAGAAAAGTGTTCATTGGCCGATATTCACGCTTGGCGGGAATGCAGAAACACGCCGCAGCGTTTCCCGCGCATTCCCCGGCGAATTCGCCGGGGCAGGTTACGACAGGCGAATGGGCTTTGCCAGTTGAGGCTAAACAACCTGCCCCAACTTGAAGATCGGCAGGTACATCGCGACCACCATGCCGCCAATCAAAACACCGAGAATCACCATGATGATAGGCTCCATCAGGCTCGACAATGCGGCCACTGCATCATCGACCTCGCCCTCGAAGAAATCCGCCACCTTGGACAGCATGGAATCAAGTGAACCCGATTCTTCGCCGATGGAGGTCATCTGGATCACCATGCTCGGGAACGCCGCGGTGTTTTGCATGGCCGCCGTCAGGCTACTGCCGGTGGCGACTTCACCCTGAATTTTTTTGGTGGCGGTGTAGTACTCATGATTTCCGGAAGCGCCTGCGACCGATTCCAGCGCCTCAACCAGCGGCACGCCAGCGGCGAACATGGTGGACAGTGTGCGCGTCCAGCGGGCAATCGACGATTTACGTATCAAGTCGCCGAACACGGGGATGCGCAGCATGACGCGATCCATGATGATCTGCATTTTTTCAGAACGTTTCCAGGTGTAGAAGAAAAACCACCCGCCACCGCCGATGCCCCCGAAAATAGCCCACCAATAGGTCACAAAATATTCTGACACCGTCATTACGAACAGGGTAGGCGCAGGAAGCTCCGCGCCAAAGCTTGAAAAGACGCTCTTGAAGGCCGGGATAACGAAAATCATGATTACCGCCGTAATCACGAACGCCACCACGATGATCGACAGCGGATAAAACAGCGCAGACTTGATCTGGCTCTTGATGGCGAGAATTTTCTCTTTGTACGTTGCCAACCGGTCGAGCAGCGTATCCAGAATACCGGCCTGCTCGCCTGCGCCCACTAGGTTGCAAAACAACGCATCAAAGTAAAGCGGGTGTTTCTCGAACGATTGCTTCAGGCTTGATCCGGTCTCTACGTCATTCTTGATTTCCATAATCAGCCGGGCGACCGCCGGATTGGAGTGGCCTTTGCCTACAATGTCGAAGGCTTGCAGTAGTGGCACGCCCGATTTCATCATGGTTGCCAATTGGCGCGTGAACAAGGTGACGTCTTTTTCGGTGACCTTTCCACCGCTGCCCATGCGTTGTTTCTTGACGGAATCGACGCGGATGCCCTGACGCCGTAACGTGGCATTGACTTGGGCCTCACCCGTCGCGCGCATTTCGCCGCGAATGGTCTTGCCTGCCTTGTCCTTGCCGATCCAGTTGAAGTTGAATTCCTGGACTACCGCGCCCTTTCTTGCCGCCGCTGCAGTTGCCATTGAACCCCCTTATTTGCTCAATCTAACCAATGGGTTAGCGTAATCTCTTAATAATGCCTCTGTCGGGCCGGTTTGTAAAGGCTATTGGCCGCTATTAGCGCTGTTTTCGGACGGCTGTTGCGCCACTTTCGGGGGCGTGGCGCGTACGACTTTGACCACGCGATTTTGCGTTTGCACAATTTCCAGCGGATGACCGGCAATACGGATGCTGGTATTGGGTTCAGGGATATCCTGAAAATGTTCCAGTAGCAGGCCATTCAGCGTTTTTGGCCCGTCCAGCGGGAACTGAAATCCCAGTTTGCGGTTTAGATCGCGCAGGGGCGTACTGCCTTCGATGAGATAGCTGCCGTCGTCCTGCTTCGAGTAGCCGCCTGCCCGCATCGGTGAATTGGTGGTGAACTCGCCGATGATTTCTTCCAGAATATCTTCCAGCGTTACCAGTCCTTGCAACTCGCCATACTCGTCGACGATCAATCCCAGTCGGTCGTGACCTTCCTGAAAATTCTGCAATTGTGTGAACAAAGGCGTGCCCGACAGCACAAAGAATGGTTCGCGCGCCAGCTTGCGCAATGATTCGTGAGTCAATTCGTCGTGATGCATCAGGTTCAGCGCGTGCCGGATCCTGAGCGTGCCGATGATTTCATCGAGATGATTCACATACGCGAGCACCCGCCGGTGGTGCGATGTAACCAACTGCTGGGTGATTTCTTCGAGCGGCGCGGAAAGATTGATAGCCTCGATCTGACTGCGCGGCACCATCACGTCGTCAACCGTGATGTCCTCCAGTTCAAACAAATTCAGCAGGATCGTTCCATGTTTCTTGGGCAGGATGTTCGATGACTCGAGAACGATGGTGCGAAGTTCCTCGGCGGATAATGCCTGCGGACCGTTTTCCTGTGTTTGTATGCGCAACAAACGAAGCATCGGTTTGAGGATGGCGTTGGTGGATGTTGACAGCAAATGCACGAAAGGCGCGGAAATCGCAGCCAGTATGCGCATGGGCCAAGCCACCAGCCTCGCGATGGATTCCGCGTTGTGTTGCCCCAGGCGCTTGGGCACCAGCTCGCCGACGACGATGGACGCATAGGTGATGGAGACCACAACCAAGGCGGTCGCCGCGATATTACTGAACTGCGATTCGAACCCCAAGGATTGAAACCACGCCGACAGCGGTGCGGCAAACACGGCCTCGCCAAAAATGCCGTTTAGCAGGCCGATGGACGTGATGCCGATCTGGATGGTGGATAAAAATCGCGTCGGGTCCGCGCTCAGTTTAATGGCGGCGGCGGCCAGCGCATCTCCGCCGTTGGCGAGCATGTCCAGCCGTGATCTGCGTGCCGTCAGCAGCGCTACCTCCGACATGGCGAACAGGCCGTTCAGCAGAATCAGTGAAATGACAATCAATACATCCATGGGTTCACCTGTTCAAGACGACGCACAAGGTCATGCAACCATTGTATTCGGCGCGCCCGTTGGCAACAATCCGGGCGATACGCAGCACACGCAGCACATTATGCTGCCTTTATCGTGCGGGAAACGTGTTAGCGCGAAGCGGATGCGTGTGAAGAAACAGTCCGATAGGGCGTCTCTGTGCAGGCGATCACACAGTGCTCGTCATTTTTGCGAGCGCCTGCTCGACATCCGCAATCAAATCCTCCGGGTCTTCCAGCCCGATATGAAATCGGATTACCGGCGCGCCAGCATCCCATTTTGTCGCAGTACGCAACGGCGCGATATTGGGCACGGTGACCAGTGATTCGTAGCCCCCCCAACTGGAACCGATGCCGAAAAGCTTCAGTGCGTTGACGAAAGCCGTGACTTGTTTTTTGTTCACGGGATTGAGCACAAACGCGAACAACGAGGCCGCGCCTTCGAAGTCGCGCTTCCAGATCGCGTGGCCGGGATCGCTTTCCAGCGCTGGGTAGAGCACGCGTTTGACTTCGGCGCGATTTTGCAGCCAGCTCGCGACTTTGATCGCATTTGTCATTTGTTGTTTCATGCGCACGCCGATGGTGCGAAAGCCGCGCAGCGCAAGGTAGCAATCGTCCGCGCTGGAACAGTAACCGTACTCGGCTACGGTACGACGCACTGGCAGCCAATACTTTTCGTTGGTGACGATCATGCCGAGCATCACATCCGAATGACCGACGATATATTTGGTGCCCGCGTGTATCGACACATCGACGCCGTGCTCGAACGAACGAAAAAAATACGGGGTGCCCCACGTGGTATCGGCGAGCAGCGGAATGTTGCGTGCATGTGCTTCGCGCGCGATGGCGGGGATGTCCTGCATCTCGAAACTGAGTGAACCGGGTGCTTCGCAAAATATAGCCTTAGTATTTGTTTTTATTAGGTTTTTTATGTTCTCGCCAATCAATGGATCGTAATATTCCACGTGCACGCCGAAGCCTTTCAGTTGCTTGTCGCAAAACGTGCGCGTCGGTCCGTAAGCGGAATCGGTCACCAGCAGATGATCGCCTGCTTTCACAAACGCGCATACCGCCGCAACGATAGCCGCAAGCCCGGAACACACCGCTACGGCGTTGTGGCCGCCTTCCATTTTGGCCACGGCTTCTTCGAGCGCCCACGTAGTCGGCGTGCCGTGAATGCCGTAGCGCGGTGTTTTGTAATCGTCGGCGGGGCGCGTGCTGTAGGTCTCAAGATCGGGGAACACAATCGTGGATGCGCGGAACACCGGCGTGTTGATGGCGCCGTGATGCTTCGACGGATCGCGTCCGAGGTGGCCTAGCAGGGTGTCTTTTTTCATAATGTCGAGTGTGTGTGAGCGAACAGCGCTTTGCGCTATGCTAACGCCCTATCCTGAAATTCCCAAGTTCAATTCGTGTTGTTCTAATTCATGGAGATTCCTTTGAGCATCGTACTTTGCGTATTCCGATATACCTCGATATGGTGTTTTGTGTTCGCTGCGGGCAGTGTGATGGCTGCCGACGCTGCGGATAAGCCGTTTGAGCCAGTGGTGGGCCAGTCCGGCCGCGACGTGGTGTGGGTGCCCACGCCAGCGGTGCTGGTCGAGAAGATGCTCGATGTTGCGCGCGTCACGCCGCAGGATTTTGTGATGGATCTCGGTTCCGGCGATGGCCGCAATATCATCGCAGCGGCTAAGCGTGGCGCACGTGCGCTGGGCGTTGAGTACAACTCTGACATGGTTGAATTGTCGAAACGTGTTGCCGAGAAAGAAGGCGTTGCCGACAAAGCGCAGTTCATCCAGGGGGACATGTACGAAGCAGACATTTCGAAAGCCACGGTGATGGCGCTGTTTTTGCTGCCCGAAAATCTCAACAAGCTTGCGTCGAAGTTTCTGGCGCTAAAGCCCGGTTCGCGCATTGTGGCGAATCATTTTGCGGTTAGCGGTTGGGAACCCGATGAATCCGGCCGCGCGGAAGGCGACTGCGGCAGTTGGTGCAACTGGCTGCTTTACATCGTGCCGGCGCAGGCGGGCGGACGCTGGCGTTTGCAAAAAGGTGAGCTTGAGCTTGAGCAAAAATTCCAGATGCTTACCGGCACATTTAACGTGAACGGCGTTATAACCGCCGTGGAAAACGGACGCCTGCTGGGCGAGCAAATCAGCTTTACCATCGGCGGTAAAGAATACAAAGGCAAAGTGGGTGCCGATGTCATGGCGGGCGCTGACTGGAAAGCGGCGCGAATAAAATAGGCGACAGTCGATGGCGTTGGAAATTTCCGTGAAAAAGCCGCCGCAAATGGCACTCGCGATTCTGGTTGTGATCGGTTGGCATGCCCAGACCGCTGCCCAGCAATCTTATCCGCTAAAGCCGATACGCATCATTTCACCGTTTGCCGCGGGTGGCGGCAATGATGCTTTTCTGCGTACGCTCGCACCGAAGCTCACCGAGAATCTGAAGCAGCCCATAGTGATTGATACCCGCGCCGGCGCCAACGGCATCGTCGGCACGGAGTTGGCGGCGCGTGCCGCACCGGATGGCTACACGTTGATCCTGATTCCGAGCAACCACACCGTCAACGCCAGCCTGCACAAAAAGCTGCCGTATGATGTGATCAAGGATTTCACGCCGATATCACTCGCGGGTTCCAGCCCGATGGTGGTTGCGGTGCATCCGTCGCTGCCGGCAAAAAACATCAGGGAACTGATTGCTTTCGCCAAAGCGCGCCCCAGTCAATTGACGTACGGCTCGGCGGGTGTGGGTTCATCGGGGCATCTTGCTGGTGCGTTGTTTGAAAACATGACCGGCATCTCCATGACCCACGTGCCGTACAAAGGCATGTCGATTGCGGTTACCGATCTCATCGGTGGACAGGTTTCGCTGACCTTCGGCACCAGCTTGTCGGTGATTCCGCAGGTGCGCAGCGGACGGCTGCGCGCGCTGGCAACCACGGGGGCGGAGCGCTCGCCGGCATTGCCTGATATTCCCACGGTGGCGGAATCAGGCGTTCGTGGTTACGAAGCGGGTTTGTGGTACGGCTTCGTCGGGCCCGCCAGAATTCCAGCAGACATCGTGCGCCGGCTCAATGCCGAAATTGCGGCGGTGCTGGCGTTGCCGGAGATTCGCGAACGGCTTATCAACCAGGGTGTTGATGCTCGTTCGACGACGCCGGATGAATTCGCGCGCCTGCTGGTGGCCGATTTGGAACGCTGGGCTGCGGTACTGAAGCGCGCAGGTATTAGCGCTGAATAAGGCTGGATCCGGTTTATTCGCCAGCGTTGGAGTGAAACACCAGTCCCGCATGCTCGCGCAGCGCATGAAAGCGGATTGCCGGCCAATGTTCGTGCGCGACTTTAATCTCGGCGTCGTGGGCCGCAAGAAACGTCGGGGCTTCCACTGCGTCATACGCGACGCGATGCGCGTTGGCGTCGATGAATCGCTTCATTTCCTTGGGATCTTCCGCGGTTACCCAGCGCGCGCTGGTGTAGCGCGAAGGGGCGAGCCGCGCTTCGCAGCCGTACTCGTGTTTCAGCCGATGTGCCACGACTTCAAACTGTAGTTGCCCGATGGCCCCCAGTAGCAGCATGCCGCCCGCCACCGGTTTGAAAACCTGAATCGCGCCTTCTTCGCCGAGTTGCGCGAGGCCGGTGCGTAATTGTTTGCTGCGCAGCGGGTCGGCGATTTCGACTGTTTGAAAAAGCTCCGGCGCGAAAAACGGCAGGCCGGTGAATTGAAGGTTTTCTCCCTCGGTCAGCGTGTCGCCCAGCTGTAGTACGCCGTGATTCGGGATGCCGATGATATCGCCGGCGTAGGCATCTTCCACCATGTCGCGGCGCTGCGACAAAAACGACACCACGGTGTTGGGACGAAAATCCTTGCCGGTACGGCAGTTCTTCAATTTCATGCTGCGCTCGAAATGGCCCGAGCACACACGAATGAAAGCGATGCGGTCACGGTGGCCGGGGTCCATGTTGGCTTGAATCTTGAATACCACGCCGGTGAATTTAGGCTCCGTCGGTTCAACGGTGCGTTGAATCGCGCGGCGCGCACGCGGCGGCGGCGCGAATGTCACCAGGGCATCGAGCACTTCCTGCACGCCGAAATTGTTGATGGCCGAGCCAAAGAACAGCGGCGTTTGTTTGCCGGCGAGAAAGGTTTCACGATCGAAGGTCGGCGATACGCCTTGCACCAGCGCCATTTCCTGCCGAGCGTGCTCGAAGATGTCGCCGAAGCGCTCCGCAGCTACCGGGTTATCCAGTCCTGCCAGGGTTTCTTGTCCGCCGACGCGGTCTTCGCCTGGCAGGAACACACGCATGCAGTCGTGCATTAGATCGAACACGCCCTTGAACTGCTTGCCCATGCCTACCGGCCACGTGCAGGGCACTACGGGCATGCCCAGCGTGCGCTCGATTTCATCCACCAGATCCATCGGTTCGCGCACCTCGCGGTCCATCTTGTTGACGAAGGTAATCACCGGCGTGTTCTGCTGGCGGCACACCTGCAACAGGCGCAACGTCTGCGGCTCGATACCGTTCGCGGCGTCGATCACCATCAGCGCGGCATCCACTGCCGTCAACACACGATAGGTGTCTTCAGAGAAATCGCGGTGGCCCGGCGTATCCAGCAGATTGATCACGCAATCGCCGTACTCCATCTGCATCACCGAGCTCGCCACCGAAATGCCGCGCTGCTTTTCGATTTCCATCCAGTCCGACGTCGCGTAGCGTGACGCCTTGCGCGACTTCACGCTGCCGGCAATGTGAATCGCGCCCGCGTACAACAGCAGCTTTTCCGTGAGCGTGGTTTTGCCCGCATCCGGATGTGAAATGATAGCGAAAGTGCGTCGCCGGGAGACTTCTTTGTCGATGCTCATGCGTGTGCCTGTGTGCCTTCAGCCGAATTTGGCAAGCGGGCAAAAGGCGCGGATGATACGGTAGTTATCATTCAAAAACAACAAGATACATGTTTTTGCGCTACCGTTCCTCAAACCAATGCCTGCTGGGCACTTATAATCGGAAAATATCCTGGAGGAGGGTTGTTATGCGTATACACAAGTTGATTGCTGCGGTTATTCCCACGATGCTGACGGTGGCGTTGGCGCACGCTGCGCAAACAGGCTTTCCTGATAAACCCATACGCCTGGTGGTCGGTAGTGCGGCCGGGTCCGGCCCGGACATCATTTCGCGCGTGATGGCGGAGCGGCTGTACAACGTGTGGGGCCAACGTGTGGTGGTT
>JBEBHE010000041.1:0-20408 GCA_040081205.1 Burkholderiales bacterium | reverse complement strand
GCGTCGGGCCGGTAACCACGAGGCTGTCCAGCGCGTGAAAAAAACTGTAACCGTCGTTGTTGTCGAGCATCTGCGCAGCATCGATATTTTTTTCTGCTGCGCAGCGCAAAGCACAGGGCGTGAGAATTGCACCTGCATTGTTTTCCGAGCCGTCAATGCCATCGGTGTCGCACGCTAGCGCGTGTATGTTATCGGCGCTATTAAGATCGATGGCGAGCGACAACAAGAATTCCGCGCAACGTCCACCGCGGCCGTTGCCTTTCACCGTTACAGTACATTCACCGCCGGAAATCAGCGCCACTGGCGCGTGCCATGGCATGTTGTGGAATTGGATTTCGCGAGCGAGCGCACCATAAACTTTTGCCACTTCGCGCGCTTCGCCGGTTACCGAGTCGCCGAGAATCGCGGGCGTAATGCCATGCATCTTGAAAAATTCAGCGGCTGCTTGCAGCGAAGCTTGTGCGGTGGCGATCACGCAGTTTTCAACGCGAGCAAAAATGCGGTCCCCCGGTTTCGGTGTCTCTGGAATTTCTCCCGCAGCACCGCATTTGAGATGTGTCATGATCGCGGTTGGCGCTTTTACGTCGTGACGAGCTATTACATTGAGCGCATCCTGATACGTGCTCGTGTCGGGCGCGCACGGGCCGGACGCAATATGCGTTGGATCATCACCCGTGACGTCGGAGATTATCAATGTCATCACTGGCGCGCGACACGCCGCTGCCAGCCGGCCGCCCTGAATCGCCGACAGATGTTTGCGTACAATATTCATTTCTTGTATCGGCGCGCCGGACCTCAACAATTGCTTGGTCAGTATTTTTATATCATTTATGGCAATACCTTCTGCAGGCAGTGCGAGCAAACTGGAGCCGCCGCCCGAAACCAGTACCAACAGCAGATCATTGGGCGTGAGTGCTTTCACCCGCCGCAGAATTTCCTGCGCCGCTTTTTCTCCGGATTCATCGGGAACGGGATGCCCCGCTTCGATTACTGTGATGCGATTAGTCAGCAGTCCGTGTTGATAGCGCGTGATGACTAATCCATCGAGCGGTGCGTCGGCAGGCCAGTGTTGCTCGACGGCAAGCGCCATAGACGCCGCGGCTTTGCCGGCGCCTACCACGAGGGTCTTGCCTTTGGGGGGGGGCGGCAGATGAGCGCCGACGATCTTTAGCGGGTCCACTGCTGCCAGCGCGGCATGGAAACTGCCATTGAGCAGGTCATGTGGCGACATCATTGCAGCACTGACTTTAAGTAACGCGCCGTGTGGCTGTCGGGATGTCGCGCGACATTTTCCGGCGTCCCTTCGGCGAGAATACGACCGCCGCCGTTACCGCCTTCGGGGCCAAGATCGATGATCCAGTCCGCAGTTTTAATCACGTCGAGGTTGTGTTCGATCACGACAATGGTATTGCCGTGATCGCGCAGCCGGTGCAGCACATGCAACAGCAAATCAATATCGTGAAAATGAAGCCCCGTAGTCGGTTCATCAAGGATGTACAGTGTACGCCCGGTGTCGCGTTTCGATAATTCCAGTGCGAGTTTCACGCGCTGCGCTTCCCCGCCTGAAAGCGTGATCGCACTTTGGCCAAGCTTGATGTATCCCAAACCCACGTCCAGCAGTGTTTGCAGTTTTCGTGAGATCGCTGGGACGGCACTGAAAAACTCCGTGGCATGTTCGACCGTCATACCGAGCACTTCGGTGATGTTCTTTCCCTTGTAGAGAATTTGCAGCGTTTCGCGGTTGTAACGCTTGCCATGGCACACGTCGCAAGGCACGTAAACATCGGGCAGAAAATGCATTTCCACCTTCAACATGCCGTCACCTTGACAGGCTTCGCAGCGGCCGCCTTTCACGTTGAATGAAAAGCGTCCCGCACCATAGCCGCGTTCGCGCGCGGCGGGCACACCGGCGAATAAATCGCGGATTGGCGTAAACAATCCGGTATACGTAGCCGGATTCGAGCGTGGCGTGCGACCGATAGGGCTTTGATCGACATTGACTACTTTGTCGAAAAACTCCAGCCCTGCAATGCTTTCGTGTGGTGCGGGCTCGGCAGCACTGCCATACAGGTGCTGCGCTGCAGCGGCGTAGAGCGTGTCGTTGATCAACGTTGATTTGCCAGAACCCGATACGCCGGTGATACAAACAAACAGGCCGACGGGAATGCCGACGGTGACATTTTTCAGGTTGTTTCCACTGGCGCCATGCACGATAAGCTGGCGTTTGTCGTTGATCGGATGCCTTAGTGCAGGCACATCGATGCGGCGGCGTCCTGAAAGATATTGGCCCGTCAGTGATTCCGCGTGCGCGCACACTTCCGCTGCGGAACCTTCTGCGATAACACAGCCCCCATGTACACCTGCACCCAGGCCCATATCGACCACGTAGTCGGCACTCATGATTGCGTCCTGATCGTGCTCAACGACAATCACCGAGTTGCCGATGTCTCGCAGGCGCTTCAAGGTTTCAATCAGGCGCGCGTTGTCTCGCTGATGCAGGCCAATGGACGGTTCATCCAAAACATACATGACACCGGTTAATCCGGAACCAATTTGGGAAGCGAGACGGATTCGCTGCGCTTCACCGCCCGAAAGTGTATCTGCTGCACGGTCGAGCGACAGATAGTCGAGCCCGACATTGACCAGAAACTGCAATCGATTGGAAATCTCGCGCACGATTTTGTCGGAGATGGCGCGCTTGGAACCCGTTACATTCATATTGGCAAAAAACATCACGGCTTGATCTAGCGCCAGATTGCTGATTTCATGAATATTTTTCTCCGCGACAGTCACATGCCGCGCTTCGCGCCGGAGACGCGTGCCGACACAATCCGGGCATGCCTGCGTATTCAGATATTTGGTGAGTTCCTCACGCACCAGCACGGAATCGGTTTCACGATAGCGGCGTTCCAGATTGGGAAGCACGCCTTCAAACACATGTTCCCGTACCGTTGTTTTGCCGCGTTCACCGACATAACTAAAGGCGATTTTTTCACTGCCCGAGCCGTGAAGTACGGTGTGTTTTACCTCGTCCGTTAATTCGCTGTAAGGCGCCTCCAAATCGAAGCCGTAGTGTTGCGACAGGCTTTGCAGCATGTCGTAATAAAACTGATTGCGACGATCCCAGCCCTTGATTGCGCCGGATGCAAGTGACAAATCCGGAAACGCTACTACGCGCCGAGGATCGAAAAAGCTGACGGTGCCGATGCCGTCGCAGCGCGGGCAGGCGCCCATCGGATTGTTGAACGAAAATAAGCGCGGTTCGAGTTCCGGTAACGAATAGCTGCATACTGGGCAGGCGAACTTTGCCGAAAACAGATGCTCCTTGCCGCTGTCCATCTCAACCGCGAGCGCGCGGCCGTCGGCATGACGCAGCGCAGTCTCAAACGATTCGGCGAGCCGTTGTTTGGCGTCTTCACGCACCTTAAGCCGGTCAACGATAACATCGACGGTGTGTTTGAAGTTCTTTTTGAGCTTGGGCAGGTTGTCAATCTCGTACACTTGCCCATCGATACGCAGGCGCGCAAAACCTTGCGCACGCAATTCATCAAAAAGATCGGCCTGTTCTCCCTTGCGTCCGGCAATCAACGGCGCCACGATCATCACCCGTGTGTCGGCCGGCAGTGTCAGCACGTGGTCAACCATCTGCGCGACACTTTGCGCTTCGAGGCGCTTGCCGTGATCAGGGCAGTGCGGATCGCCTACGCGCGCGAACAACAAACGCAGGTAGTCGTGTATCTCGGTAATGGTGCCGACAGTGGAGCGCGGGTTATGGCTGGTGGCTTTTTGCTCGATGGATATTGCCGGCGACAGGCCATCAATGAGATCGACATCGGGTTTTTCCATGATCTGCAAAAACTGCCGCGCGTACGCCGACAACGATTCGACATAACGGCGCTGTCCTTCGGCGTAGAGCGTGTCGAACGCGAGCGACGATTTGCCGGAGCCCGACAATCCGGTGATCACCACGAGTTGGTTGCGTGGCAGGTCAAGATTGATGTTTTTCAGATTGTGCGTGCGTGCGCCACGCACACGGATATATTCACCGGGTTTTGCCACCAACCCAAGCGTGTCCGACCCCGCGTTCGGCAGGCGCAAAACGTTCGAGGCGTTTGAAGCGTTAGTGCTTGTGGCCAATTTGCAACCTGTCATCAAATGTAAACCTGCTAATATACCCGCCTTTCGTTTCAATTCCCAATTCGTTTTACTAAGCGTTTTCCCATGGCATCAGACAATCGCATGAGCGCGCTGGAACTGCGCGCCAGCCTTGCGCTCGCGAGCGTGTTCGGACTGCGCTTGTTCGGCATGTTCGTGATTCTGCCGGTATTCGCGATTTATGCCGAAACACTGCCCGGCGGAGGCAGTCTTACTCTGGTAGGTGTGGCCATCGGCGCGTACGGGCTGACGCAGGCGATTCTGCAAATTCCTTTTGGCTGGTGGTCGGATCGGATCGGGCGTAAGCCGGTGATGTATTTGGGGCTCATTATGTTCGCGGTGGGCAGCTTTGTTGCTGCTGCCGCGCCAGACATTTATGTCGTCATTGTCGGGCGCGTGCTCCAAGGAGCTGGAGCAATTTCGGCGGCGGTAATCGCGCTGGCTTCTGACCTCACGCGCGAAGAGCATCGCACCAAGTCCATGGCGATGATTGGTTCCACGATCGGCGTGGTGTTCGCATTATCGCTGGTGGCAGCGCCCTGGCTCAATCAGTTGATAGGCGTGCCCGGCATATTCGCGTTGACCGGCGTGCTCGCTATCGGAGCGATGGGGGTGGTGTGGCGTGTTGTGCCGCCGGTAAGTGATGTGCCGTCGCCGCGAACTTCAAGTCTGATGAGCGATCTGAAAAGTGTGCTTGCCGAGCCACAACTTGCACGCTTGAACTGGGGTATTTTTGCGTTACACGCCGTGCTGATGGCGCTATTTATCGCCGTGCCGTTTGCGCTGCGTGACGCTGGCATGCCGCTCGTGCAACACTGGAAAATTTATCTGCCGGTGATGCTGGCATCCTTCGTTTTGATGCTGCCGGCGGTGATGGGTGCGCATGATCCACGAAAACTGAAGGGCTGGTTCGTGGTTTCGGTCGCATTGTTGCTGGCGGTGCAACTGGCGATGCCGTGGCTTACCGGAGGCGTGTGGTCAATTGCTTTGTTTTTATTGATATTTTTTGCGCCATTTAATGTGCTTGAAGCAATGTTGCCGTCGCTGGTTTCGCGCATCGCGCCGCCGCAACTCAAGGGCGCGGCGATTGGTGTGTACAGCAGCGTACAGTTCTTAGGCACTTTTGCGGGGGCTGCCGCCGGTGGGTTTTTATATAGCCGCTGGGGCGTGCCGGGCATCGTTGTGCCGGGTGCAACCCTGCTGGCAATCTGGCTTATACTCGCATTCGGAATGCAGGTGCCGCAGCGTGCAAAACTTGGCGCAAATGCGTCGCATGCTGCAAGTGAACTGGCACAATAATTTATTCAGGAGTTAATCATGGCATCAGTAAACAGGGTCATTCTTATCGGTAATCTTGGAAAAGATCCGGAGACACGTTATCTGCCGAGCGGCGATGCGGTTGCCAATTTCAGTATCGCTACCACGGAGAAGTTCAAGGACAAAAGCGGCGCGCAGCAGGAACACACGGAATGGCATCGCATCTCGTTTTTCGGGCGGCAAGCAGAAATCGCTGGTGAATATCTGAAAAAAGGGTCGCCGGTTTATGTTGAGGGCCGTATCCGTACACGCAAATGGCAGGACAAAGAAGGTCAGGATCGCTTTACCACCGAAATTGTTGGTGACCGCATGCAATTGCTGGGCAGCCGCGGCGGCGGCTCCGAAAACATGGCGCGCGAACCAGCAGCGGCCGGTGCGGGTGGAGGCGCCCCGGCAGCTGCGGGGGAAAAACGTGCGCCTGCGAAGAAGGGCGGCAGCTTCGACGAAATGGACGACGATATCCCGTTTTAGTCCCGAACGTGATCAGTGGCCACCGCACCGATTATGCGCGCGGTGTGCCGCGCGATCACTGCTTCTTCATTCGTTGGAATCACGTGAACAGCGATGCGGCTTCCAGCACTGTTAATCGTGGTTTGATGCGCGCGATTGGCTGCATCATCAATTTCCATCCCTAACCAGCTTAGTCTTTCGCCTATACGCAAGCGTACCTCATGAGAGTGTTCGCCGATACCCGCGGTAAAAATCAATGCGTCGATGCCGCCCAGTGCGGCGATGAGAGAACCGATTTCACGCGCGGCGCGGTAACAGAATAGATCAATGGCTTCTTGTGCGGCGGGCTTGGAACTGGCCAGCAGTTCGCGCATGTCGCTACTTATGTCCGACACACCTAACAATCCGGAGCGTCGGTAGAGCAGGTCTTCTACCTGTTCTGCCGACATGCTTTTTTCGCGTATCAGATAAAACAATACGCCGGGGTCAATGGCGCCGCAGCGCGTACCCATCATCAGTCCGTCGAGCGCGGTAAATCCCATGGTGGTGGCGACGCTCTTGCGATTGCGCATGGCGCACAGGCTCGCACCATTGCCGAGGTGCGCGACGATGACGCGGCCATCAGCGCGATCTCCCAGATGTTGCGGCAACACACCGGCGATGTGTTCGTAAGATAAGCCGTGAAATCCATAACGCTTGATGCCGCTTGCGGTGAGTGCCCGTGGCAGCGCGAATTGCTGCGCGAGCGTATCCTGCGTGCGATGAAATGCGGTGTCGAAGCACGCAACCTGCGGCAGATCGGGTTGCAGCGTCATCAGCGCGCGAATCGCCGAGAGGTTGTGCGGCTGATGCAGCGGCGCGAGCGGCACCAGACCTTCCAGTGCCGCGAATACAGTGGTATCGATCAGCACCGGCTCTGCGAAATGTTCGCCGCCGTGTACCACGCGATGGCCCGCGCCAGTGAGTGATCCGCTTTGATGATCGCGCAGCCAGTTGAACAGCCATGCCAGCGCAGAATCATGTGTTGCGGTAGATCGTGGAAACCGTCCCGTGAGTGCGTTGCCCGCATGGTCGCGGGCGAAAAATGCCGGTATGCCGCCCAGCCCGGTGATGTCGCCCTGCAGGTGCGCACGTGCGTCCGCCGCCGCGTCGAATACCGCGAATTTAATGCTCGACGAACCTGAATTCAATACCAGAATGCAATGGTTCATTGTGCTGGGCGCTGGTGAATAAAGGGCTGGAACGAAAGCGCCATATTATGCGCGAGGCGTGGCCTATGCGGCGGTTTGGCGTGGATCAACGCACGATGCATGCGCGATACCCAATAGCGGCGGGTCACGCTAAGCACTTGGTGTATAATACTTTTTCGTGTTTTTTGGTCATTATTCGAGTTTATTGACGAGTTATTTTTCCATGCCGATTTACGAGTATCGCTGCGACAGTTGCGGCTTCCAAAAGGAATACATTCAGCGCATGAGCGACGCGCTGCTGACCGATTGTCCTGAATGCAAAAAGGCGACGTTCAGCAAAATGGTTACCGCCGCCGGATTTCAGTTGAAAGGCGGTGGCTGGTATGTGACGGATTTCAAAAGCGGTGGCAGTAACACTGCAGGTGCAGCCAAAAAATCCGAGGAAAAACAAAAAGATACTGGCGGTACCAACGTATCCGCCAAGACTGAAACATCCAAAACCGAAGCCGGTACTACGCCGTCTTCGAGTACGCCCGCACCCGCTGCACCCAGCACGCCCGCGCCTTCCAGCAGTACCTGATCGCTTGGTTGGAAAACGGGAAATCGACGTAACCAATCTGGCCGGTTCGCGTTATGCGGAGCATGTGGCGGCTCATCACAAATTCGCAAGAAAACCCAGTTAGCATTCTGTTTTTGTTCTGATTCCCATGCCCAAGAAAAGTTTTTTTAAACGTTACCTGATTACCGGCCTGCTGATCTGGGTGCCGCTGGTGATTACGTTGTGGGTACTCAACCTGCTGGTGAGTACCATGGATCATTCGCTGTTGCTGCTGCCGCAAGCGCTGCGCACCGAAAGCTGGCTCGGTATGCATATTCCTGGCCTAGGCGTCATTTTGACGCTGGTGGTGGTGTTTCTGACGGGGGTACTGGCAGCGAACTTCATCGGCCAGAAACTGGTGGTGTTCTGGGAACGGGTGCTACAGCACATTCCCGTGGTAAATTCCATTTACAAAGCGGTCAAGCAGGTCAGCGACACGCTATTTTCCGGGTCGGGGCACGCGTTTCGCAAAGTGCTGCTGGTGCGTTATCCGCACCCTGAGGCTTGGTCGCTGGCATTTCAGACCAATGTGCCCGGTAGCTTGGTGAGCCGTTTTTCCGAGGAGCACGTGGCGGTATTTATTCCGACGACGCCGAGTCCGGTCAACGGTTTTTATTTTTACGTCAAGCGCTCGGAAGTGATCGAACTAGACATGAGCATCGATGAAGCGCTGAAATATATTATTTCGATGGGCGTGGTGACAACGGATAGCGGCGCCAGGGATCGCAAAGCCGCCGACGCCCGCTTGTTGCAGCAGAGCGTGCCATCTACACCATCCCGCGCGGCAAACGAATAGCGCCGATTTTTTACGAATTTTTCAGGTCCAAATCATGCGTAGCGAATACTGCGGGCTGGTGAGCCCCAAACAACTGGGACAGATCGTGACGGTGCAGGGCTGGGTGCATCGCCGCCGTGATCACGGTGGTGTGATTTTCATCGATATGCGAGACCGTGAGGGTTTGCTACAAATTGTTTGCGATCCCGACAACGCTGACACGTTCAAAACGGCTGAAACACTGCGCAATGAATTTGTGGTGAGCGTCACCGGCAAGGTGCGCCCGCGTCCCGAAGGCACGGTGAACGCCAATCTCGTTAGCGGCGAAATAGAGGTGCTGGCGCAGTCGATTGAAATTCTCAATCCGTCGTTGACCCCGCCGTTTCTGATGGACGATGAGAATTTGTCGGAAAACGTGCGCCTTGAATACCGCTTTCTCGATTTGCGCCGGCCGGCGATGCAAAAGAACATGCGGCTGCGTTATCGCACCGCGATGGCGATACGCAACTATCTGGATAGGCTTGGCTTCATCGATATTGAAACGCCGATGTTGACGCGTTCCACGCCCGAAGGCGCGCGCGACTATCTGGTGCCGTCGCGTGTGCATGCCGGTGAATTTTTCGCGTTGCCGCAATCGCCGCAGTTGTTCAAGCAGATGCTGATGGTGTCGGGTTACGATCGCTACTATCAGATCGTCCGCTGTTTTCGCGACGAAGACTTGCGTGCTGATCGTCAGCCAGAATTCACGCAAATCGATATCGAAACGTCGTTCCTGACGCAAGGCGAAATTACGGCGATGATGGAAGCTATGATTTGCAGCGTGTTCAAAGAAGTACTGAACATCGAATTGCCGCAGCCGTTTCCACGTATGTCGTTTGACGATGCGATGTCGCTGTATGGGTCCGACAAGCCCGATATGCGTGTGCCGTTGAAGCTCACCGAACTTACCGATGCGATGAAAGAAGTCGCGTTCAAAGTGTTTTCGGGGCCTGCCAATACGCCGGGTGGGCGCGTTGCCGGGTTGCTGGTGCCGGGTGGCGCATCGCTTACCCGAGGGGAGATTGACGCCTACACCGAGTTCAGCAAAATTTACGGCGCGAAGGGCTTGGCCTACATCAAGGTCAACGATGTCACGCAGTTGAACGACGCCGGGCTGCAATCGCCCATAGTGAAAAATCTTTCTGAAGCAGCGCTCAAAGCAGCGATTGAACGCACCGGTGCAAAAAACGGCGATCTGATTTTCTTTGGCGCGGACAAAGCCAAAGTGGTGAATGAAGCACTGGGTGCGCTGCGCGCGAAAATTGGCCACGAGCGTGGCTTCGCCGAAAAAGCCTGGAAGCCGCTGTGGGTGCTTGATTTTCCGATGTTCGAGTGGGACGAAGAAGGCAAACGCTGGAATGCCATGCATCATCCGTTTACGTCGCCCGCCGCGGGGCACGAAGATTTGCTTGCAACCGACCCCGGTGCAGCGCGCGCCATCGCGCACGACATGGTGCTGAATGGTTGGGAAATCGGCGGTGGCTCGGTGCGGATACACCGTCAGGACATTCAATCGAAAGTATTTACCGCGCTGGGTATCGGCGCCGAAGAGGCCGAGGCGAAATTCGGGTTTCTGTTGAAGGCGTTGCAGTATGGCGCGCCGCCGCACGGCGGTATTGCATTTGGACTGGATCGCATTGTCACCATGATGGCCGGTGCGGAATCGATACGTGATGTGATCGCATTCCCGAAAACGCAGCGCGCGCAGTGTTTGCTCACGCAAGCGCCGAATGTGGTGGACGAAAAGCAGTTACGGGAATTGCATATTCGGCTGCGGAATGTTGAAACGCCTGCGGCGTAAGGTCGAAATGCCCGCGGCGTGAACTGTGGGTCATCCTTTGATGGCGGATGCGCGTTAAATCTTGGAACAGCAAAAAACAGGCATCAAAGTCGTTAATAAAATGTTCAATATAAACAAATACTTGGTATATATTCTCGCGGCGATGATGTTACTGCTCGCGCCAGCGGGCGCGTCGGCGCAGCGTGAAGGTGCGCCGCAACGCGAACGCGTGCAGGCGAGCCTTGCGGACGTTAGTGTCAAAGCATTGCCGCCCGAAGCGCGCGATACGCTCAGGTTGATCGAGAAGAGCGGGCCGTATCCGTTCGATCGCGACGGTATTGTGTTCGGCAATTTCGAGAAGCGTCTGCCGATCAAAGAGCGCGGCTACTACAACGAGTTTACCGTCAAGACGCCGGGTGTTAAACATCGCGGCGCCCGGCGCGTCGTCACCGGCAAGGGCGGTGAAAAATATTACAGTGACGATCACTACAAAACATTCAAACGGATAGTGCCATGAGTGCAATCCCTGCTGTGATAACGGCCAAACGTTCTGGCATTTACCGCGCGCCGGCGCAAGTCGAGGAATTGCAAAAGGCTGCCGGCAAAGCCGGGCTCGCGTGGATGGCTTTGCCGCTGCAAGCCGTCGCCAACAAAAAACAGTTTTTAGCGGTGTGTGCGAAGCAGATGAAGCTGCCATCGTACTTCGGTGGCAACTGGGATGCGTTGGCAGACTGCGTGCGCGATTTCAACTGGTTGAGCGGCAAGGGTTATGTATTGCACATGGCTGGCCACGAAAAATTTGCCAAAGCCGCGGCCGGCGACTATCAAACCGCGCTCGACGTGTTGAGCGAGGCCGCGAAATTCTGGAAAGGCAAAGGCACGCCGTTCATCGTACTGGTGGATGGCGCAAAGGATTTGCCGGCTTACTAGGCGAAGACAGTTAGGCAGCCGTGGCCTACAAGATCCCGATTTCGGTGTTGGTGGTGATCCACACCGCTGACTTGCAAGTGTTGCTGATAGAGCGCGCTGACCGGTTGGGCTTTTGGCAATCGGTGACCGGTAGTTTGGATGCCGAAGACGAGCCGCTGGAAATCACCGCCGTGCGCGAAGTCGGTGAGGAAACCGGGCTCGACGCGTGTCTCTACTCGCTGCGCAACTGGAACAAGCAGAATCAATTCGAGATTTTTTCGCGCTGGAGCGGCCGTTACGCGCCCGGCACCACACACAATACGGAGCACGTGTTCAGCCTGGAGTTACCCGGGCCGCTGCCGGTGACATTGGCGCCGAAGGAGCACGTGCAATACGTGTGGCTGCCATGGCAGAAGGCTGCGGAAAAGTGTTTTTCCTGGAGCAATGCTGCGGCGATTCGGGAGCTTCCGGAAAGAATCCCTGGAAACCATGTGTTAAATCGCACAACTGGGTGAAAAACGGATTAAGGTCCGGTAAACCAAATATCCCTTCGGGCATTGTAGCGATTCCGGATGGGGGAATTCCGCGCTGGAAATTAGGTCTTAGTGTGATATCTTTCTAGGTTATCCCGGTTTTTGCTTTCGGGAAAGACGAAAGTGACATGATTACGCGATTGAAAGGGCGTCATGGAAACGAGCACCGTAAGCACGATCAAGTTTGACCGTTACAAGCCGCTGGCCGACGACGATTGCCAGCCGCGCATTCTTGCCGCCAAAAAGGCGCTGGGCAAGCGCGCGGTGATTCTCGGCCATCACTATCAGCGTGCGGATGTCTATCGTCACGCCGATTTGGTGGGTGATTCGCTGGGACTGTCAAAGCTTGCGTCGCGCACGGAAGCCGAATACCTGGTGTTCTGCGGCGTGCATTTCATGGCGGAAGTGGCGGACATTTTGTCGAAGCCGACACAGACGGTGAGTCTGCCGGACATGAGCGCGGGTTGCTCGATGGCCGATATGGCAAATCTCGCGAAAGTCGAGCGCGCATGGCGCGAAATCGGCGAAGTGTTGAATCCCGACGAAGTGATCACACCGATTACCTATATCAATTCGGCCGCTGACCTCAAGGCGTTTTGCGGCGAGCACGGCGGCATTGTTTGCACCTCGAGTAACGCGCGGCAGATTTTGCAATGGGCGTTCGCGCGCCGCGAAAAAGTGCTGTTCTTCCCCGACCAGCATCTGGGACGCTGGACCGGCTATTTGATGGACATCCCGCTGGCGGAAATGCTGGTGTGGGACCCGGATCTTCCGATGGGCGGATTGACCGCGCAGCAAATCAAAATGGCAAAAGTGCTTCTGTGGAAAGGGCACTGCTCGGTGCATCAGATGTTCCAGGCTTCGCATATTTTGCGTTGGCGTCAGCAGAATCCGACGGGCGCTGTGATCAGTCACCCGGAATGTAATTTTGAAGTGTGCAAACTGTCGGATTACGTGGGTTCCACCGACTACATCATCAAAACCATCGCATCCAGTGCGCCCGGCACCCGCTGGCTGGTCGGCACCGAATTGAATCTGGTGAACCGCCTCGCCGAGGAATTCAAGCCACAGGGGAAAGTGGTGCAATTCATGGCGCCGACGGTGTGCATGTGTTCGACCATGGCGCGTATCGACCCGCAGCACCTGGCATGGACCCTCGAAAACCTGGTGGCCGGCAACGTGGTCAATCAGATCAAAGTGCCAAAGCGCGAAGCAGACCTTGCGCGTATTACGCTGGATCGCATGCTGGCGGTATCCTGAATTCTATTTGATGCAAACACGGCGTGTCGCCATGGCGGCACGCCTTTTTTTTGAATGACAAGCCACACGCCAACATCCATCCGACAGTTACGCGTCGCCACCTATAACATTCACAAAGGACTGTCGATGTTCAACCGGCGCGTGGTGATACACGCACTGCGCGACCAGTTGCGTGCGCTTGATGCCGACCTGGTGTTTTTGCAGGAAGTCTCGGGCCGGAACGACAGCCACGCTCGGCGTCACGGCAACTGGCCGCACGAGCCGCAGCATGAATTTCTGGCTGACTTGATGTGGCAGGACCAAGCCTGTAGTTACGCTTATGGCCGCAATGCCGTGTCCGCTGCCGGCGAGCATGGCAATGCGATACTGTCGCGTTATCCGATTTTGCGCTGGGAAAATCAGGATGTTTCATCGCATCGGTTTGAAAACCGCGGCTTATTGCACGCCGAGATCGAGGTGCCAGGCTGGCCGGAGCCGCTGCATTGTGTTTGCGTGCATCTGGCACTGACCGCGCGTGGACGCAACCGTCAGCTCGAACGATTGCGACAGCGCGTTGAACGCATGGTGCCTGCCGATGCGCCGCTCATTGTTGCTGGCGATTTTAACGATTGGTACTGGCGGCATCGCGCTACGCATGAATTCGCGCATCCACTTAATATGCATGAAGTATTCGAGGCCGACGGTGGCAGGCCTGCAAGAAGTTTCCCGGCGCTATTGCCTTTGCTGTGTCTTGACCGCATCTATGTTCGTGGATTTCAGGTGCGTGGCGCGAGCGTGCAGCGCGGGCGCGGGTGGCGACACAGTTCCGATCATCGTGCATTGACTTGCGATTTAAATTTACTGTAAGTAATTGTTTTTATTAATAAATTTTACCAATGATATTCCGTAATAAAATTCGCCGGCGGCGCGCATGAGCGCCCACGGTCACGCAACTGACGTTGCGGCGAAGGCAACGGCGGAAGAAAAGCCGCGCGCACGCAGCGAATGGCGCGTCGTGCCCACGTTGTTGCCCTTTTTGTGGGAATACAAAGGGCGCGTCGCGATTGCGCTGACTTTTCTGGTTGCCGCGAAACTCGCCAACGTCGGCGTGCCGCTGTTGATGAAAGGCATCGTCGATGACCTGACGCCAACGCAGCAGATTCTTGCGGTGCCGTTTCTGTTGCTGATAGCCTATGGCGTACTGCGTTTCGCCAATACGATGTTCGCCGAATTGCGCGACATGGTGTTCGTGCGCGTGGCGCAGCGCGCCGTGCGGCGCGTGGCGCTGAATGTATTTCGCCATCTGCACAGCCTGTCGCTGCGTTTTCATTTGAATCGCCAAACCGGCGGCATGACGCGCGATATCGAACGCGGCACGCGCGGTATCTCAACGTTGCTGACGTTCATGCTGTTTTCGATTATTCCGGTGATCCTGGAGTTCGTGCTGGTGGCGGTGGTGTTGTTCGCGCGCTTTGACTGGCGCTTCGTTGCGGTCACTTTTGGCGCGGTGATCGTCTACATCATTTTTACCATTTCGATCACCGAATGGCGCACTGCGATCCGGCGTCGCGCGAATGAGTTGGACTCTAAGGCCAACACGCGCGCTGTCGATAGTCTGCTCAACTACGAAACCGTCAAGTATTTCAACAACGAAGAGTTCGAAGCGCAACGCTACGACGCAAATCTCACCAGCTACGAAGCGGCGGCGGTTAAAACGGAAGCTTCGCTGGGCGCGCTCAATATCGGCCAGAGCGCCATTATCGCCATTGCCGCAACCACGCTAATGGTATTTGCCGCACAGGGTGTGGCGGAAAAATCGCTGACGCTGGGCGATTTGGTCCTGGTTAACGCTTTGCTGATTCAGCTTTATATTCCGCTGAATTTTCTGGGCATGGCGTATCGTGAAATAAAGCAATCGCTGATCGACATGGATCGCATGTTCCGGTTGCTTGAAGAAAACCGGGAAATTCAGGATAAGCCCGGCGCGGAACCCCTCACCGATGGACCAGCAACCGTGCGTTTTGACAACGTCAATTTCAGTTACGAGCCTGAACGTCAGATTTTGTTTGATGTGAGCTTCGAGATTCCCGCAGGTCACAAAGTGGCTGTAGTTGGGCACAGTGGTTCCGGGAAATCGACGCTGGCACGGCTGCTCTATCGTTTTTACGATGTTTCAGCGGGAGCGATCCGTGTGAACGGCGCCGATATACGTGACGTGCAGCAATCCAGTTTGCGCGCGGCCACCGGCATCGTGCCGCAGGATACGGTGCTGTTTAACGATACCATTTATTACAATATTCACTACGGTCGCACCAGTGCTTCACACGACGAAGTGCTCGAAGCGGCGCGTGCGGCGCACATCCATGATTTCATTGTAAGCCTGCCCGATGGCTACGAATCGCCGGTGGGCGAACGCGGGCTTAAGCTTTCCGGCGGCGAAAAGCAGCGCGTGGCAATTGCGCGCGCGATCCTGAAAAACCCGCGTATTCTTATTTTTGATGAAGCAACCTCCGCGCTCGATTCCAAATCGGAAAAAGCAATCCAGGAAGAGCTCACGCGCATCGCGCATGGCCACACCACTCTGGTGATTGCCCATCGCTTATCCACCGTGATGGATGCGGATCAAATACTGGTGATGGATCACGGGCGCATCATCGAGCGCGGCACGCATCGCGAATTGCTCGATCGCGCCGGTGCGTACGCGCAGATGTGGGCGCTACAGCAAGAGGAAGAACAGAAAGACGCCACGGGTGATGCGTAATCAGGCATCCAGTGCCAGCGGCAGCGTTACCAACGCAAGCGTGCCGCGATTATCGTGTCCCGGTAACAAACGAATTTGTCCGCCGTGACGCATGACAATTTCGCGCACGATGGAGAGGCCGAGTCCCGCGCCTTCGACACCCGTGCCGAGCACGCGATGGAAGCGCTCCAGCACCGCTTCGCGTTCGGCTTCCGGGATGCCGGGGCCATCGTCTTCCACGGATAGATGCAAGTTGTCTTGCACGCAGGAAACGCGCACGGTGACATGTCCACCTGGTTGGGTGTAGTGAATCGCATTGTCGATGAGATTGCCGAGCATCTCGCGTAACAGAAAATCATCTCCTGCGATCCGCGGCAGGACATCGCTGCCTTCGAAACCGAGATCGATATTGCGCGCCAGCGCACGCGGCACGCATTCGGTCGTCACTTCTCGCGCGAGCACGCCCAGGTCGAGTTTTTCCATTGTCTGCGTGTGTTCAGCGGACGGTTCCGCGCGCGCGAGGGACAGCAGTTGATTGATTAAATGCGTCATGCGTTCTGCGGCGGTTTGCAACTGGACCAGCGTGACTTGCACATCGGCGGGCGACGTTTGGCGGCGCGCCAACTCGGTTTGCGTGCGCAGGCCTGCGATGGGCGTGCGCAGTTGGTGTGCGGCATCGGCGATAAAACGCTGTTGAGCGGCCAGCGCCATACTCAGCCGGTGCAGCAATCCGTTCGTCGACTCGACCAGCGGACGAACCTCGGCGGGCACATTGGCGACCGGTAGCGCCGATAGATCGCGATGCGAGCGTTGTTCAATGTCGCGGCGCAGGGCTGTCAGCGGCGCCAGACCGCGAGCGACCGCGACCCAGATCACCACGCCCGCGAGAATCGCCAGCAATCCTTGCGGCAGTGCCATGCCCAGCAGAACCTCGCGCAGCAAAACGGTTCGCGGTGAAAGCGTTTCGGCCACCTGCACCGTGACCAGCCCACGCACTTCTTCGGTTTCCACCGGCAACTTGATGACCGCGACTCTTATTTCCTGATTGCGGTAGCTGTCGTTGTAATAGGCAGCCTGTCCTGACGGCGTGGTTTGCGACGGTTTGAGATCGGGCTCGCCCGTGATGTATTCGTTATCCGGGCCGGTGACCAGATAAAAAAACTGGCCCGACTCGCGCGAGCGCAGCATTTGCACCACGATCTCGGGGAGATCAACATAAACGCGTCCGCGCAGCACGCGGACCTGACGTCCGATGTCGAGCGCGGACTCAAGCAGCGCGCGGTCGTAGGCGCCGTTGACGAAGCGCGTGGCGATGTCATAGTCGCTATAGGCGCTGACCAGCCATAGAATGCCAAGCGGAATAGACACCCATGCCAGCACCTGGCGGCGCAGCGTCATGCGTCTGTTCATGCGCGTTCTTTTTCCAGCAGATATCCGAGGCCGCGTATGGTGCGAATGGCGACGCCGGCAGGCTCGATTTTCTTGCGCAGGCGGTGGACGCATACCTCGATGGCGTTGGCCCCGACTTCATCGTCCCAACTGTAAAGTTTTTCCGCCAGTTGATCCTTGCTGACGACTCTGCCGCTGCGCATCATCAGTACTTCGAGCACGCCCAATTCACGTGCTGAAAGGTCGAGCGGCTGATCTTCCACCGTTACGCGGCGGCCCACGGTATCGAGCTTCAGTTTTCCGTGCGATACGGTTGAGCTGCCGCCACCCTGCCCGCGCCGGATCAGCGCACGCACGCGTGCTTCCAGTTCAGGCAACTCAAACGGCTTGGTAATGTAGTCGTCGGCACCCAGATCAAGACCATGCACACGATCTGTCAGCGCATCGCGTGCCGTCAACACCAATACGGGTATGGTTGATGCGCGCCGTCGCAGCCGCCGCAACACCTCAAAGCCGTCTAGGCGCGGCAGCCCCAGATCGAGTATCGCGAGATCGTAGGTCTGGGACGACAACGCATGATCCGCGGCGAGGCCATCGTTCACGCAGTCAACCGCGTATTCCCCCAAACGCAGCGAGCGGGTGAGTCCATCCGCCAATACCGGATCGTCTTCTGCTATGAGGATGCGCATGATTCTAGGATAACACCATGCAAAAACTGACGGTCGTTCCTGCGCGATGTGACATGTAAGTTTGAGGTAAGGGTGCGCTGCTATTTTGCAGTCATTGTCGGTGGTTGCGGCGCATGGCAAACGTTTTGAAACGCGCTGCTTCGACTGAGGCATGTTCCTCCTCGGAGGCCAGCAGTTGCAGTTACCTGTGCTGAGTGGGTAGCTGTATGGTCTCTTTGAACTCCGCCCGGGCTTCCCGTGCGGAGTTTTTTTTGCGTCCTGGATGACTTTGTTCTCCTTGGGCGATTCCGTCATCCGATATCCACTTCAGCACGTTAATACAGCGAGGTAGCATTTTGATTAAAATACTTGAAAAAAATATCGTAACCCTGTATTTTTACAGGATATTATGATTCTGGAGGGCAGGGTGATCCGGTATTTTCTGGCGTTATGGCTAGGTGTTTTCGCGGTTAATTGCCACGCTGAACTGCGAAAAGCCGATCCACGCCGTACCACCGTGGCGAACACGGCCAAGTCCGTAAAGCCCGCTCCCAAAGGCGTTGCAAAAGCGGCCAAGGCTGCTCCGCGTGCCGCCGTGCGGCAAGGCAAAACTGTGCGCGTTGCCAAACGTGCCGGCCCGCCTCCGCCGGAACCCTTTAATCCCGATGTGCTGGACGTGCAATCGAGTGCTGCGCTGGTGGTCAACATGCAAAACGGCGATGTGGTTTATAACAAAAATATAACCGCCGTTGCACCGATCGCGTCGATCACCAAGCTGATGACAGCGATGGTGGTGTTGGATGCCAAGTTGCCGCTTGACGAGCCCATTTCGTTGACCGAAGAAGATCTCGATCATCTCAAAAACACCGGCTCGCGCCTGCAGATCGGCACAGTGCTCACGCGCGACGAAATGCTGCGCCTTGCGCTGATGTCTTCCGAGAACCGTGCCGCATCGGCACTGGCGCGTGCCTATCCCGGCGGTATCGCAGCGTTCGTGCGCGAGATGAACCTGAAAGCAATATCGCTCGATATGATGCAGTCGTCGTTTGTCGACAGCACGGGACTATCGAGCAGCAACGTATCCACCGCGCAAGACCTCGCGAAAATGGTGACGGCGGCCTATCAGTATCCGTTGATTAGGCAATATTCCACTGGCAACGGCTACGCGGTGCAAAGCGTGAGCGGGCGCACGCTCGAGTTTCGCAACACCAATGCGCTGATACCCAGTCCGGATTGGAATATCGAGCTGTCGAAGACGGGTTACATACGTGAAGCGGGGCGTTGTCTAGTGATGCAAACCGTAATTGCCGGTTCGCCGGTGGTGATCGTGCTGCTCGATTCGTGGGGGCGCCTCAGTCGCTCTGGCGACGCGAATCGCATCAAGAAGTGGATCGAGTATCACGCGGGACGCATGACGGTCGGCTAAGCTTGCATCCGCCGTAGCGCGGAAGGCGTGTTACTCTCCGTGCGGTTGCAACTTCTACTGCCTGTGCCATGCCCTCGCGCACTGACTGCCTGTTTCACGATCTTCATCCGGATACCGAAAATCTGCTCGGCGATGTGCTGAACGGATTGGCGCAGCCGCAAAAGTCGCTCGCGCCCAAATATTTCTACGATGCGCGCGGCAGCGAGCTGTTCGAGGCGATTTGCGTGCTGCCGGAGTACTATCCGACGCGCACCGAACTGGCGATGATGCAGACCAGCGCCGCGGACATGGCGTGCTTGCTCGGGCCGCAATGCCTGTTGATCGAATACGGTGCCGGTTCCGGCCGCAAAACGCGCGTGCTGATTGAGGCGCTGGCGCCGGCGGCCTATATGGCTATCGACATTTCGCGCACCGCGCTGCGGCAGTGCGCGGCGGAACTTGCCGAGGCCTATCCAGCGGTTAAGGTGGCGGCGGTATGCGCCGACTACACGCGGCCGTTGCAGTTGCCGGAAATCGACGGCCTACGTCCACGCCGCCGCGTGATTTATTTTCCGGGTTCGACCATCGGCAATTTTACGCGGCCCGACGCGCTGGCCTTTCTGCGGCATGCGCACGCGATTGCCGGGCCTGGCGGTGCGATGCTGGTCGGCGTTGATCTGAAAAAAGACCCCTCGCGTCTAAACGCGGCCTACAACGACGCGCAAGGCGTTACGGCAGCATTCAACCTGAACCTTCTGACGCGTATTAACCGCGAGTTGGGCGGTGACTTCAATGTCGCTGCATTCGAGCATCACGCGTTTTACGACGCCGATGAAGGCCGTATCGAAATGCATTTGCGCAGTCTGCGCGAGCAACAGGCGAACGTAGCGGGGCAAACGTTTCACTTTCGCGCGGGCGAGACCATACACACCGAAAATTCCTGCAAATATTCGGTCGATGAATTTCAGCGGCTTGCGCGCGAAGCCGGGTTCACGGCCGCGCATTGCTGGACGGATGCGGCGCAATTGTTTTCCATTCATTATCTCGAATGCGCAGGATCATGATATGGCCTTTGAAATGCGAATACTTTATAAGTATTTGTTTTTAAAGTAAGTTATTTTTTCGCAATACGGTCTTTCAAGGCTGCGCCGGGCGCGCGCGTGTACAATCCCCATTGCGATTTTCGCCATCTGGTCTGTCCGCCGTGCCCATCTACCTGAT
>JBEBHE010000040.1:0-20476 GCA_040081205.1 Burkholderiales bacterium | reverse complement strand
TCCGGCGTGGTGGGACTTGCGGGCGGCATGGGCGGTTTCATTCTGCCGATCATGTTTGGCGCGCTGGTGGATCTGACCGGCGTGCGCTCGTCGGCCTTCATGCTGATGTTCGGCATCGTGTGGGTGTCGCTGATGTGGATGTACTTCACCGAAGTGCGTCCGATGAGTATGGCCGAAGCCAAAAAACATCCCGAACCCGCGCGCAACGTCCTGACACAGGTGTAACCATGAAAACCTCAGAGCAAACCGGCATGGCGAGTGCATCTTCTACAAAAGCAACCGCCGGCGGCAGCCGGGCGGACATCGAAAAGTGGGATGTGGAAGACAATGCGTTCTGGGAATCCACAGGTAAGCGCATCGCCTACCGCAATCTGTGGATATCCGTGCCTGCGCTGCTGTGCGGCTTCGCGGTGTGGGGCATGTGGGGCATCATCACGGTGCAGATGCTCAACCTCGGGTTTCCGTTCTCTCAGGCGGATCTTTTCACGCTGACCGCTATCGCGGGCATTGCCGGCGCCACCATGCGCATCCCGGCTTCGTTTCTGATACGGCTGGCGGGCGGACGCAACACGATTTTTCTCACCACCGCTATGTTGCTGGCACCGGCCATCGGTACCGGCATCGCGCTGCAACACAAGGACTGGCCACTGTGGGTGTTTCAGTTGATGGCGCTGTGGTCGGGCGTGGGCGGTGGCAACTTCGCCAGTTCGATGTCGAACATCAGCACGTTTTTCCCGAAGCGTTTGCAAGGCACGGCGCTGGGCATTAACGCCGGCATCGGCAACTTCGGCGTGACAACGATGCAGGTTGTCATTCCGCTGGTGATGACCATGGGCATCTTCGGTTCGTTTTCGTGGGGCGGTGAAGCGATGACGCTGATGAAAGATAGCGGCTGGATATTCGGCAAGATCGCCGCGGGCACGCCGACTTATATTCAGAACGCGGGATTTGCCTGGGTGCTGACGCTGATCCCACTGTCGGTGCTGTGCTGGGTTGGGATGAATAACCTTAAAACGGTATCCCCCGACACGGGTCATCCCATTGTGGCATTCGCCAAAGTCACCTGGCTTTACACGCTGGCGTTTGTGCCATCGATCCTCGGCTTGTATCTGTATTTGCCGAAGCCCACGGGTTTGGGGCTCATCAGCATGTGGGTGGCCATTCCGCTGGACGTGGTAACGGCTTTGCTGGTAATGCGGCTGACGGCATTCGGCACCATGAAGGACAACATCGACAAGCAATTTGCGATTTTCCGTAACAAGCATACTTGGTCGATGACGGCGCTTTACATCGTCACCTTCGGTTCGTTCATCGGCTTCTCGATGGCGCTGCCGCTGTCGATCACCGTGATCTTCGGCGTGAGCCACGTGCCCGACGCTGCGGGCGTGATGCAGCACACGCTGAAGAATCCGAATGCGCCCTCGGCGTTCACTTATGCATGGATCGGACCGTTTGTTGGTGCGTTGATCCGACCGGTGGGTGGCTGGATTTCCGATAAGGTGGGCGGCTCAATCGTCACCCAGATTATCTCGGCAATCATGGTGGTGGCCTCCACGGCGGTGGGGTATGTGATGTTGCTGGCTTACAAGTCGCCGGCGCCGGAACAATATTTTCTGTTGTTCATGGTGCTGTTCGTTTTGTTGTTTGCCGCCACCGGCATCGGCAATGGTTCTACTTTCCGCACCATCGGCGTGATTTTCGACCGCACGCAAGCGGGCCCGGTGCTGGGCTGGACGTCGGCGATCGCCGCTTACGGCGCCTTCATCGCACCGGTGGTGATCGGCGGACAAATCAAGGCAGGTACGCCTGAGATCGCGATGTATGGCTTTGCCATCTTCTATGCGCTGTGTCTGATTCTCAATTGGTGGTTCTACCTGCGCGCTGATGCCTACGTGAAGAACCCATAAAATATCATTTAAAAACAAATACTTAACGAGATAACCATGAGTCATTTTCTGGATCGACTGACGTACTTCAACCAACCGCGAGAAAATTTTTCCAACGGGCACGGCGTCGTTACCGGCGAAGACCG
Organism: Burkholderiales bacterium; assembly: GCA_040081205.1. GTDB lineage: Bacteria > Pseudomonadota > Gammaproteobacteria > Burkholderiales > SG8-41 > UBA5216. Next base: position 18,444 of record JBEBHE010000040.1, on the reverse strand, counting down.
CACTTGGGAAGACAAGATCGTGCGCTCCACGCACGGCGTGAACTGCACGGGATCCTGCTCGTGGAAGATTTACGTCAAGGGTGGCATCGTCACCTGGGAAACCCAGCAGACCGACTACCCGCGCACGCGTTGGGACATGCCCAATCATGAGCCGCGCGGGTGCGCGCGCGGTGCGAGTTATAGCTGGTATCTCTATAGCGCCAACCGGGTGAAGTATCCGCTGGTGCGCGGACGGCTCCTGAAAAGTTGGCGCGAAGCGCGCCTGAGCAAAGACCCCGTAGATGCATGGACCTCCATTGCTGAATCCGACGACAAACGCCGCGATTATCAGAAGGTACGCGGACTTGGCGGCTTCGTACGTTCAAGCTGGGACGAGATCAACGAAATTATCGCGGCGGCCAATGTCTATACCATCAAAAAGTACGGCCCGGATCGTGTAATCGGTTTCTCACCCATACCGGCCATGTCGATGGTCAGTTATGCGGCAGGCAGCCGTTATCTAAGCCTGATCGGCGGCGTGTGCATGAGCTTCTATGACTGGTATTGCGATTTGCCGCCGTCGAGCCCGCAAACCTGGGGCGAACAGACCGACGTGCCGGAATCGGCGGACTGGTACAACTCCAGCTTCATTATCGCCTGGGGTTCCAACGTGCCGCAGACGCGCACGCCCGACGCACACTTCTTTACCGAGGTTCGCTACAAAGGAACGAAGACCGTTGCGGTGACGCCCGATTATTCCGAAGTCGCCAAGCTCGCCGATATCTGGATGCACCCGAAGCAGGGCACCGATGCGGCGGTGGCGATGGCCATGGGGCATGTGATCCTGAAGGAATTTTATTTCGACAAGCGCAGCGCGTATTTCGACGACTATGCGCGCCGTTATACCGATCTGCCGATGTTGGTGATGCTAAAGGAACACACCACGGCAGGCGGTGAAAAAATCCTGGTACCGGATCGCTATGTGCGCGCTTCGGATTTTAACGACAAGCTTGGTCAGGCGAATAACCCCGAGTGGAAAACGGTAGCCATCGACACGTCTGGCAAGGTGGTGCTGCCCAACGGCGCCATTGGTTTTCGTTGGGGGCCGGATGGCCGCGCCGACCAGGGCCAGTGGAATCTCGAAGCCAAAGAGGCGCATCACGGTAGCGATGTGAAGCTCAAACTCTCGCTGCTCGAAGATGCCAATCCGAGCACAGAGACTGCGCGCGTCGGCTTTCCGTATTTCGGCGGCATCGAAACCAAGCACTTTACCAACAGCCCCAACAGCGATGTGCTGGCGCGCACGGTGCCAGTGCAACGCATTGCGCTTGGCGACGGCAGCGAGGCTACTATCGCCACCGTGTTCGATTTGCAGGCCGCCAACTACGGGGTGGCGCGCGGCTTGCCGGGTGAGCTTGCCGCCACCAGTTATGACGACGAGACGCCGTACACACCCGCGTGGCAGGAGCGCATCACCGGCACACCCCGCGCGCAGGTCATCGCAGTCGCTCGCCAGTTCGCAGACAACGCCGATAAAACACATGGCAAATCGATGGTGATTATCGGCGCCGCGATGAACCACTGGTACCACAGCGACATGAACTATCGCGGCATTATCAATATGCTGATGATGTGCGGTTGCATTGGTCAGAGCGGTGGTGGCTGGGCGCACTATGTCGGTCAGGAAAAACTGCGGCCGCAGACCGGGTGGACGGCGCTGGCGTTCGCGCTTGACTGGATACGCCCGCCGCGGCAGCAAAACAGCACCAGCTTCTTTTACGCCCACACTGATCAATGGCGTTACGAAAAGCTGGGCGTCGAAGAAGTACTGTCACCGCTGGCCGACAAAAAGCTGTTTGGCGGCAGCATGATCGACTACAACGTGCGCGCCGAGCGCATGGGCTGGCTGCCTTCTGCCCCGCAACTGAAAACCAATCCGCTGCAGGTAGTGCGCGATGCGCAGGCCGCCGGCGTGGATCCGAAAGATTATGCGGTCAAGGCGCTGAAAGACGGCTCACTCAAGATGAGTTGCGAAGATCCGGACGCGCCGCAGAACTGGCCGCGCAACCTGTTTGTATGGCGTTCCAACCTGCTGGGCTCGAGCGGCAAGGGGCACGAGTATTTTCTCAAGCATTTGCTTGGCACCAGCAACGGCGTGCAGGGTAAAGATTTGGGCGCCGAGGAGGCCAAACCGGAGGAAGTGGTCTGGCACGACAAAGCACCCGAAGGCAAACTCGATCTGCTGGTGACGCTGGATTTCCGCATGAGCACCACGTGCCTGTATTCGGACATCGTGCTGCCTACCGCCACCTGGTATGAAAAGAACGACCTCAACACCAGTGATATGCATCCGTTCATACACCCGCTGTCGACGGCAGTGGATCCGGCGTGGCAGTCCAGAAGTGACTGGGACATCTACAAGGGATTTGCGAAAAAGTTCAGCGAAGTTTGTGTGGGACATCTCGGGGTCGAGAAGGAACTGGTGCTGACGCCGCTGATGCATGACACACCCGCTGAACTGGCCCAGCCTTTTGATGTGAAGGAATGGAAGAAGGGTGAAGTTGATCTGATCCCGGGCAAGACCGCGCCGCAGATGATGGTGGTCGAACGCGACTACCCGAATGTATATAAGCGGTTCACCGCGCTTGGTCCGCTGATGAACAAGATAGGCAACGGCGGCAAGGGCATCGCGTGGAATACGCAGGACGAGGTGAAACAACTCGGTGAACTGAACGGTCTCAATATTGCCGAAGGCGTAACCCACGGCATGCCGAAGATCGAAACCGACATCGATGCCTGCGAGGTGATCCTGCAGCTCGCACCCGAAACCAATGGCCATGTGGCCGTTAAGGCATGGGAAGCGCTGGGCAAACAAACGGGCCGCGACCATAAGCACCTTGCGCTGCATCGCGAGGACGAGAAGATTCGTTTCCGCGATATCCAGGCGCAGCCGCGCAAGATCATTTCATCGCCGACGTGGAGCGGTATCGAGAGCGAGACGGTTTCTTACAACGCCGGTTACACCAACGTGCATGAGTTCATTCCGTGGCGCACGCTTACCGGCCGCCAGCAGTTTTACCAGGACCATCCGTGGATGCGCGCGTTTGGCGAGGGCTGCGTCAGCTATCGCCCGCCGGTGGATCTGAAGACCACCGCCGGCATTCATGGCATCAAGAGCAACGGCAATCCGGAAATTCTGCTGAACTTTATTACGCCGCACCAGAAGTGGGGCATCCACTCCACGTATACCGACAACCTGATGATGCTCACGCTAAGCCGCGGCGGGCCGTGCATCTGGCTCAGCGAAGACGACGCGAAAAGCGCCGGCATTGTGGATAACGACTGGGTGGAACTGTTCAATATCAACGGTGCTATTGCGGCGCGCGCGGTGGTCAGCCAGCGCGTCAACCCCGGCATGGTGATGATGTATCACGCGCAGGAGAAAATTGTGAATACACCGGGGTCGGAGATTACCGGTGCACGTGGCGGCATCCACAACTCGGTGACGCGCATCGTGATCAAGCCCACGCACATGATCGGCGGCTATGCACAGTTGAGCTATGGCTTCAACTACTACGGCACTATCGGTACAAACCGCGATGAATTCGTGGTGGTGCGCAAGATGGTCAAGGTCGATTGGCTTGACACGCCGGTGGCGGATGAATTAGTCCGACCAGTGCAAGCTCAGGGAGAAAATGCATGAAAATCCGCGCGCAAATCGGCATGGTGCTGAATCTGGACAAGTGCATTGGTTGCCACACGTGTTCCGTGACCTGCAAGAACGTGTGGACCAGCCGGCCCGGCATGGAATACGCCTGGTTCAATAACGTCGAGACCAAACCCGGCATCGGTTATCCCAAGGAGTGGGAGAACCAGGACAAATGGAATGGCGGCTGGGTTCGCAAGAGCAGCGGCAGCATCGAGCCGCGCCAGGGTGCGAAGTGGAAGTTGTTGATGCGTATTTTCGCCAACTCGAACCTGCCCGAGATTGACGACTACTACGAGCCGTTTACTTTCGACTACGGCCACTTGCAGAGCGCACCGGAGATGCGGGCCACGCCCACGGCGCGGCCGCGCAGCCTGATTACCGGCAAGCAGATGGACAAGATCGTGTGGGGTCCGAACTGGGAAGAAATTCTCGGCGGCGAGTTCAGCAAACGCAGCAAGGACAAGAACTTCGACGATATCCAGAAGGACATCTACGGCCAGTTCGAAAATACCTTCATGATGTATCTGCCGAGGTTGTGCGAGCACTGCCTGAACCCGGCGTGCGTGGCGAGTTGCCCGTCGGGCTCGATCTACAAGCGCGAGGAAGACGGCATCGTGCTGATCGATCAGGACAAGTGCCGCGGCTGGCGCATGTGCGTGAGCGGATGCCCGTACAAGAAGATTTACTACAACTGGAAAAGCGGCAAGGCCGAAAAATGCATCTTCTGTTATCCGCGTATCGAAGCGGGGCAGCCCACTGTGTGCTCCGAAACCTGCGTCGGGCGTATTCGTTACCTCGGCGTGCTGCTGTACGACGCTGATCGCATTCAGGAAGCAGCCAGCGTCGAGCACGATCGTGATTTGTATCACGCGCAGCTCGGCATTTTCCTGGATCCTAACGCAGACGAAGTTATCAAGCAGGCTGCGATTGACGGGATTCCCGACAAGTGGATGGAAGCCGCCCGCAATAGCCCGGTGTACAAGATGGCGGTGGAGTGGAAAGTGGCGTTGCCGCTGCACCCCGAGTACCGCACGCTACCGATGGTGTGGTACGTGCCGCCGCTATCGCCGATCAGTGCCGCTGCCAATGCCGGCCATGTGGGTGCGAACGGCGAAATCCCCGACGTCAATCAGTTGCGCATTCCGGTCAAGTATCTGGCCAACCTGCTCACCGCGGGTGATACGGTTCCCGTGGTGCGTGCACTGGAACGCATGCTGGCGATGCGCGCCTATCAGCGCGAAAAGCATGTCGATAAGCGCATTAATACCAAAGTGTTGGAACAGGTAGGGATTACGCAGAATGAAGTGGAGGAGATGTACCGCGTCATGGCGATTGCCAACTACGAGGATCGCTTCGTGATCCCAAGCACGCACCGCGAATACGCCGAGAACACGTTCAATGTGCGCGGCAGTTGCGGTTTTTCGTTCGGCAACGGCTGCTCGGAAGGTACGGGCGAAACCAGCCTGTTCGGCAGTGAAAAGAAACGCACCATTCCTATCAAGCTGGAGGTCTGATCATGCTGGTATCCTCAAAACCTGTAGCCGCCTCCGGCAGCCTGCGTGTGCTGGCAGTGCTGTTGGGTTATCCCAATTCTGAAATGCGCGGCTATTTATCCGAGATGCGCGAGGTTCTGCGCGGCGAACACGCGCTGTCTTCGGCGCGTCAGGCTGAACTTGAAGCGTTGATTGATACGCTCGCCAGCACGGAGCCGCTGGAAACAGAAGCCAACTACGTCGAATTGTTTGACCGCGGCCGCAATACGTCGCTGCACCTGTTCGAGCATGTGCATGGTGATTCACGCGACCGCGGTCCGGCGATGATTGATCTCGCGAAGACCTACGAAAAGGCCGGGCTGTATCTGGCGCCGGGTGAGTTGCCCGACTACTTGCCCGCCGTGCTGGAATTCGTTTCCTCACAGCCACCGCGCGAGGCACGTGCCTTCTTGAGCGAAATGGCGCATATTTTCAACGCCATATTCGGTGCGCTGCAACAGCGCAAAAGCCCGTATGCGAGCGTGCTCGGCGCGCTGCTGGAACTGGCGGGTGAAAAAGCACAAGCGGTAAAAGTCGATATTGACCCGCCGCTGGATGAAAGCTGGACCGAGCCGGTGGTATTTGATGGTTGCTCCACCCAAGGCCAGGCCAAGCCCGGCCAGCCGCAACCGATCCATTTTGTTCGCAAGAACACTAACCCGGGAGTGGCCGTATGAGCGCCCTTCAATCCTATCTGCACACCTTCTTCTTCAGTGCTTACCCGTACATCTGCATGGTGGTTTTTCTGGTCGGCAGTCTGGCCCGTTTCGACCGCGACCAGTACACCTGGAAAAGCGATTCATCGCAGATGCTGCGCACCGGCACGCTGCGCTGGGGCAGCAATCTGTTCCACGTCGGCATCCTGTTTTTGTTCTTCGGTCACTTTGTGGGTCTGCTTACACCGCACTGGGTGTACGAGCCGTTCATCAGCCCGGCCCACAAACAACTGGTCGCCATCATTGCAGGCGGTGTAGCTGGATTCATTTGTTTTATCGGCCTGAGTTTATTGATTTATCGCCGCATGTTCGACCCGCGCATTCGGTTGACCAGCCACCGTACCGATCTGGCGATCCTGATCATCCTGTGGGTGCAACTGACGATTGGCCTGATTACCCTGCCGTTCTCGCTGTCGCATTCCGATGGCAGCGTGATGCTGGTGCTGTCCGACTGGGCGCAACGCGTGTTCACTTTTCGCGTAGGCGGCGCGGAAGCGTTGATCCCGCTAGCGTGGCCGTACAAAGTGCATATCGTGCTGGGCATGACGATCTTCCTGTTGTTTCCGTTCAGCCGGCTGGTGCATGTGTGGAGCGGTTTTGCCACCATTGCCTACCTGTTTCGTCCGAAACAAATCGTGCGCAGCCGACGCCTTAACCTACCGGCAGGCCATAATCAGCCGCGCCAGCCGCGCACGGGCGCCTGAGACTTTATTGAGGAAAACGCATGATGACTATCGATACCGTGGCCGGGCAAACTGTGGCTCGCATCAACGGCGTTGCGCTGAACGCGCCTGACGAGAAACTGCCTGCCGAAGCGTTACGTCAGCGCGCCTGTACCGAGTTGCTGCGTCAGGCCGCGCAGTCCGCTGGCCTGCTGGCTGCAAGCGATACGGCATCCGCCGATGGCGTAATCAGCGAAGCGGCATCCAGCGCGATTGAGGCGCTGCTCGATCAAAATCTCAATGTGCCTGAACCCGCGGAAGACGCTTGCCGCCGTTACCATGCCGCGCACGAAGCTACTTATCGCACCGGCGAACGCGTTCGCGTGCGACACATTTTGTTTGCCGTAACGCCGGGCGTGGATGTGGTGGCCTTGCGCAAGCAGGCGGAGCCCGTTTTTCTTGACGTGCGTTGCCACGATGGCCAGACAGCTGATCGCTTTGCCGATGCCGCGCGAAAGTTTTCCAACTGCCCGAGCGGCGCCGAGGGCGGCGATCTGGGCTGGCTTAGCACCAACGATTGCGCGCCAGAGTTCGCGCGCGAGATTTTTGGACATGTCGAAGTGGGCGTGCTACCGCGTCTGGTGCATAGCCGCTTCGGCCTGCATGTGGTTGAAGTGCTGGAGCGCGAGCCGGGCGTGGCGCAATCGTTCGAATCGGTACGCGGCGCAGTGGCGAACTCGCTGAGTCAGCAGGCTTTCGTCACGGCGCTGCGCCAGTACCTGAGCCTGCTCGCTGGTGAGGCGTCAGTGGACGGCGTGGAAATCGATGCGGCCGACACGCCGCTGGTGCAATAGCATGACCATTGAAAATTTTGACGACTTGCTGCGCGCCGCACGAGAGCAGCCGGAACCGCAGCGGCTGCTGTTTGTCTTTGCCAACGCTGATTTGCCCGACGACTGCACGCCTGAACAACGCGCGCGATTTCAGGCAGGCGAGGGCGGCGCGCTGGTGCCGCTGATGTCCGTGGACAAGACGCCCGAAGAACTGGACACGTTCGATGTGCTGGTAGAAGAGTCGCGTCAGTTTGGGCGCGACTGGGCCGTTGTATTTGTCGCGGGCTTGTCCGGGCGCGATGGCCTTGCACCGACGAGCACGGAAGCCGACCATTCGCTGCAACGTATGATTGAAGCCATCAAGACCGGGGCGTTTGGCGCGTTCATGCCGTTCGACCGGCAGGGTAATCCTGTGCTGTTCAACTGAAACCGGGCCGTGACAGGCTTTGCGTTGTGGAATCTGGGTTTTCGTCCGTTTTACCTGCTGGCCAGCATCTTCGGCGCTATCAGCGTGCTGCTGTGGGCGGCGCAGTATTCGCAACTGCTGCCTTTCACTTATTTGCAGGGTTGTTTGTGGTATGGCCATGAAATGCTGTTCGGATATACGATGGCGTTCGGGATTTACGCTGTTCGTTACTGGCCGATGCTGACACGACCGCGGCGGGACGGAAAATCCGAATGAATCGCAAGCTATTCGTAGGTGTGGCCGCTATTGGACTACTGGCGGTAGCGATGATATGGCTCGCGTTCAACCGTGGACCGCTCGCGCCAGTGAAAGTGCAAATTGCGGCAGTCAAGCAATCCGAGCTATCGCCAAGTGTATTCGGCATCGGTACGGTGGAGGCACGCTATTCGTACGCGATTGGACCGACGCAGGCCGGACGCGTGCTCAGAGTGCTAGTGGACCACGGCGACTCGGTAAGGGCAGGGCAGCTTCTCGCCGAAATGGAACCGGTGGATCTGGAGCAGCGTCTCTATAGCGCGAGCGCGTTACAGCAGCGTCAGCAACAGTCGGTACTGGTTGCTGACGCGCAGTTGCGGGAGGCACAAAGCCGTCATCAGGTGGCATCCGCGAACGCAACGCGCTATCGTGCGCTTGCGCAGAAGAACTTCGTGAGCCAGGAAGCCGTAGAAGTGCGCAATAATGAGGCGAGCGTGACCCAAGCCGGGATAGAAGCGGCCCAGGCAGCGATGCACGTGGCGCGCAAGGACGTCGAGCGCTCAGCGCAGGATCGCAATGCCGCGGCAAAGCAGCTCGCGAACCTCAGGTTGATCGCCCCTGTCGATGGCCTGGTCGTGGTGCGCGAGGCCGAGCCCGGCAGCACGGTGGTGGCCGGTCAGGCTGTAGTCCGGTTGATCGATCCAAACAGTGTGTGGGTACGCGCACGGATCAACCAATCGCTTGCATCCGGACTTGCGACAGGGCTGCGTGCCGGTGTTGTGCTGCGCTCAAACCAGTCACACGTCATCGCCGGGACGGTGGCGCGGGTCGAAATCCAGAGTGACGCTGTGACTGAAGAACGGGTGGTGACGATCTCATTTACAGCGCCGCCCCGGATGTCGCTCGGCGAACTCGCTGAGGTCACGATACATCAGGAGAAACGCGCACCGGGCCTGGCAGTGCCTAGTGCTGCAGTGAAACGTGTCGGTAATCAGCAGGGTGTGTGGCAGATTGAGGACGGCAAGACCCGTTTTCGCGCGGTGAAAACAGGCGTGCAGACGCTTGATGGCATGACCGAGGTAATAGAGGGACTCGCGGCAGGCGATTCGGTAATTGTGTACAGCAGCGCGCAGTTGCGTGAAGGCATCAAGGTTGTCATCGGAAAGACGTCATGATCAACTTGGCGAGCCGGGATATTGCGCATGGCTTCGGACGCTACTTGCTTACCAGTCTGGGACTGGGACTCCTGATCGGCGTTACGCTCAGCATGGCTGGTATTTACCGTGGCATGGTGGAAGACGCCAAGGTTCTGCTCCACAGTTCAGCAGCAGATATATGGGTGGTGCAGCAGCACACGCTCGGCCCGTTTGCGGAAGCTTCAACCCTGCATGATGACGTCTATCGAGGGCTTCTTGGACTCCCCGGTGTGGCGGCGACCGGTAATGTCACTTTTCTAACCATGCAGGTAAAACGGGATCGCGATGACGTACGGGTCATGATCTCGGGCTTCGAGCCGGGACGGCCGGGGGAGCCGACGCTGCTGGTGGCTGGGCGGCCATTGACGCGATCTCATTATGAGGCTATTGCTGATGTCATGACTGGATTCAAAATCGGCGACAAGATCAGTATCCGGCGCAACGAATATACGGTTGTTGGACTCACGCGCCGCATGGTTTCCACCAGTGGCGACCCGATGGTGTTTATTCCATTGAAGGATGCGCAGGAGGCGCAGTTTCTGAAGGACAATGAGGCGATTCGCAATGACCGCAAGCGGCTTGCAGCGAACCCTTCACTTAACCGCCCTGGCGTGCCGGGATTGCTGGCTGCAGTCGAAGCAAATCAGTTCTCAAATCATAATGTCAACGCCGTACTGGTGCGGGTTCACCCGGGCTGGGAGTCGCGGGTTGTAGCCGACAACATCAAGCGCTGGAAGTACCTGCAGGCCTACACCAGTGAAGATATGGAAGATATCCTGATAGCCAAGTTGATTGCCACCTCAGCGCGACAGATCGCTGTATTCCTGATGATACTTGCACTGGTGACGGCGGCCATTGTCGCGCTGATCATCTATACCATGACGCTCGCGAAGATCAAGGAGATTGCAGTACTCAAGCTGATCGGCACGAAAAACACCACAATCGCCGGCATGATATTGCAGGAGGCGCTGGGCCTGGGGGTGATCGGTTTTGTGATGGGGAAGCTGGTGGCAACGTTGTGGGGCCCGTACTTTCCAAAGTATGTGCTTCTGCTCAATGCCGACGCCGTGCTCGGATTTTTCGCGGTTATGGTCATTTGCGCACTGGCGAGCATCCTCGGTATCCGCGCGGCGTTGCGTGTCGACCCGGCGGAAGCGATTGGTGGCTGAATGGATGGTGGCGTAAGAGGAATTGCCCCTGCGATTCTGGTCGAGGGGCTGACCAAGCGATACGGGGAAGGGGCGACTGCGGTAGACGCGCTGAAAGGCGTCGACATGAAGGTTTATCCTGGCGAAGTGGTCGGATTGATCGGGCCGAGCGGATCCGGCAAGAGCACGCTGTTGAAGTGCCTGGGCGCCGTGATCGAACCTACAGCCGGTCGTATGGTGCTCGGTGGCGAGATTATTTTTAATGATAGCTGGAAAATCCGCGATCTTCGTGCGCTGCGTCGCGATCGCATTGGATTCATTTTTCAGGCGCCGTACCTGATTCCGTTTCTAAATGCCACCGACAACGTTGCAATATTGCCGATGCTGGCTGGCGAGAGCAATTCGAGATCCCGGCAACGTGCTCGCGAATTGTTGGCAGCGCTTGATGTTGGGCACCGCGGTGAAGCGCAGGTCTCGGAGCTATCGGGAGGTGAGCAGCAGCGTGTATCGATTGCACGGGCGCTTGCTAACAAGCCGCCAATTATCCTGGCGGACGAGCCGACTGCGCCGCTGGACAGCCAGCGCGCGCTGACGGTCATGCGCATCCTGAATCAACTGGCACGGGAATACCAAACCGCAATTATTGTCGTGACCCACGATGAGAAAATTATTCCGACCTTCAAGCGGATTTATCTCATTCGGGATGGGCGCACAGAGGAACAACGAGGCGAGGGGCGGAACCTCGACTGAGAAACGGGATAAGGAGCGGACCTTGGAAAAACAAGTGGGCGGGCAGCCATTCTGGATGAAAACGGTTGCCGTACTGGCGATTATATTTGGACTGCTCTCCGTAAAGTCCGGAGGAGAGATATTGTTTGGCGCTCCCGTGGCGCGTCTAGCGGCTGGTAATTTCGTGCCGTTCGTGGTGTGGTTCAATTTCCTTGCTGGGTTTGTTTATATTGCCGCGGGCACAGGCTTGTGGCTGCGGCGACGGCGGGCTGCGGCACTCGCCGTCGCGCTTGCGGCAGGAACCGCATTGGCGTTTGTCGCGTTCGGTGTCCATGTTGCGGGTGGCGGCACCTACGAGATGCGTACCGTGTGGGCCATGCTGCTGCGTACCAGCGTGTGGGCATCGATCGCAGTTTTCGCGTGGCGTCAGCTGCGACGGCAGCAATAACGGCAGTCGGATGAATGCACAATTTGATTGTATTTGCTTTGCAAATAACGTTCCACTATACAATGCACGTTACATGCTGCACCACCAGTACCGTAGATGAACGAAATGCAGCCTGACCTGCCGCGTCAATCAAAGATACCGCCCGCGGCGCCCGGCTACGCGCTGTGGAGCCTCGGTTTTCGCCCGTTTTATCTGCTGGCCAGTATCTTCAGCGCCATCAGTGTGCTGCTGTGGGCGGCGCAGTTCTCGGGTTATTTATCTTCTGCGTACTTGCGTGGGCCGGTGTGGCATGGCCATGAAATGCTGTTCGGATACACGGTGGCGGTCATCACGGGTTTTCTGCTGACAGCAGTGCGCAATTGGACGGGGCGACCGACGCCGACCGGTGCTCCGTTGATGGCGCTGGCGGCGCTGTGGGTGTGCGGCAGGGTGCTGGTGTTGACGCCGTTCGGCATGGCGGCCGCCTTGGTGAATGCCGCTTTTCCAGTGGCGGTCGCGGTGGCGATTGGCGTACCGCTGGTGCGTTCGCGCAATGTGCGCAACTATTTTTTCATCGGGCTGCTGATGATGATGGGCGCGCTGATCCTTGCGGTGCACTTGGCATGGCTGGAACGCGTCGAACTGTCGCCGCGTTTGGGCCTGCAACTTGCGCTGGATGTAGTGCTGTTCATCATGGTGGTGATGGGCGGGCGCGTGATTCCGATGTTTACCAATAACGGCGTGCTCGGCGCGGGTGCAACACGTAACGCCTGGGTGGAAAAATGTGCGCTGGGCACTGTGATTTTGTTGTTCGCGGCAGATTTGCTGCAATTGCCCCAAACCCTCATCGCCATGATCGCGCTGACCGGCGCGCTGGCGCATGGCGCACGCTTGCTTCTGTGGAAGCCGTGGCGCATCTTGGGCACGCCGCTGGTGTGGATACTGCATGCGGCCTACGCGTGGATCGTCATGCATTTGCTGCTGCGCGGTTTGTCTGCGGTTGATCTGTTGACCGGCTCGTATGCCATTCATGCGCTCACCACGGGCGCAGTCGGCGGATTAACCCTCGGTATGATGACGCGTACCGCGCGCGGCCATACCGGACGGACCCTGACGGCAGACAGGTTTGAGTTTGCTGCGTTCATGCTGATACAAATCGCGGCGGTGGTTCGCGTGTTCGGCGGCATCGTGCTGCCGGCGTTATATATGGCGAGCGTTCAGTTGTCGGCTTTGCTGTGGGCTGCCGCGTTTGGTCTTTATGCGATACGCTACTGGCCCGTGCTGACGCGCGCCCGGCTGGATGGAAGGCCGGGTTAAACGCATTTCAAGCAAGTGTCCCCTATACGTATTTCACGTTAAATCACTAAAGTACGATCAATGCCCGATCACATCATCAGCCGGTTGCGACGCTTCCATACCCGTTACTTTCCCCGGCTCAGAAAGCAGTTTCAGTCTTTGGTTGACGAGGGGCAGCATCCGACGGTGTTGTTCATCGGTTGCTCCGATTCCCGCGTAGTTCCTTATCTGCTGATGGATAGCGGGCCGGGTGAGCTTTTCGTGGTGCGCAACGTTGGCAATTTTGTGCCGCCTTTTGACGCTTCTCACGGTTATCACGGCACGGCGGCGGCCATCGAATTCGCCGTGCTCAATCTCAAAGTGCGCGAGATCATCGTCTGCGGCCACAGTCATTGCGGCGCGATTCGCGCGCTTTACACCGAGCCGCCGGCAGAGGCGCGGCATATGGTCAAGTGGCTGGAATTGGGACGCGATGCCGTGCTGCCGGTGATGTTGTCGGAGGAAGCGCTGCGCCGCACCGAGCAACGCTCGGTGGCGTTGCAGCTTGAGCGGCTGATGGATTATCCGATGGTTCAGCGGCGGGTGGAGGCGGGTGAGCTCTATCTGCGTGGCTGGCACTACCTGATCGAAGAAGGCAAAGTGCTGGTGCTCAATGTCGAGAACGGACAATTCGAGTCTTTCGATGCGGTCATCGAGGCGGCACGGGCGAAAGATCCGCTTGCCGGCGTGAATCTGTTGCCGTGAATGCCACGGTATGGCTGGCGAGCACGCTGTCGATGATTCGGCCATATCCGGTCGTTACGGCAAGGCTTGCCGAACAGGTCGCATTTTTTTGCAATCTGGCGGTGGCGCTTATGCGCAGGCGCTTGCAACGACCGGGCTGAGGTTGGGCATTTTTCCGGTCAGAAAATAGTCGAGCAGTTCTGCCACCGGCCGGATCATTTCGCCGAACGGCAGGCTTTCGCTACCGCGAAAAAACAATCCCTTTTTGACATCGCCCTTGAGCGCATAGGCGAGCCGCGTGTCGATGCAGAACTGGCCGATGCTGGCGATGCCGTCGCGCAGTCCGCACACGGTAAGGCATTCGAATCCGGGTACGCAGCGGCGCGGATCGGCTTTGGCATGCGATTGCAATGTTTTTTCGCGCCGCAGATAGTTTTTCAGCCACGGCGTCAATACGGCGCGTGCGGGCAGACCGGCGACGCTCATGAAGGTGACGATATCCTCCGGTTTTGCCTGCGCCAGCACCTGCTTGAAATGTTCGTGCGCGTCGCCTTCCTCGGTGACGGCAAACGGCGTGCCGATCTGCACCGCGGCTGCGCCGAGTTCGAGCAGCGCCTGCGCCTTTTCGTAACGGTTGACGCCGCCGGCAGGAATCAACGGGATGCGCTCGCGCTCAACGCCGAGTTCTTTGAACAGATTGAAGACGCCGGCCAGTACCGGTTCAAAATCGAAGCGTGGATCGTTGATCTCCTCGGTGCGCGTCGCACCCAAGTGACCGCCGGCATAGCGCGGGTGCTCGATCACGATGGCATCCGGCAAGCGGTTCTTACGCAGCCATTTTTTCAGCACGATGTTGACGCCGCGCACGTCGGACAGTATCGGGATCAGCGCGATATCAGGGAAATCACGCGTCATTTCGGGAAGATCGAGCGGCAACCCGGCGCCCATCACGATGGCGTGTGCGCCGCTCTCGCACGTTTGCCGCACATAGGCGGCGTGTGCGCCTACCGCTTTCATGATGTTAACCGCAATCGCGCCGCGGCCCTGCGATAAGGCAAGCGCACTTTTTATCTCTCGATCCAGGGCGACGAGATTTACCCGATCCAGTGCGGCTTTGTCCCGCATGCCCTCGGTTTCAGCCAGCAGGTCCGGGTGATGATGGCGCAGATCGACGCTGGAGATGGTGCCCATCGCGCCGAGCCGGGCAACCGTACCCGCCAGCCGGTGCGCCGAGATGCCGATGCCCATGCCGCCCTGAACGATAGGCAGCAATGCACGGCCTTTGAGGCGCCACAAGGGAGATGTGTGCGGAATTGCTGTCGGAGTGTTGAGTGCAGCCATATGTCGTAAGCGCAAATGGCCATTCTATGGAGCCCGGCTTCAAGAAGTCTTTGATGCGAATCAAATATATGCGGCGGCAGTGATGGCAGACTGTCTCAGTCGGAATCATGCGTGCGCAGGCGTTCGACGTCGGGAATACGGATTTCGCGCCCGTTGACCTCAATCAGGCCGGCTTCCATCAATTGGTGCAGGGTTCTCGAAAAATGTTCCTGTGTGAGATTCAGACGGGAGGCGATGACACCTTTGTTTGCCTCAAGGTTGATCGTTATGGCGCTTGGCGTGCCATTTCCAACGCTGTCACGCAGCAGGTAACCGATCACGCGCTGCATGCCCGAGCGCAGGGTATAGGACTCAACATCGCTCATCAGATGATGCAAGCGCCAGCTCAACCCGGCGAGCATGCGGCGTGCAAAGCGCGGATCGCGGTCGATTTCCGCAAATACGATTTCGCGGTCCACGTGCAGCAACTTGGAGTCGTCGATGGTCTCTGCCGTCACCAGGTAAGGTTCTTCGATAAACATTAAGGCTTCGCCGAAGCTCTGTCCCGGCCCCATCAGTTCCACTACCTTTTCGCTGCCCCGAGGCGATTGCAGGACGAGTTTTACCTGGCCAAACACGATGACATGAAAGCCGCGGCAGACGTCGCCACGGCGCAGTAGAACGGTGCCGCGCGGCGCATCGATGGCGACTGTCTTGCTTGCGATGCGCTGGATGTCTGCCCTCGGCAGTTCCCGGAACAGCGGTACGTTTGCAAGAAATTTTTCAGTGGGAAGTGGCGGTCTGGGCAATTCGCGAATTTGAAGGCAATATTTTTGTCTATAGCGATTGTCGAAGAAGCAGCAAGTTATGGTTTGATGTAGATCAACATCGGAACCGTGGAGCACGATCCGGCGAAGGCGCGGCGCATCGTGCCCATGGTAAATCCTCGCGTCTGCGTTTCATGTTCATGTACAGGCAGATTGGATAGCACGCCCTCTCGCCGGTCAAACACGGTCATTTCGCGCGGCCCGTTTCTTTGCCCGAACCTTTAACCCAGATCAAAGTCTTGCGCGATAGCGCCGGTTAAACTGAACGCCTCAATTTGCACGGTTCATCCGTCTTCTTTTATGCTTAGTTCTGTCAATCCGCTTGTGCATAACCCTGTTGCCAGCGCCGTTGTGAGTGCGCCAAGGGATTCCGCGGCACATAGCCGTTTTGTGAATGTCGTATTGGTTTTCGTATGCCAGTCATTTCATAGTCTGACTTTTATCGGTCTCGCGCTGTTTTTGCCGCTGATTCGCGAAGATCTGCATATCAGCTACACGCAGGCCGGAGTGTTGTCGGCGGCGGCTACCTTGAGCTACGCGCTGGGGCAGATTCCGGCAGGCTTCCTCGCCGATCGTTATGGCCCGCGGCGCCTGTTTTTTATCGGCTTGATGGGGTGGTCGGTATTGTCGCTTACCCTGGGACTGATCCACACGTTCTGGCTGGCCGTGCTCAATCTTTTTGTCGCGGGCGCTTTCCGTGCGATGTTGTTTGCGCCGGGTCTGGCGTTGCTTGCG
The DNA here is from genome assembly GCA_040081205.1 of Burkholderiales bacterium. Lineage (GTDB taxonomy): Bacteria > Pseudomonadota > Gammaproteobacteria > Burkholderiales > SG8-41 > UBA5216. The sequence continues at coordinate 1,951 of JBEBHE010000040.1, read as the reverse complement.
TCGTGGTATCCGCGCGAGCGCGGCGCATCGGCGATGAGTATCTACATGCTCGGCGCCTACACCGGCAATATTTTGCTCGCGCTGGCAGGCCCTGCGCTCACGGTTTGGCTGGGTTGGCGCATGGCGTTTATTCTGTTCGCCGCCGCGGGCCTGTGCGCGGCGCTTGCGTTTTATGCGTTGGGCAGTGACAAGGCGCGCAAGGCAAGCGTAACGCCGTTTGCGATCCGCGAGGCGTTGCGCCTGTTGCGGCACAAAGTGTTATGGGTGTGCAGCGCGATCCAGATTGTGCGCTTCAGCGCAGTGACGGGATTCGTCTTCTGGCTGCCGACGCTGTTGGTGGCGGAGCGGGGGTTTTCGCTGCACGAGGCCGGCATGGTTGTGGCGATGAGCGCCGTATTGTCGGCACTGGCCAATCCGCTGGGTGGTTACTTGTCCGACCGCTTTAGAAATCCGTCGACAATCATTGGCGCGTCGCTGGCGGGACTTGCGTGTGCATGCGCGTTGCTGGTGGTTGTGGAATCTACCGTGATGCTGCTCATGGTTATCGCATGCGGTTCGATACTCGTACAGGTTTACTTTGGCCCGCTGTACTTTATTCCGGTGGAAATGGTGGGGCAGCGCGCGGCTGGCACGGTGATTGGCTTCAGCAACCTGTTTGCCAATCTCGGCGGTTTGGCGACGGCCTATGCGCTGGGCGTGGTGAAAGACATGACCGGGTCGTTCCAGTGGGGATTCCTCGGTATTAGCGCGCTATGCGTAGCGGGTGTGATGCTGAGCGTGTTGTTGGGTCATATGCGTCGGCATGTGCTGAATAAAACAACCGGCGACGTTTGACGCTGTCACTGCCGCCTGCAAATCGTTTCGGGGAAATTTACATTTGGGCTTTCTGAGCGGCAAGAAAATTCTTATTACCGGACTGCTGAGCAACCGCTCGATTGCCTATGGCGTGGCGGCGGCAGCCAGGCGCGAAGGCGCCGAGCTGGCGTTCACCTACCAGCATGAGCGCTTCGCGGATCGCGTCGGCGAGATGGCTAAGGATTTCGGCAGCCGCCTCCTGTTTCCCTGCGATGTCGCGAACGACAACGAGATTCAGGTTTTGTTTGACCGTCTGGGAGCCGAATGGAACGCGCTTGACGGGTTGGTGCATTCTATCGCCTACGCGCCGCGCGAGGCGCTGGCCGGCGACTTTCTCGATACGCTCTCGCGTGAAGCGTTCCACGTCGCTCACGATATCAGCGCTTACAGTTTTCCCGCGCTGGCGAAGGCCGCGCGTCCGCTGATGCAGGGCCGCCGCGCGTCTCTGGTGACGTTGTCCTATCTTGGTGCGGTCCGCACCATGCCCAATTACAACATCATGGGATTGGCGAAAGCCAGTCTCGAGGCTTCGGTGCGCTATCTGGCCGCCAGTCTCGGCGCTCAGGGCATACGTGCCAATGCGGTGTCGGCCGGGCCGATCAAGACGTTGGCTGCCGCCGGAATCAGCAACTTTGGCAAATTGCTTGCTTTCAACGAACGCCAGGCGCCGCTGCGGCGCAACGTCACCATCGAGGAGGTCGGTAACGTCGTCGCATTTCTGCTTTCTGATCTGGCGAGCGGCATCACCGGGGAGGTGGTGTACGTGGACGGCGGTGTGAATTCCACGGCGCTGGGCAACGCGGACGGCACATAGCTAGAGCCGATGTAAAAATCGCGCTTGACGAGCCGTATTGACGCATACCATAACCGGCAACATCCGCGCGGGTCTGAGCAGATTTCCCGCTGGAAACAGACAGGGATGAATCGTGGTGCGCACTTCGTACACGACGCCACGCCATTGATTCGTTCTGCGATAGGGCACGGTTGTGATTATGTTTCGTCGCCGGGGCGTGAGTGATGCAGGGTACTGATTAGGCGATATTTCATAAGTATTTGTTTTTAAAGTATATTATTTATTTTTTGATTGACCGAACAC
>JBEBHE010000300.1:0-5705 GCA_040081205.1 Burkholderiales bacterium | reverse complement strand
ATTCAAAGTCATCGCTGTGCGCGGGCAAAGCCTGTCACCCGCCGAGCAACTGACTGCCGCCAGGCATTTCGGCGAGCCGAATTTTTATCCGTTTGCCAAAGGCATGGACGAAATCCCGCAGATGACACGTGTGATCAAGGAGCCGCACGAGCGCGAAAATTTCGGCAACGACTGGCATTCCGATACGCCCTACCTCGCCGAGCCACCGCGCATCACCACGCTGTATTCCGTGGAGACGCCGCCCAAAGGCGGCGACACGCTTTATGCCAACACGCAGGTGGCGTACGAAGAACTCTCCGCCGGCACCAAAAAAATGATCGATGGTGTGATCGGCATTTTCAGCGCGAGCCTGAAGCACAAACCCGGCGGCGACCGCGCCGCGCATCACCGGCGCATCACCACCATGCCGGTGACAAACTCCGAAAACGCGGATCGCTTTGAATCCAAACACCCGATTGTGCGCACACATCCGCAAACCGGCAAGAAAGCGCTGTATTGCAGCTCTCTGCACACGCTGCGCCTCGACGACATGACCGAGCGTGAGAGCCGCCCTATCATCAACATGCTCAACGACCACGCGATCACGCCGGAATTCACCTGCCGCGTGCGCTGGGAACCGGGGCAACTCACGATCTGGGATAACCGCTGCACCATGCACAACGCGATTAACGATTATCACGGCGCGCGGCGCGAAATGCGGCGGCTGACGGTGGGGCCGGAAAAGCCCGTTTAAACATTCGCGCTACCCACAAGGGGACACACACCATGGCTGCGTATTTGATCGCTGATATTGAGGTCACCGACCGTGCCGGGTTTGCCGAGTATCAACAACGGGTTCCCGCCACGATTGCCGCTTACGGCGGGCGCTACCTGGTGCGCGGCGGCGTGACCGAAGTCATCGAAGGCCATTGCAATCCAAATCGCTGTGTCGTCCTTGAGTTCCCCGACATGGCGCGACTAAAGGCATGGTGGGCTTCTCCGGAGTACAAACCGCTCATTGCAATTCGGCAGCGAACCGCCAAATCGAATCTGTTTGTGACTGAGGGCATCCAGGCGCCCTAACCACCCAACACCGCCGCCGAAGCCTTCACTTTTCCCTGCTCCACGCTCAGCACGGCCTGCACCAGCTTTTCGTTTGCCGGCGTCGGAATACCAATCGACTTGCCTTTGGCCACGATCAAACCATTCATGAATTCGATTTCGGTCTTGCGGCCCTTTTCCATATCCTGCGCCATTGACGGACGCTGGATATTGGCACGTGGGTTGGCAGCCTTGCGGTTCTTCAGAATTTGCTCCACTTCCGCCAGCACTACGGGATCACCCGCGCTCGCTTTTTCGAGTTGATCCGGCATCAGCGGGCCCATTTTTTCAAGTTTCAGGCCAAGGGCGCGCCCCACGCGTATCGATTCGCCGGCCACCTGAATTGCAAAGCGGCGGATCGCGTCGTTGTTATCACAACCGTGGCCGGTCAAACCCGTGGCCGCGCAGATGCCGTTGCTCATGCCGTTTTGCGTGAGCTTGGTCCAGCGCTCACCCTGCAGATTGGCCGTAGCCTTGGAGCTGTCGATCAGAGAAAACAATTTAACGAGTTCGTTCACACGATCGGTGATCTGACCGTCGATCTCGCCGATGCGGAACACCGTGTGCTTGCCGCCGCCTTTTTCCGCCATACGCCGAACGCGTCCCGGCCCATAAAGCTCCACCGAAATCATCGACGCAATGGTGCCTACCGTGCGCGCTTTGCCCACGATGGCCGCTATGGAGTCTTCGTTCCAGCAGTTTTGCAGCGACACCATGTAGCCATCCTTCGCCAGGTACGGCGCCACGGCACGGGTCACGCGCTCAGTGTCGTACGATTTCACCGTGATAAAAATAATGTCAAACGGTGGCTGGCCTGCCAGCGTAGCAAGATCCGTGTAGTGCAGCGTTTTCGCCGATCTGACAGTGAACTTCTCTTCATCCGTAACACCGTCAAGTTCGAGCCCGCGCGACCGTATCGCCTCGATATTTTCCGGCCAGAAATCAATCAGCGTCACATCCTGCCCGTGATGCGCAAAATAACCGCCGACGTAACCGCCTAGTGCGCCCGTACCCATGAATGCCATGCGCTTACTATTTCCCATCGCCATCATTTTCTCCTTTGTAATTCAGTCCGCCCGCGCGCCGGAATCCTTCACCGGCTTTGCCCAGCGAATGAAATCATCACGCAACATTTTCGTCGTATCCGTCACGGAAGCCCCCATCACTTCCGCGCCGTCTGCCGCCATGCGCGCATTGACTTCGGGATCTTTCAATTTGCGCGCGATTTCAGTGTTGAGCTTTTCGACCACCGCGCGCGGCGTACCCGCCGGCGCCGCCACCACGTAAAAAGACTCAATCACGTAGCCCGGCAATCCCGACTCACCTATCGTCGGCACCTCGGGCATCGGGGTGTAACGTTTTGCGCTGCTCATCGCCAACCCGCGCAACCGGCCTCCACGCACGTGCGGCAGCACCGGCACCACGCTGGAAAAGCGCATCTGAATCGCGCCCGCCAGCAAATCCACAATCGCGGGTGCGGCACCTTTGTACGGGATGTGTACGATATTGATATCGGCAAGACTGTTAAACAACACGCCTGCGAGATGCGTCGAAGAGCCATTGCCCGATGAACTGAAATTCATTTTTCCCGAATTCGCCTTGGCAAAAGCGACCAATTCCTTGACGTTGACGGCGGGAATTTTGGGATGCACCACCAGAAAATACGGCGAATTCGTCGCCGCGATAACCGGCGCAAAATCCCTGAACGTGTCGTAGCGCAGCTTGGCGTAGAGATGCGGATTAATGGTCAACACGGCGCTTGGCGTGACAAACAGCGTGTAGCCGTCCGGCGCCGCCTTCGCCACCAGTTCCGCACCCAGATTGCCGCCGGAACTCGGACGGTTATCGACCACCACCGGCTGACCCCAGCTTTCGAGCAACTTTTGTCCGATGATGCGCGCCAGCGTATCGCTGCCGCCGCCCGCGGCGTACGGTGAAATCAGGCGGATGGGTTTGATGGGGTACGACTGCGCCCCCGCTGCAGATACAAACACAAGCACACAGACAACGACGGCCGCGAGGGTTCTGCAAGCATTCACTTTGCGACCAGTGCAATAATCTTGTTGAGATTGCCCGGCGTTTCAAAGTGCTTCAGCAAATCATACAGCGCGCGTGCTTTGTCCGCGCCCAGCACCGGCGTCACCAGCCCGTCGAACTTGCCCCACACTTCGTCCTCGCTCATGGGATTGTCGGCGTGACCCAGTACGATAGTGGTGTCCGCGTGTAACGGTTTTACTTCGCCTTCCACCGTCACATCGAGATGCGCTTCGTATTGCGGCTGATCGGGAACGACTTCCACGTCGGTGACCGCTGCGATCTCTTTGAGCGCCTTGTCCTGCAATAGCTTATCGGTGAAATCAGACGCCACCAGCCGATAACCGGTCAACCCCATCGCCATGCAGTAACGCACGCTGAATTTGTGTTCCAGCGGCGTCTGCGGGTTCAACTGGTTCGCCACCACCACCACATTGGGATGCACTTTCGCATGCACTTTGGTGATTTTTCTACCGCCCACCAGCGGTGCGATTTTGCGCGACGTTTGTATCGCCGCATGCGTGGCGCGGCAACTGGCGTAAGGCTTAAAGCCGTTCCGCTTCAATTCCCAGTAGCTGAAATCCATCGGCGGCACTTCCACTTTACGATCGTGGATAAAAGCGTCGAGCAGGCCTTTTTCCAGTTCGAGTAATTTCGTCGAAGATTGAAAGCCTTCTCGCGCCAGTTCGGCCGCGAGGATGCCGTCCATCGCTGCTTTGCCGCCGTGAAACGGTTTGGAATGCGTGCCGAACGAACCCACCAGCCCGCCAGCCGTCGTGGCCGCGGCGCCCACGGCATATTCGGTTTGTTGCGGCGTCAGGCGCATCAACACGGATGCCACCACGGCAGCGCCTACGCGGCCAAACACCGAGGTCGGATGCAAACCGCGCCGATGCAGACTGCGCCCCACGCCCGGCGGACCGCCACCGGCGAGCCGCGCCATCACTTCGAAGCCGGTGATATAAGCCGCCAGGGTTTCTTGCTCGCTACATCCTAATTCACCCGCCACCGCGAGCGCGGCCGTACCGCACACGCAACTCACGTGGCCCGCGCCCATCTGATGCGAGTCGTCGTAATCCATCGCGTGCGCCATGGTGCCGTTGACCAGCGCGGCAAACGCAGGCGCGGTGCGCCCGCCGAGAAAAATTTGGGCATTGCCGCGCGCGCCCCACCCTTCGACCACGCGCCGCACGGGCCGCACGCATTCCTCGTCCCACGCGCCGATGGCACATCCCATCACATCGATCAGCGCAAGCCTTGCGGCTATGAGCACATCCGCGGGGAATTCGCGGGTAAGCGCACCTGCCGCATACGCGGCGATCTGCTGACTGCGCGTTGCCGCAACATCCAATCTTGCATTCATAATGACTCCTCGCGACCGCTTGCCATAAGCGTTTGTTATTCGGCGCAAATCTTAAGTCGAAACACCATCAGCCGTCCATGACGCATCGTGGTGCCGATAGTGTCAATAGGTGGACGCGTGAGCCGTCCAATGCGTTTTGAGTTACGATCACTGCATCATGAAAACCCATTCCGCCTCTGCAATATGCTTCGCTGTCGCCATGCTGTTCACAGCCCCTTCTGTCCATGCGCAAAGCTGGCCCACCAAACCCGTCAGAGTCATCGCACCCGTGCCTGCTGGCGGTACACCGGATGTGGTGGCACGCATGGTCACACCCGGCTTGTCGGCAATACTCGGCCAGCAATTCGTGCTGGACAATCGCGGCGGCGCCGGCGGCTTGATCGGCGGGGAACTGGCGGCGCGCGCGACGCCCGACGGCTACACGCTGTTTTTCGGCAGTCCCGGTTCGCTTACCATCCTTCCGCACTTGCAGAAGAAGGTCGCTTACGACGCGCTGAAGGATTTCGTGCCGGTAAGTCTGGTTTGCATCGGACCGTTTCTGCTGATCACGCATCCTTCGGTTCAAGCCAAAACAGTGAAAGACCTGATTGCGCAGGCGAAAGCCGAGCCCGGCAAATTGAATTACGCCTCGGCAGGCAACGGCGCCGCAAACCATATCGCCATGGAGCTGTTCAAGAATATCGCCGGCGCAAACATCACGCACATTCCCTATAAAGGCGCGCCGCAGGCGGTCACCGATGTGATCGGCGGCAACGGCGTGCAGATGATGTTCAACTCGATCCCGCCGGTGATTCAGCATGTGAAAGCGGGGCGTTTGCGTGTGCTGGGTGTATCCACGGCCAAACGCTCGTCGCAATTGCCTGACGTGCCCACCATTAGCGAAGCGGGCGCGCCGGGCTATGAATCGATTACCTGGTTTGGCATGCTGGCGCCCGCCGGCACACCCAAAGATATTCTGGCGCGGCTGCACAGTGCGCTGGTGAAGGTGGTACATGCGGCTGAATCCAAAACGCAATTCGAAAAACTGGGTTACGACGCCGTCGGCGGCACGCCGGCGGAATTCACCGCGCACATCCGCGCCGAATATGAAAAATACGGAAAAATCGTCAAGCTCATCGGCGCGAAAGTCGATTAATTTTACTCAGCGAGGAATCCGAACATGCCCGACCACAAATCCGAAATCCGCGACAACATGCGCATTGATTGGGATGTGCCGATCACCATGGAC
>JBEBHE010000299.1:0-5707 GCA_040081205.1 Burkholderiales bacterium | reverse complement strand
AATCAGTTTCGATTTCCGGGCCATCCGCCACGTCAAATCCCATCGAATGAAAAATCTGCTCGACACGCTCCAGCGTGCGCGACACCGGATGCAAGCCACCGAATCCAGAGCCCCTGCCCGGCAACGTCACATCCAGTGATTCTTCTTTTAGCCTGGCTTCGAGCTTGGCAGTTTGAATGTATTCACGCCGCGCGTTGAGCGCTTGCTCCAGCACGTCTTTTGCGACGTTGATACGCGCTCCCATTGCGGGCCGCTCGGTTGCCGAGAGCTTACCCAACCCCTTCAGTTGCTCCGTCAACGTGCCGGTTTTACCCAGATAACGCGCCTTGGTTTGTTCCAGTTCGTCAGCATCGTTTATGCCGGCAAACACGGCAAGCGCGTCTTTTACAATCACATCAAGGTCTTGCATTTGAATTCTCGTCACTTACCAGTGCGTTTGATCGGGCCCGACAAATCGTATCGCAAAAAAAAGAGGCTTGTGAGCCTCTTTTTTCCGGGAGTTGCGTTTACCGCAAATTCCCTGTTGCATCGTTTACGCGCCGAGGCTTGCTTTCGCGGTCTCCACAAACCTGGCAAAGGCCGGTTTATCGAGTACGGCAATATCGGCCAGCACTTTGCGATCCACTTCGATGGCGGCCTTTTTAAGGCCATACATGAACTGGCTATAGCTAAGATCATGCTCGCGAACGGCTGCGTTGATACGTGCTATCCACAGCGAACGAAAGACGCGTTTTTTGTTGCGGCGATCACGATAGGCATACTGCCCGGCACGCATCACCGCCTCATTGGCAACCCGGAATACGTTACCGCGACGACCGCGAAAACCTTTGGCTTTTTCAAGAACTTTTTTGTGTGCCGCGCGGGCGATCACACCACGTTTTACTCTTGGCATGGCTGATCTCCTTTAATACGGCAACATGGCGCGAACCGCGCGCACATCGGACGCGTGCACCGCAGTACCACCGCGCAACTGACGCTTACGCTTGGTGCTTTTCTTGGTAAGTATATGACGCATAAAGGCCGATCCACGTTTAATTCCGCCACTACCCTGCTTACGGAAACGCTTGGCCGCGCCACTCTTGGTCTTGAGTTTCGGCATGACTACCTCGTTTTAACATAGCGCCGGGTGTTCTTCGAAAAAGGATCGTAGAAACTTTTAATACCCGGACAACTACTTCTTGTTACTACCTATTTTACTGCGGGTTTACTTTTACTATTAACCTACTGAACTGCGCGTGCTACTTCTTTTCTACGTCGTCTGGTGCCGCAGCTTGTTCCATCACCGATGCCGCACCGATTGCTGACGCCGTTGCTGCGGCCGCCGCCGCGGGTTTAACCGCCGGCGCCGCTCCGCCCGCTACAGACGCTGCCTTCGATACACTTTTCACTGGCGCTTTGCCGCCTTTTTTGGGGGACATCACCATCACTAACTGACGTCCCTCCATCTTCGGATATTGCTCAACCGTTGCGTGGGGCTCCAACTCGCCGCGAATACGCTCCAGCAGCCGTACTCCGAATTCCTGATGCGCCATTTCTCGACCACGATAACGCAATGTGATCTTGACCTTGTCGCCTTCTTCCAGGAACCGTAACAGGTTCCTGATCTTGATCTTGTAATCGCCCTCATCCGTGCCGGGACGAAACTTCACTTCCTTAACAACGATTTGCTTCTGCTTGAGCTTCGCTTCATGCAGCCGCTTGCTCTCACGGTATTTGAACTTGCCAAAATCCATGATGCGGCAAACGGGCGGTTTTGCTGTCGGTGCGATTTCCACCAAGTCCAGTTCAGCCTCTTCTGCCAGCTTATTGGCCGCCGCTATGCTGACCACACCAACCGGCTCCCCCCCCGCGCCAATAAGGCGAACTTCCGGAGCAGTAATCTCTGTGTTGATGCGTGCTTCTTTTTCCTGTGCTATGCGATAACTCCTTGATTCTATTTATATTACCGTCCCCGTTGGGCTTCATCCCGTATCAAACGGGAAATGAAGTCCTCCAGAGCCATTTGGCCCAAGTCCTCACCTTTACGGGTTCTGACGGCGACCTGACGAGCCGCGACTTCCTTATCTCCGACAACCAACTGATAAGGCAGCTTTTGGAGACTATGTTCCCGTATTTTATAGGAAATCTTCTCGTTTCTCAAGTCAGATACGGCTCGAATGCCGGCGACTTTGAGGGCTAATTCGACCTCTTTGGCGTATGCCACCTGATTCTCGGTAATACTGGCAACCACCACCTGCACCGGTGCCAGCCACACCGGCATCGCCCCGGCGTAGTGCTCGATCAGAATGCCGATAAAGCGCTCCAGCGACCCCAGTATGGCTCGATGCAGCATCACCGGCGTCCGGCGAGAATTGTCTTCCGCCACATATTCCGCATCCAACCGCTCCGGCAACGCGAAATCCAGTTGCAGTGTGCCGCACTGCCAAACCCGCGCCAGCGAATCTTTCAGTGAAAACTCGATCTTGGGCCCATAGAACGCGCCTTCGCCGGGATTGAGTTCCCACTTGAGATGCTTGGCATCCAGCGAGGCCTTCAGCGCGGCTTCGGCGCGATCCCACACCTCATCCGCGCCGATACGTTTGGGCGGACGCGTCGAGAGCTTGATTTCGATATCGTTAAAACCAAAGTCGGCATACACGCCTCGCAGCAAATCGATAAAGCGCCCGGCTTCGTCCTGAATCTGCGCTTCGGTGCAGAAAATATGCGCGTCGTCCTGCACAAAGCCGCGCACGCGCATCAGGCCATGCAACGCACCCGAGGGCTCATTGCGATGGCACGAACCAAACTCCGCGATGCGTAGCGGCAACTCACGATAACTCTTCACGCCCTGATTAAAAATCTGCACATGACCCGGACAGTTCATCGGCTTCACCGCGTAATCGCGTTTTTCCGACTCCGTGGTAAACATGTTCTCGCGATAATTTTCCCAGTGCCCGGATTTCTCCCACAGCACGCGGTCCATCACCATCGGCGTGCGCACTTCTTGATAACCTGCATCGTTGAGCAGATGCCGCATGTATTGCTCAATGATCTGCCATATCGTCCAGCCATGCGGATGCCAGAACACCATGCCCGGCGCTTCGTCCTGCAAATGAAACAAATCGAGTTGGCGGCCAAGCTTGCGATGATCGCGCTTCTCTGCTTCTTCGAGCCTGAGCAGATATGCTTCCTGATCTTCTTTTTTCGCCCACGCCGTGCCGTAAATGCGCGTGAGCATTTCGTTTTTGGAGTCGCCGCGCCAATACGCGCCGGCGACTTTCATCAGCTTGAACACCTTTAACTTACCCGTTGAAGGCACATGCGGACCGCGGCACAGGTCAATGAAATTATCCTGCTTATACAAAGAGATATCTTCATTCGACGGAATCGAGGCAATGATTTCCGCCTTGTATTTTTCACCCATATCGCTAAAAAACTTAACCGCGTCATCGCGCAGCATCACCTGACGTTCGACCTTGATATCGCGTTTTGCGATTTCGGTCATGCGCTTTTCAATCGCCACCAGGTCTTCGGGCGTAAACGGTCGCTGATACGAAAAGTCGTAGAAAAATCCGTCGTCGATCACCGGGCCTATCGTCACCTGCGCATCGGGAAAAAGTTCTTTTACGGCGTGCGCCAGCAAGTGCGCTGACGAATGGCGCAACACTTCCAGACCAGCAGAATCCTTGTCGGTGATGATGGCCAATTCCGCATCCGCCTCGATGCGAAACGACGTATCGACGACCTTGCCATTGACCCGCCCCGCCAGCGCGGCTTTGGCCAAACCGGGGCCGATAGACGCCGCCACGTCGGCGACCGTCACCGGATTATCGTACGATCTGACCGAACTATCTGGAAGTTTTACGTTAACCATTTTACTTATCTCCCAACGCACCAAATAAAAAAGTGCGGACTAGCCGCACTTTTTCAGACAATATCAAGAAACACAAACGCGACTAGGCATTCGAAAGCGGGGTACTACAAGTTCGCTTTGTCATAACGTCCACTCCCCTTCAATCAAATCGCATTTTAAATTAACAAGAAACTGCCGAAAGTTGGTAGGCGCGATTGGACTCGAACCAACGACCCCCACCATGTCAAGGTGGTGCTCTAACCAGCTGAGCTACGCGCCTGAAAAAAAGCGATTTTATCGGAATCAGGCTCACAAAGCCACTCCCCTTTTAACACGTGCCGCGCTATGATTACAGCATCCAGCAGAGTGGAGGCAATCCTCATGACACGTCGGCGATCATCGACTTCGGTAACTCTAGTACTTGTCGGCGCATCGGCGCTATCCGCGTGCGGCCCTAGCCCGCAGAGCACGCAGGGTGCAAACACCATGCGGCGCGACACGTATGCGTCAAAAGCCGACTGCGTGCAGGACTGGGGGGCCGACCCGGCTAAATGTGAACCTGCCAAAGGCACTTCCAGTACGCGAACGGGCAGTTCTTCGCATTATTATGGCCCCGCCTATACACACGGCGCGTACGGCAGCAACAACCGCAGCAACTACGCCGACGGCACGACGTCGGAGGCGCGCCCCGGCAGCCGCTCTATCGGCACCTCACATGTGTCGCGCAGCGGCTTTGGCTCCAGTGCTTCATCGCACAGTAGCAGTAGCAGCAGCCACGCGAGCAGCAGCGGCAGCTAGTAAACGAATGGAACGCGAAACGCTCAAACCGCGAGGTAACTGGCAACGCCAGTTCGAGGATCTCGGCTTTCATTTTCACAGCCTCGACGACGTGTATTGGGACGAGTCGGCGTGCTACCGCTTTTCCACCAGCGAAATCGACATGATCGAAGAGGCGACCTGGAAGCTGCATGAACTGTGCATCAAAGCAGTTGATCACGTCATCACCCAACGCGCATTTAAACACTTTGCGTTGCCGGACTGGTTTATCGAATACGCCGTCGATTCATGGAACGCAGACGATCCCACCTTATTCGGACGTTTTGATTTTCGCTACGACGGCATCAACGCGCCGAAGCTGCTCGAATACAACGCCGACACGCCGACCTCGCTGATCGAATGCGCGGTGGCGCAGTGGAACTGGCAACAGGAAGTCAAACCGCGTCACGATCAATTCAATTCACTACACGAACGTCTGATCGCGCGCTGGAAGGAAATTCGCGACCATTACGAAAACCCGGTGGTGTACTTCGCCTGCGTCAAAGACAACATCGAAGATTTCGGCAACGTCGAGTATATGCGCGACACCGCCATGCAGGCCGGTATCAACACACGGCCAATTTTCATCGAGGACATGGGCTGGGACGCCACCACCGAACAGTTCGCGGATCTCGACAACAACGGCATTCCCGCGCTATTCAAACTTTATCCGTGGGAATGGCTCGCTAACGAGGATTTCGGTAAGCATCTGCCAATATCGGCCATTCCGGTTATCGAGCCGGCGTGGAAAGTGTTGATGAGCAGCAAGGCGATACTGCCGGTGCTGTGGGAACTCAATCCCAATCATCCGAATTTGCTGCCGTGCTATTACGATCAGAACAAATTGCCGTCGCAGCAATACGTGCGCAAACCGATTTATTCGCGTGAAGGCGCTAACGTCGAACTGCACACCTCGCGCGGCACCATCGCGCAGCCCGGCAGCTACGGCGCCGAAGGATTTGTGTATCAGGCGTATTCAGCGCTGCCGGATTTCAACGGCAACTATCCGGTGGTCGGCAGTTGGATCGTCGGCGACGAAGCCGCCGGCATGGGCATCCG
>JBEBHE010000039.1:0-20531 GCA_040081205.1 Burkholderiales bacterium | reverse complement strand
GTGCCTGACCGCGCCACGGACATGCATTTGCAGATACTTTCGGAACTGGCGGAAATGTTCAGCGACAAGGTTTTCCGAGAGCAACTCGTGACGGCGCCTGGCGCAGTCGATTTACATGAACTGATTTCAAATTGGCGCCCCCATGCCCCGGATCAGCATCGCACGACTGTTTGAAGACAACCAGTCGCGGCTGAAACTGGAGTGGCGCGCGGGTCGCGAGGGCGCGGAAAAAACGCTGGACAGTGAGTTGACCAAAGACTCATCGCAGGGATTGATTGGACATTTGAATTTTATTCACCCGAATCTGATTCAAGTTCTGGGTATTTCGGAAATACAACATCTGGAGGCCATGGATTCCGCATCATGCGCTGCCACGCTCAGGCAGGTGGCGACGCGCGAACTCGCTTGTTTTATCGTGGCTGGTGCTGCACGCGTGCCGCAGCCATTGCTCGATGCAGCGAGCGTCACCGGCACGCCGTTGCTGCTGTCCCCGCTACCCAGCGTGGAACTGATGTGGATGTTGCGACCGTATCTTGCGCGGGCGTTGGCGGAATGCACCACCGTTCACGGTGTGATGCTGGATGTGCTGGGCATGGGCGTGTTACTCACGGGGGATTCGGGCGCGGGCAAGAGCGAGTTGGCGCTGGAGTTGATTTCGCGTGGCAGCGGTCTGATCGCGGACGATGTGGTGGAGCTGTATCGGATTGGCCCGGAGAGTATCGATGGCCGCTGCCCTGCGCTGCTCAAGGATTTTCTCGAAGTGCGCGGGCTCGGCGTCCTCAACATCCGTGCTATTTTTGGCGAAGCCGCGCTGCGTCCGCGCAAGGCGCTCAAATTGATTGTGCATCTTGAGCGGCCGGGCGGTCGTGACGCGACGTTCGTGGAACGATTGCCGTTGAAGCCGGGGGCGGAAAGCATTATGGGAGTGGAGATACGCAAGGTTGCGATTCCAGTCGCCGCGGGCCGCAATCTGGCCGTGCTCACCGAGGCGGCGGTGCGCAATTACGTGTTGCAGTTGCGCGGTATCGACAGCACCCGCGAATTTATCGAACGGCAGTCCGAGCAGCTTGAAAGTGCGCGTGACGATGACGACAAGCGCTAGCATGAGCAGCGCCGATGTTGCTATGGATCTGGTGTTGATCACCGGCTTGTCGGGCTCGGGCAAGAGCATTGCGCTGAACGTGCTGGCGGACGCGGGTTATTACTGCGTGGACAATCTGCCAGGCAAGTTGTTTAACGCGTTAGTGGACGAGCTTTCGAAATCCGGTAACCGGCGGGTTGCGCTGACCATGGACGCGCGTTCGGGTGACGACCTCGCGGATTTTCCGGCGCACGTGGCAAATCTGCGCGCGCGCGGCATTCAATTCAAGATGTTGTATCTGGATGCCAAGGACGACACGTTGCTCAAGCGGTTTTCCGAAACGCGCCGTCGCCATCCGCTGTCCGACGGCCGTCTCACGCTCGCGGAATGTATTATGCGCGAGCGCGAACTGCTGCACGACGCGGCTACATTAGCGAACCACTTTGACACCAGCGACCTTGCGCCCAACGCGCTGCGCGCCTGGGTGAAGGATTTTGTCGCGATACCGCAAGACGGACTCACGTTGCTGTTCGAATCGTTTGGATTTAAACATGGCATTCCGCTGGATGCGGATATCGTGTTCGATGTGCGTAGCCTGCCGAATCCCTACTACGATCCGGTATTGCGTCCGCAGACCGGCATGGACGCTGCGGTGATCGAATTCATGAAGAATACCCCCGACGCACAACGGCTGCTCGAAGACATCCGGCGCTTTGTTGAGACGTGGCTGCCGTCGTTTCGGCGCGACAATCGCAGTTATCTGACCGTTGCCATCGGCTGTACCGGCGGCCAGCACCGCTCGGTGTATTTTGTCGAGGCATTGGCGAAAGCCTTCCGTCCCTCGGCGCAGGTACTCGCGCGGCATCGCGGTTTGCCGCGACCGTGACCGACAGGGCGCGCAAGAAACTGTTTCTGTTTCCGCTGGGCACGGTGTTGTTTCCCGGCGGTGCGTTGCCGCTGAAAATTTTCGAGCAACGTTATCTTGAAATGACCAAGGCGTGCATTCGCGACAATCTGCCGTTCGGTGTGTGCCTGATCCGCGAAGGCCATGAAGTCGGCGCGGCGGCAGTGCCCGAGCGCGTGGGCAGTCTCGCGACGATTGAGCAGTGGGAAATGCCGCACACCGGTATATTTCATTTGCTGGCGCGCGGCGGGGAACGATTTCGTCTACTGGAAACCGAGGTGGCCGCCAACGGCCTGTTGTCGGGCGACGTGGAAATGCTGCCGCCGCTGGAATCCTGTGTGCCGGATGCGGATTGCGTTGCCCTGCTTAGCCGCGTGATCAATCAGGTCGGCACGGAAAATTTTCCGCAGCCCATCCGTCTTGATGATGCGGCGTGGGTGGCTTACCGGCTGGCCGAGATGTTGCCGATGGCGACGGCGGACAAGCAGTTATTGCTGGAATCGGGGCGGGCAATCGATATATTTGATATTATAAAAATACGAATAAAAACAAATACTTAAGGAAGTCTTCCTGCGGTCACCATGCGATTGTTCAAGGTGAACTTGGGAAGCCAGACGACGATATCGTCAAACTCTGTTGCAGCGACATTGGAATGGGTGCGGCTGACAGCGTCGCGGTCGTTATCGGCATTTTCAAGCTCATCTGCTGAAGTGGATGCGGCGGTTGCGGCGTTGGTGTTCGCATTGATGGCACTACGGCTATTTCTGCCGTTGGAAATAATGACCGCGACGGCGGTGGTTGTTAGTGTTGCGGCGCATGCAGCAGTAGTGCATACACGCAAACCGCCACCCGTTCCCAAGCCAAATGTGGCAGCTGGCGCGCGTTGCGCGTATGACGCCAGCACGGTATAGCGGAAACGATTACCCCACACATCCTGATTTCCCAGACCTAACGTGCCCCAGGGTACATTGCCTGCAGCCCTTTGGTCGGGTGCTCCACCAGTGATGGTCGTGCAAACGCCCGCGCCGGTAACGTCCTCAATGCCGTCATTAGGGGTACCACCCACTTGCAAATCGGGACAGGGCAGATAACCGTTGGTTGCCGCAAAGCCGAGCAGCGCATCGCGAATTTCTTCCATCGTTTTTTGCGTTTCAGTGAGCTGCCGTTGTTCCACTTGTGTCGATAGCGGCACGAGAATGCTGCCGAGCAGTAATGCAATGATAAAAATCGATATCGCAAGCTCAACGAGCGTAAATCCGGATTGATGGTATCCACGAGTCATGGCGCGATGATAACAACTCTATCGTTGGCTGTGGACGAACCGGGCGTATGTGTAAAAGAAGGAAATGACGTGGTATTGGGTGGTTCCAGGCAGTCGGTGATAGTTCCGCAGGGGCGCACCTGCCCCGTGAATGACGTGCCCGGTGTTATGAGAAGGGCGCGTATGCCGCCGACGCCGTTGACGGTGAGCAACCCGCCGGCTCCCGCGCAATTCGGCGATGCAGGGTTGGTGCAAGCGGGCGCAACGCTGTAGAAAAGCACCTGATGCCAGTTGTTTGTAAAAAACCAGGCTGGGAATGCAACACCGCCCGGCCATGTTTGTTGTCCGCCCCCGCAGTTCACCGGATTAGTCGGTATGCGTCCCTGACTGGACGCCGCACACAAACCGGCCCCGCCATAGGCGTGTGCAAACGGGAAATATCGCCTGCCCGGATTATTGAAATAGGCGTTGAGCGTGACGCGCGCTTCCCGCGCCACCCGCATCTCCACTTGTGGAAAAAAATTCCCGGCCGTAATAGCAAGTAGCCGATCATTGAGGGTGGTACTCGGGGCGGCAGAGGTAAAAATGGTATCGCCGTTTGAATTCTCGCCTTCAAGGTAATGGGCGGCATTGTTTACGTTTCCTGCTGTGCGATTTTGCCCGGCAATGACCGGGCCAGGTGCAAATACAATGGCAATGACGTTGGTCGCCGGGGCGAGGCCGGTAACCGTTAGTTGTCCGGGCGTATTGCTGTTGAGCGGCGTTACCGCAGTGGCATTCTTGAAATTGCTCGATAGCGCATACCACAGGCGCTCGCCGGAACCGTCCCTCAGGTCGGGCGCGCCGAGGGTGGACCATGGAAAACGCCCCAACCGGCTTGCCGCCGTGTTGCAGTTTGCCTCAGCAGTGCCATTATTGTTTGTGTCCGGACATGGTAGTTCGCCGGGGCGATTGGTGGAAAGTCGGGCAGACGCGTAGGCAATCAGGGCTTGCCGGGCCTGCGCCAGTGCCTGCTCGGTCTGCACGTTATCTTCCAGCGTGGGGTTGCGCGGCCTGATGAGGCTAAACAGGCTGATTCCTACCACAGTGCCTATCAGCAACACGGTGATCAAGATCACCTGCCCTTGCTGCAGCCGGGGACGAACCCGAAGGTTTCGGCGCTTGATGCTCAACGCACGCATTATTTTGCGCTGCGGGCTCCGCGCTCAACGGATGGCGCCGCGCCGCTGTCGGGATCGGCCTCTTTGGTATCGCGCCGCACGGCGCGTTGGGCTGCAGGAGTGGGTGCGGTTGCCGGCGGCTTAGCCGGCGTCACGGCCGGATCCGCTGTTGGTGGCCGATACAGCGTCGCGCGCCGCGCGTAAGACTCTTCGATCGTGCCGGAAATCACATCCACGCTTTGTCCGACGCGCAGCGACGCGGGGCGTTCCGCTTGCGGTACAGTGACTGAAACGGCGCCGTCGCGGCGCATACCGAGCACGCTCACGTCGCTGTCGCGCGTGCGTTCCGTCATGGGTTTGCCGTTGATCCATACCGTTGATTTGCCGTCGCTGCGGCGCACGACACCGTTGTACGTCAATACGTCCGGTCCCTGTGGAGCTGCTATCGCTTCTGCATCCGATGTCACCAGGCTGCGCCGGTCGCGTTGTTTGCGCGCGGCATCGAGTTGCGCGCGCTGGGCGGGTTCAAAAAACAACCGGCCCATGTTGTCGGCCGCTACCGTGATATTCGCCATGCAGGCAAGCACACACGCCGCGCCAACGGGTAGAAGGCGCATCATGGTTTGGCTCCCGGCTGTTCAGCGGGTTGTGCGGTTATCCACGACAGTTGGCATTCTGCAGCGAGATGCGGCTGAAAACGAATGCTCGGCGCGGAAGCCGATCGTTTTAACGTGCATTGGTCAACCATGAACAGCCCTGCGTTCTGGTTAGATAGCAATTCAAAGAACCGCTGCAGGTCGCCTTCGTGCAGTAGTTGAAATCGTAGCTTCATCATCGACTGCATCACGCTCATTTGTCCGGGTGATAGTGTGGCGGCCAGCGGGTAGGGGCGCCGGGGAGAAACGTCATAATCGATGCCGAACAACTCGCCTTTTTGATTGACCACGCGTAAGGCGTCCAGCCAATTGATGCGTTGCTCATCGCCCACGAACCCGGTCGCGGCGAGTTGCCGGTAACCGGGCAGGTAGCGAATGATGAGTTCCTTTTCCGTTCCCGATTTTTGTACGCGTGCCTGCGCATCGCGCAATTGCGCCTGTTGCGCGCTGAACTGCTGCTCTGCCGCCAGCGATCTATCCAGTGTGAATTTCACCATGCCGATAGCGGCGAGCGCCACGATCACGAAAACGATCAGGGGTTTGGCGAGTGATTTGGCGCGGCTCATGCGTCTGGTTTTAGCGTCAGCAGAATTTTAAAATCGGCAACGCCGGAATGTTCCGCCGCATCCCGCGTGTTGCCCGACAACGCCAATCCGGGATTCACATTCAGCGGGTATTTCACCACGCGTACTTCCGCGACCGCTGGATCGCGCGCCAGCCGGTTTGCGACGGCATTGATGACGTCGATGGCGGCGCGGTAATCGCCCTGAAACGGGCGAATTTCTCCGGCGACATAACCGCTCTGTTTCAGACCGCCGGAAGCCGCGCCCGGCACGCTCCCGGTCGCGGCTTGCGGCGGTTGCGCGCTGCCGTCTGCGCTGGCTATTTCAGTGCCGTATGTCCAATTGACTTCCTGAAGAAATACGCTGGCGGCCGGTTCGATGGCGCGCGATACGATGTGCATGAAAGGCTGCGGCGAGCGTATGGTTTTGGAAACCCTTTTGTATATCTCGACGGCGTTAAGCAGGTTATCCGAGGTGGTCGGCGTGGCGGGGAACTCGCGGGTGATTTCGCGATACTGGGTTTGCGTGGCGGCCGTTACTTTCGCGGCCTGCGCGGTTTGTTCTCCGAGGTCGTAGGCGTGCCACAGGTTGTATCCGGTCCACAGCGCGCCCACCAACCCTAACGCAGCGCTGGCCGCATAGATTGCATTGCGACGCTGATATTGCCGGTGTGCGGCGGTAACGGATGCCGGCGCGAGATTGGTGTCCGGTGCTTTCTCGGCCATCAATTGAAGATAGGCGGTCTCCAGCGCCAGGTTCAAATGTTCCGGTGCAATGCGCAGCTGGCGAAGTAATGTGTCGCGATCAATGCGAACGCACTGCAGGTTTGGCACTTCCGCCGCAACGTGTTCTACTACCGGCACGAGGCTATTGTCGTGATCGAGGAACAAAACAGGCAGCGGCTCGTCGAGCGTATCGAGGTGCAGCGACGCCAGATAGCCGCGCGTACTGGCGATTTCCGTTGCGAATGTTTTTTCCTTGTTGCCGCCTGCAATGCCACGCGACAAGCGGCTGATAAAAAACTCACTATCTTTATAAAAAGTGAAGCGTATGCCCGCGCTGTGCGGCGCGACAACCAGCATGCGTGGAAATGCGTTACCCGTCTTGCGTGCAAGAACGCTGGTGAGCATCGACGACAAATAGATGCCGGCTACGGGTAATTCGCGTTTGGAGATCGCCGTGAGCCACGGGTCTATCAGCCCCGGGTTGGTCAACGCGGTGAACAGGTAACGGTCATCGCGCCGTTTTTCGCCGACGCTGCCGCGTGCAATCGCGGCTACATAGGGCGTGTTGCGGTAGTACTGCTTGAGCTTGCGCCCGAGCAGCCCGGCACGGTCGGCGCCCGTCGCGTGCGGCAGCGTGTCGAAGCGATAGTCTTCCTCGACAGCATCGGTGGCGATGTACACCAGTGCCATTGGCAGCGACGCAAGAAATTCATCGAATGCCGCGAGTCCATCCTCATCCGGGTGAAAGATTTCACAGCGCACCGTGGCGCGCCCACGCGTATGCGCGACGATGGCTTGTGTTGCTGAAATGCAGAGCAGAATCTTTTCGGCCATGAGATATTTGCGGTAGTGGTCGGTAAGCGCGCCCCGTTCCTGTTTGCCTTATTTCGCCTTAGTGGGTCTAAAGTTTCAGCTTGCCGAGAATATCATACACGGGCGACAGCACCGACCACATGATAAACGCCATCACCAACCCCAGACCCATCGTCAGCGTCGGCTCCAGCAAGCGCAGCGCCTTGTCCACGGATTCGCGCACATCGCGGGTGTAGAAGTAGTTGACGTTGCGCAGCGCGATATCGAGCGCGCCGGTAGTCTCGCCCACGCGCAGCATGCGCAGCACCAAGGGGGGTAACAGCCCGAGATCGTGAAACGATTCCGTAAGGTTCTGACCGGCACCGACTTGTTGTCCGGCGCGCATCAGGCCGTCCGCGACGTATTTGTTGCCGACGATTTCTTCGCTGGTTTTCAGCGACTCCAGAATGGTGATGCCCGATTCGTACATCAAGGCAAAAAAGTTGGCGAAGCGCGCGAGTATGATTTTTTGCAGGATCGGCCCAACCACCGGCAGGCGCAGCTTGGCGTAATCCCACAGATAGGCTGCCTTGGTATTGGTGCGTACCGTGAATGCAATGCCCGCGATGGACACTACCGGCAGCAGCAGAAAAATCGGCCAGTAGGTAGTGATCATCTGCGACAGGAATATCAGCAGCCGCGTCTGCATCGGCATCTCGACGTTCATGGTTTTGAGCAACCCGGTCACCTGCGGCACCAGGTAGACCAGCAGGAATATGACGACGCCGGTAACCACCACCAGCACCATCGCCGGATAGATCAGCAGTTTTTTAGTCTGCGACGCAAGCTCGTCCTGCCATTTGAGCGCATCGGCGAGATTTTTGAACACTTCCGCCACGCGGCCGGTTTGTTCGCCGGCACGGATCAGGCTGACAAACACCTTGTCGAAGGTTTCCGGATGCGCGGCCATGCACTGCGACAACACCTTGCCGCTTTCCATGTCTTCGCACATGGTGGTGAGCACTTCGCGAAAGCGCGGATTTTCGAGCGTGTCGCGAAGATCGCGCAGACCGTCGGCGATAGGGATGCCGGCGCGGCTCATCTGTTCCATGTCGAAACAGAAGTTGATGAGATCCTGGCGCGTGATGCGCGCGGCGGTGGCAACGAGCGAGGTGCGGCGGTCAACTTCGGAGGCGGTGATGAGATCCAGCCCCATCCGCTTCAGGCGCAATTCGAGATCAATATCGTTTACCGCGTCCATTCCGCCGCGCACCGGGCGGCCGCTTTTATCGATGGCTTTATAGCGGAACGACGACATGCTGGTTTTTATTTAAGTATATGTTTTTAAACAATATTTATGATTATCTGATGAGGATGAACGATCGGCACTAGACGATGCGTCCGGTCAGATCCACAGTGCGCGAGACTTCGATGATGGTGGTGGTGCCATCAATGATGCGGCGGATGCCGGCGTCGGCAAGCGTCTGGAATCCTTTGCTCAGCGCCGCTTCGCGCAGATCACGCGCGGTGCCGCGGCGCGCGACCAATTCGTCGAGATCGGCGTCCATCACCAACAACTCCATGATCGGCCGGCGCCCCCGGTAGCCTTTGTTGCTGCATTGCTTGCATCCCACCGGTTTGTAAATATGCGTCACCCCATCCGCTGGCGCACCGAGCAGTCTGCGTTCTTCGGGCGACGGCGCGTACGCTTCCTTGCAATGCGGGCACAGCGCGCGCACCAGCCGCTGGGCGATGATGCCGATAATGTTGCCTGCCATGATGTCGGCCTGGATGCCGATATCGGTCAGGCGCGGGAACGCGCCAAGTGCGGAATTCGTATGCAGCGTGGTGAATACCTGGTGACCGGTCATAGCCGCCCGAAATGCCATCTCGGCGGTTTCCTTGTCGCGTACTTCGCCTACCAGAATAATGTCCGGATCCTGACGCATGATGGAGCGGATGCCGTTGGCGAAATCCATGCGCGCGACTTCGTTCACGGAGGTTTGCCGCATCAAATTCAGCGGATACTCGACGGGATCTTCGAGCGTCATGATGTTGACGGTTTCGTCGTTGACCTGCGCCAGCAGCGAGTATAGCGTGGTAGTTTTACCGCTGCCGGTAGGGCCGGTCACAATCAGAATACCTTCGGGACGCGCCAGCAGCCGGTAGAGTTTTTCCATCGTTTCGCCGGGCAGATCCATACGATCAAGACTGATGATGGATTTTTCGCGGTCGAGTACGCGCAACACGATGTTCTCGCCATAAATCGTGGGCTGCGTGGAAACGCGAAAATCCACCGGACGTCCGGATAGCGTGAGCGACAACCGTCCATCCTGCGGTGCGCGCGTTTCCGCGATATTCATGTCGCTGACGACTTTGACGCGCACGGTGATACCGGGCATGAACGTCTTGTGCAGGCTGCGCACGGTTTCGAGCACGCCGTCAATGCGATAGCGGATGCGCAGGAACGCGAATTCCGGCTCGAAGTGGATGTCGGATGCGCCGCGTTTGACGGCATCGACCAGCAGCGCATTGACCAGCCGCACCATCGGCTGCGTGTATTCGTCGCCACCGGCGCGCAGACTGTCGTAATCGATCTCGCCGGTTTCGATTTCATTGAGAATGCCGTCCACCGACAATTCATAACCATAAAAACGGTCGATGTATTCCTCAAGCTGCGCTTCGGTGGCGATCTGCGTGCGGATCTCGACGCCCGGTTCCAGCAGGGCGCGCAACTGATCCATCATCACCACGTTGAAAATTTCGGTGGTCGCTACCGTCAGCAGATTGTTGGGTGCCGAGTAGGCAATTGGCAGCACGTGGTTGCGCCGCGCGAAATCCTGCGGCACCAACTGCAGGGCGTCTGCATCCGCGACTACCTGGGTCAGATCAATGGACTCCTGCCCGACGGTGCGCGCCATGGCATCGCGTATCGCGCCTTCGGTGGCGAAACCCAGGCGCACCACCAAGCGGCCCAGCGGTATGGGCGAGACGCGCTGTTCTGCCAGCGCAATGCTGAGCTGATCCGGCGTGAGCAGGCCTTGCTGAACCAGCAGTTCGCCTAGACGTACCCTTTTACGCTGTTCGGCCATCGCGCGCGTGAGCCGTTATTCCAGCCGCGCGGCAAGCTGACTGATGCGAGTCTGGGCCTGGGAGGGATTAAAGTTCGCGCGGCCTCTGCCCGCCGCAAGCTGTACCGCCCGGCGGTAGAAACCGAGCGCCAGTTTTTGCTGGCTGAGATGTTCGAGCGCGACCGCGAGGTTATAGGCGTAGTCGGGATTGCCGGCATCCAGATGATGCGCCTGAAAATACGATTGCTGCGCCTGTGACCACTGGCCCTGATCCGCATACAGATTGCCCAGCGTGAAATAAAGCGCCGGCGACGGATCGCGCGCCGCCAATTGCTTCAGCCGTGTTTCCGCCGCTTGCGGATCGGCACGCCCCAGCAGCGCGATCAGCCCTGTTTGCGCCAGCGCGTGGCGCGGATCAATATCAAGAATTTTCAGGTAGTGCTTGGACGCGTCGTCCGTTCTGTTCTCTTGCTGCGCGATGGCCGCAAGCCCGAGCAAGGCATCGATATTGTTGGGTTCGCTGCGCAGAGCCTGATCGTAAAGGCGCCGCGCGTCGTCGAATTTTCCGCTTTCCAGCGCGGCATACGCGTCGCTGATCACGGGATTGACGCGCGGTGCGGCGCTATCGCCGCTGCTGACCGCAACCCTGCTGCGTTGTGCCGGTGCAAGCACCGGGGTAGCGAATGCGGCGGCCGTGGCTTGCGACGAGGGTGGTGATGCCGCCGGCTTGGCTGGCGCTGCGCGCTCTGCGTTGGCAGACGCTATCGCGGGCGGTGCTGTGGCAGGCGAATGCGACGGAGATGGCGGCGATACGCTGTCCGGACTGCTGCTGAAAGCCGATTGCGCCGGGATCAGTCGCGGATCAGCCGCGGTTGTTTCTGGAGCCCGTGGCGCGGGAGCCACCGGCGCGGGCTTTGGCGTTGCCACGATCTGCGGTTGAGGCGCGGGCGTGCGTAAAAACAGACTGGGATGTGCCGCCTGCAAATAGATGTAACCACCGTAGCCGAGCGCAAATAGTCCAGCGAGCGCCGCAGTGAAGGGAACCGGGTGGGTGCTGATCCAGGCAGCGGCGTTGCCTCCTGCCGTTGCGCGCGCCGGTTGCTGTGCGCTCAATAGCACCGATGCGCGTGCTTGCTCGCCGCTGCGGCCAGTGCTGCGAGCCGCGGCAGGTGAGGTGCCCGCTGCGCCTGGCGTGGCAGTGTGTCGAGCGGCATCACGCGGCGCAGTGTCGGCCGGTTTTGCCGGGATGGTGGGTTCCAGCGTCGGCTCTATCGGTTCAAGCGACAGTGTATTGCTGCCGCTTCCGCTGCCCAGTGCTGTGGCCGCCGGCGGCCGTGTCGCCACAGCAACAGGGGGCTTGTCCGGGGCTTTGTCACGATCTTGCGCGGCCTTTTCCAAGGCCTTCATCAGCAAACTCATTTCGCCGTGCCGCTTGCTTGCGGTGCGGGAGCCTGCTCCGCCTGTGGTAAAAAGCGCTGGAAGAATTTTAGCTCGTCACTTTCGAGCGAAGGATTGGTCACGATGGTCGGGCGCAAAAAAATCACCAGTTCGGTCTTAGTGGCATTCTCATTGCGAAAGCGGAACAAATCGCCCGCGCCGCCGATTTTATCGGCGCCCGGTATCTGCTCGCGATTGAATTTCACATCGTCTTGCATCAGGCCGCCGAGTATTACCGTTTGGCCGCTGCCGACCTGCAACACGGATTCCATTTCCCGTACTTGCACTTCCGGCACCTGACTGACTACGCAATTCAGGCGGGCGGCGTCGCACAAGCTGGGATTGGGGTCGTTGCGGAAGCGCAGCACACGCGAAATGGTCGGACGCACATTGAGCGAGACACGGCCGTCATCGGCGATTTGCGGCGTAACGCCCATGACCACGCCTACGGCAACGCTCTTGGGTGTAGTGTTGAACGTGGTCACGGCCGGGCCGGTGGAGGAGGTCGTGGTGGTTGCCTGTATCTCGAAATAAACCACGTTATCCACGACTTTGAGCAGCGCCGTCTGATTGTTCAGCGCCATCAGTTTGGGACTGGACAGCACGCGCGTGTTGCCGAATTCCTCCAGGAGCTTCACCGTCGCATTGATATTGCCGGCGTTGGTACTTGGATTGGAATAACCCAACTGGAAAAAATTCGCGCCTGCTTGCGTTAACGCCGCACCGCCAAACCCTTTCAACAGACTTTGCGTCAGCGTAATGCCGCCGCGTACCGCCAACCGGCTCCAGTCGATGCCGCCCTGATAGGTGTTGGAGAGCGTCACTTCGACGATAGTGGCTTCGATCAGCACCTGGCGCTGAACGGCGTTGGTGATGCTGTCGATATGCTGCTGGATCAACTGGTGCTGTCGTTCGTTGCCGAGCACGCTGATGGTGCCGCTGGAGGCGTTGACCACCACGTCGTCCTTTCCGTCCGCGGCCTGCTGCGCGCTGCCGGGGGCCCCGAAGGCGCTGGAGAAAAGCGCTGTCGCGCCCTGTCCCGCGCGCGCCACTACTTCGGCTTGCTGCAAACGTTCTTCGCGCGCGGCTTTCACCGCCTCGGCACGCGTCGCGCGATCCTCGGCACTCTGGCTCTGCTGCCGTGTTGAACTCAAAATGGAGCGGATGTTTTCGGTCAGTATGGTCCAGAAATCGTTCTTGGAGGTGGTGCGCACCACCGTGCTGGACCCCGATGTGGCGCCGCCGGTTGACGTTCCGCCCGTGGCGATTTCGCCGGACACGCCGATGGACGAGGTGGTCTCACGCGACATGTTGACGTAGGGTATGCGGTACGTCTTCATGTAGGCAGTATCAGGCGACACCAGGATGGTATTGCCTTCGATGCGGTAGCGCAGGTTGACCTGTTTCGAGATGCGGTCAAGTATCGCCGGCAGCGTTTCGTTAATCGCATTGAGGCTGACCAGCCCGCCAATGCCGGGATGAATGTCGATGTTTTGTTTGGTGTCGCGCGACAGCGCGAGCAGCAACTCTTTTACCGGAACTTCATTCACCACGACGCTGTAGGTTTGCGGCTTGACCGTCGGCTTGGGTGGCGGCACAAAGGTGCTGATACGCGCTGGCGGCGGAATATCGGGTACCGGCTCGACGCGAGGCTTGGGCGCGGTGATATGGCCTTCGGATGGCGCTACCCGTGGTTGAAACTGACCGCAGCCCGAGATGATTACCGATACGAATAGACTGCATACCACCGCTTTGATCGACCACTGCGGAAATCCGCTAGTCTCCGCTGCGCTTTCATTTTTTAGGCCGGGCCTCTTGCTGTTATACATCTTGGCGCTGGTCGACCGCATGTGTTCTTCCTCTTGCTGCGCTACCGGGCGGCAGAATCAATGTTGTTAGTATATCTCCATCAGCAATCGAAAGGCTCCAGCATGGTCATGGTCGTTTCAGTTCGGCGCGTATGCTCTGCACCGTTCTGAGAACTGGCCGGTTAACCTTGAATTGCCCCGGCAATGACGCCAGCGCGCGTTCCGCTGATGCCTTGCTGTCATGCGTCCCGTACAACACGGACAAAAGCCCCTTCTGATCCGTATGGCTACGATACACAAAAACCTCATTGATTTCAATGGTTTTCCCCATGCCATTCAGATAGTTTCTCAAGTCGTCCTGGGATGCCGTGGTGAGGAGCTGCACTGTCCACGTGTCGTCACGCTGGCGGGCCATCCAATCCGTCGTGGCAGTGAGGCGGGCCTGCAAGATGTCGGTGCCGGTTTGCGCTGCTGGCGGCGACAGATCGGGCGGGCTCGATTCGACCGCGGCTACGGGGGGTTTGGCAGCTGAGACACTCGGCGGCGTGGACGCGGGCACCGGTTTCGTATCCGCTGGCGGGCTCAGCCAGCGATAGCTGGCCATGCCGATTGCGATGCCCACGGCCACTGCTGCGGCGATCCACCAACCACGTCCGCCAACGCCTGCGGGTGCTGCGGTCTGGCTGAATTCGCTGTCTTTCAGCGCGGCTTCGACGTGACGCGTCTTGATGGTGTGCGTGTTTTCGGAGAAGGCCGCGAGCAGCGCCTTGTCGGCGATGAGGTTAATGCGCCGCGTAAGGCCGCTGGACGCGCGCGCGATCAGTTTGACGACATTGTCCGCGAACAGATCGGGGCCGTGATAACCCGCCGCGCGCAGGCGGAACATCAGGTATTCGCGCACTTCATCGGCTTGTAGCGGTACCAGCCCGAAGCTGTGGGTGATGCGTTCGCGCAACTGGCGAATATTCGGCTGGCGCAAATTTTCATCGAGTTCAGGTTGCCCAAACAGGACAATCTGCAAAAGCTTGTCGTTCTTGGTTTCGAGGTTCGATAGCAGGCGCATTTCTTCGAGTGTCGCCAGCGGCATGCCCTGCGATTCTTCAACAAAAATCACCACGCGTTTGCCGTCGGCGTGGCGTGTGAGCAGATGCGCCTGCACTTTTTGCATCACTTCGAGGCGCGTCGCCGCGCGTTCGATATTCAGGTGCAGTTCGAACGCAATGGCATGCAGAATTTCCTCCGGCGACACGCTCGGATTCGCAAGATAAACGGTCTCCACGTTTTCCGGCAGGCGCTGCATCAGCATGTTGCACAACATGGTTTTGCCGCTGCCGACTTCACCGCTGACTTTGATGATGCCTTCACCGTGGGTGACGGCGTAGATCAGCGCTTCAAGGATCGGCCCGCGGTTACCGCCGCTGAAGAAAAAATCCGTATTCGGGGTGATCTTGAAGGGCGCCTGATTAAGCCCGAAATGTTCGTAATACATTGTTTTTATTTACTATTCATGATTGATCGTGGTTTTGCAAAGCGTAGTTTTGCATGCGGCTGTACAGCGTAGTGCGATTCATTCCGAGCATTTTTGCGGCACGCGTTAAATTGCCCTGCGTCATTTCAAGTGCCGCTTCGACGTAGCTGCGCTCCATACGCGCCAGCGCTTCATCCAGATTGAATCCGCGCCCGGTTTGCAACTGCCGCTTCGCCGCTTCCGTCAGCGCGATGGGGTCAGTCGGCGCGGCGATGCCTTGAATCGGCGACTCGAGGCTTTCGGTATCCAGTTCGGCGCGCAGTTGCGCGGTATCCACGCGCTGTCCTGAGTACTTGGTGGTGAGACGGATGACGATGTTGCGTAGCTCGCGCACGTTGCCCGGGAAACTGTATTCCAGCCACTCGGTCAGGGCGTGACTGTTTAGCTCGAACGGCTTGCCGCTGGATTGCCGCGCATAAAAGTGTCGAAAATGATCCAGCAGCAACGTCCGGTCGTCGCCCAGATCGCGCAGGGGCGGCACGTCAATGGCAAATACCGACAGACGGTGATAGAGATCGGCACGAAAGCGGCCGGCGCGCACTTCCTGCCGCAGATCGCGGTTGGTCGCTGCCACAATCCGCGCGTTGGAACAGCGGCTCTGCGTTTCGCCCACGCGCTGAAATTCACCGTTTTCCAGTACCCGTAACAGCTTGGCTTGCAGTTCCAGCGGCAGTTCGCCGATTTCATCGAGGAACAGGGTGGATTCGCGCGCGTCCTCGAAGTAACCGGCGCGCGAGGTGGTTGCGCCGGTGAATGCGCCTTTGGCGTAGCCGAACAGTGTCGGTTCGACCAGCGTCGGTGCAATGGCGGCGCAGTTCAGCGCATAAAGGGTGTGCGCCGCGCGCGGACTGGTGTCATGCAATGCGCGCGCGATCAGTTCCTTGCCGCTGCCGGATTCGCCCTGCACCAGTACCGGAAACGGCGATCCCGCAAATTGCGCAATCTGGCGACGGAGTTTTTCCACCGGCATGCTGTTGCCCAACAGGCTGATACCCGGCGCGGAGGTCTTTTCTGCTTCGCTGAGTTTCAGTGCCTGCAACAGCAGTTGCTTGAGCGCCTGAGGGTCGGCGGGTTTGGCCACGAAGTCGATCGCGCCGAGTGTTCTGGCATGACGTGCATTCGCCTCGTCGCTTTGCCCGGATAGCACGATGATTTTCATTTCCGGCGCGTAAGCCACCAGTTCGGCGATGAGCCGGAAACCTTCATCGGGACGGTGTGGCGAGGGCGGCAATCCCAGATCAACCAGCGCCAGCTGCGGGGGATGATCGAGCTGGCGCAGCAGGCTGCGCGCCTGTGCGCGCGAATCGGCGACGCAGACGCTGAAATCGCGGCTTAACACGAAGTTGAGCGTGTCGGAGATCAGCGGATCGTCATCGACGATCAGCAGTTCAGGTTTGCGCGGGTCGGGAACGGTGCTCATCGGGTATAAGTCATTGGGACATTGTGCCAGATCAAGCGACGCTACGCGGCGCTGTTCACGCTGTTCATTATGCCACCAGCGCCATGAATGCCTGCTCGATATCGTTTGCGTTCTGCGCGCGGATCAGTTCTGCTGGCGTACCTGCGAAGCGCAATTTGCCGCCGTCGATCACCGCGACGCGCTCGCACATTTCTTCGACATCGGCCAGCGCATGCGAGGTAAAAAAAATCGTTTTGCCTTCGTCGCGTATGGATTTCAGTTTGCGTTTGAGCAGGATGCGCGCGCGCGGATCAAGACCGCTGGTCGGTTCATCCAGCACATAAAGGTCTTTGCGCGACAGCATGCATGCGGCCAATCCCAGTTTCTGATTCATGCCCTTGGAGTACGTGCGCACCGGCTTTGCGAGGGCCGCGGGATCGAGGTCAAGTTCGCTCAACAGCGTTTCTGCCGCGCTGTGTTCATAGGCGGCCTGGTGCATGCGCGCCATGTATTCCAGGAAATCGCGCCCGGTCAGATAGTAGGGCGGATTAAACCGTTCCGGCAGGTATGCCAGGCGCGCGCGTGAAACCGTCTGCCGATGCGGCAAGCCGAAGATTTCAATCGTGCCGCCGCTGTCACGATCGGGCTCGCAGAAATCGAGCAGGCATTTGATGAGCGTGGTTTTCCCCGCGCCGTTGGCGCCTACCAGACCAAAGCATTCCCCCGCGTTCACGGTTAGCGTGAAATCGCCGAGCGCGCCAGCATTCGCGCCTGTGTAGGTTTTGCTCACACCCTGAAATCGTAGTGCGGGAACGCCCAAATAGCCTCCAAGCTGACGAAAATTTTCACGTGTTGTCCGATTTTGGCACAAGGCGGCGGTCGCCGTGAGCCGCCGCGCACCCCGCCAGATTGTGAATAGCGCGGCGAGCCGCTAGAATCGCACTCTTCCTGCTCCTTCATTACATCCCGGTCGCCTTACGCGTGCTGTGTCAGATAATAATCTCATAGAAATCAAAGACGTAAGTTACGCTTACGGCGCGCGCCCGATACTCACCGGCATCAATATGTCGATCCGGCGCGGCAGCACGGTCGCGATCATGGGTATCAGCGGCTCCGGCAAGACCACACTGTTGCGGCTGATGGCCGGCGTCATGAAGGCCAAAAAGGGCGAAGTGTGGGTCGATGGCCAGCTCGTCAACCATCTGGATCAAGCGGGCATTTACAAAATGCGCCGGCGCTTGGGCATGATGTTTCAGTTCGGCGCGCTGTTTACGGATTTGTCGGTGTTCGACAACGTGGCGTTCCAGATGCGCGAACATACCGATTTGTCCGAGGCGATGATTCGTGATCTGGTGTTGATGAAGCTGCACGCGGTGGGCCTGCGCGGCGCGCAGAAGCTGATGCCGGCTGCGTTATCGGGCGGCATGTCGCGGCGCGTGGCGCTGGCGCGTGCGATTGCGCTGGATCCGATGTTGATGCTGTACGATGAGCCTTTCACGGGCCTTGATCCGATAGCGATGGGCATCATCAGCAACCTCATCAAGGAACTGAACGCCGCGCTGGGCGCAACGTCGATTGTGGTGACACATGATGTGCATGAGGCGATGGAAGTGGTGGACTACGTGTACTATCTGTCGGACGGCAAAATGGTGGCGCACGGTACACCGGATGACATTCGCAACTCGACTGATCCGCTGGTGCGGCAGTTTGTGTATGGCGAATTCGACGGGCCGGTGGCCTATCAGTATCCGAGCCGCACGCTGGTCGATGACATGAGATTGAGCGCCTGATATGGCCACGCATAAAGGATTTTCGGTACGCAGAATTGGTGCTGCCAGCATAGACGGCGTGCTGCGGCTGGGCTACGCCTCGCGTTTTCTGGCGCGCACGGTGCTGAGTTCCGGCACCAGTTTTCGCCGTCCGCGTCTGGTAATTCGCGAACTGTATTTTACCGGCGTGCTGTCGCTGATTATTATCATTGTGTCCGGCTTGTTTGTCGGCATGGTGCTGGGCTTTCAGGGCTATCACACGCTGCAAACTTACGGCTCGGAATCCGCGCTCGGCGTGCTGGTGGCGTTGTCGCTGGTGCGCGAGTTGGGGCCGGTGGTGTCTGCGCTGCTGTTCGCCAGCCGCGCCGGTTCGGCAATGACCGCGGAGATCGGGTTGATGAAAGCCACGGAACAACTTTCCGCGATGGAAATGATGGCGGTCGATCCGATTTCGCGCGTGGTAGCGCCGCGTTTCTGGGCCGGTGTCATTTCGATGCCGCTGCTGGCGGCGATGTTCAGCGCTATGGGCGTGTTCGGCGGTTATCTGGTCGGCGTGGTGCTGATCGGCGTCGATGAAGGCTCGTTCTGGTCGCAGATGCAAAGCGCGGTCGATTTTCGCGAAGACATCATGAACGGCGTGATCAAAAGCGTGGTGTTTGGTTTGGCGGTGACGTGGATTTCGCTGTTTGAAGGCTATGATGCGCCGCCGACCGCCGAGGGCGTTTCGGGCGCGACCACGCGTACCGTGGTGACGTCATCGCTGGCGATACTGGCATTGGATTTCTTGTTAACAGCATTTATGTTCCGGGGGGCATGATGGAGCGATCCACACTCGATCTTTGGGTAGGGCTTTTTGTGGTGGCGGGCATCGGCGCGCTGCTGGTGCTGGCGATGAAAGTCGGCAATATGAGCGGCGTCAGTGCGGGTGACAGTTATCCGCTGACTGCCAATTTCGATAATATCGGCGGCCTGAAACCGCGTGCGCCGATCAAGAGCGCCGGCGTGGTGGTCGGGCGTGTTTCCGGAATTCGCTTCGATAACGAAAAATTTGTAGCGCAGGTGTCGATGAATATCGACAAGTCGTTCAAATTTCCCAAGGACACCAGCGCGTCGATATTGACGTCGGGCTTGCTGGGCGAGCAATACATCGGTCTCGAAGGTGGTGGCGACACCGCCAATCTCGCGGCCGGCGAACGTATCAAGCAAACCCAATCGGCGGTGGTGCTTGAAAAATTGATCGGACAGTTTTTGTACAGCAAAGCCGCCGAGGGCGGCGACAAGAAATAATCGTCAAGCGTTAGCTTAATTAGCAGGAGCGTTTCATATGCAAAAATTATGCAAGTATTTGTTTTTAATATCAATTTTATGCGCCGCTTCGGCGCATGCGCAAATGCCTGGGCCGGATGCACTGGCTAAATCCGTGACCGACGAAGTGCTGGCCGTGATCCGCGCCGACAAGGATATTCAATCAGGCAATCAGAAAAAAGTGCTGGATTTGGTCGAGGCGAAAGTGCTGCCGCATTTCAGTTTTCCGCGCATGACGCAGTTGGCGATGGGCCGCAACTGGCGCGCTGCGAACCCGGAGCAGCAAAAAAAATTGGTCGGCGAATTCCGCACGTTGCTGGTGCGCACCTACACCACCGCGTTCACGCAGTACAAGAATCAGACGGTCGAATACAAGCCGGCGCGCATGGCGGCGGGCGATACCGATGTAGTCGTCCAATCGCTGATCAAGCAAAACAGCGGCCCACCGATTGCGGTGGACTACAGCATGGAAAAAACCGACTCCGGCTGGAAGGTGTACAACATGAAGATCGAAGGCATCAGTCTGGTCGAAAACTATCGCAACACCTTCAACACCGAAATTCAAAAGAATGGCGTGGACGGTTTGATTACCACGCTCGCTGAAAAAAACCGCAGCACGCAGGTGACGCAAAAGTGATCACGCTGGATGGCGATCGAGCGCAGCTCGCCGGCCCTGTGACGCTTGCCAACGTAAACGCGGTGCTCGATGAGGGCAATCGGGTGTTCAGGGCATCTTCGGTCACTGTTGATCTCGCGGGCATCACCGACGTCGATTCCACCGCGGTGAGCGTGTTGCTGGAGTGGCGGCGTGCCGCCGCGCGTGACAAGCGTGTGATTGGCTACGTCAATTACCCGGAAAACCTGAAAAGCCTGATCAAGCTCTACGGCGTATCCGAACTGCTGGCTACTTCGTGACGCGTGAGGTGGAAGGGATGAGACGCTTCGTGCGCCATGCCTGCCCAGCGTAGCCCATGTTGTCAGCGATAAAAGTCGAACAGATCACCAAACAGTACCGCGAACTGCGCGCACTCGATGGCGTTGATCTTGAAGTGGCTCAAGGCGAATTCTTCGG
>JBEBHE010000038.1:0-20558 GCA_040081205.1 Burkholderiales bacterium | reverse complement strand
AGTATTTGTTTTTATTGATTATTTTATTGTGCTTCGATTTTGGCTGCACGCACGATCGTGGCATATTTTTTAAGATCGGCGCGGAACAATTTGTCGAAGGTGGCGGGTGAATCAGCGGCGGGCTCGTAGCCGGTGCTGGAGAAGGTTTCGCGCAGTTGTGTGTTGCTGTCAAAGGCTTTGCGCACTTCGCTGTGAAAGCGATTGATAAGGACTGCGGGTGTTTTAGGCGGCGCGAACATGGCGTGCCATCCGGTATCGAAATTGAAACCGGGCAATCCGCTTTCCGCGATGGTGGGCACATCGGGCAGCGATGAAATACGTTTGTCACCGGTGAAGCCGAGTCCGCGCAGTTTTCCCGATTTGACATGCGGCACCGCGACGCTGGCGCCCGGGAAATTCAGATGCACTTCGCCGCCCAGCACCGCGGTCAGCACCGGACCGCCGCCTTTGTAGGGCACATGCAGCATCTCGATCCCTGCTTTCTGCGAAAACAATACGCCTGCGAGATGCTGGCCATTGCCGATGCCGGCAGTTCCGTAGCGCAGCGGCTGCTTCTTGGCGAGCGCAATCAATTCCTTGATGTTGGTGGCGGGCACCGATGGATGCGCGGTTAGGATGTAGCCCAGACCGTTGGCGTAATTGGTGATCGGCGTGAAATCTTTTTCGCTGTCGTATGGCAATTTTTTATACATCGCCGGATTCACCGCGAACGCTATCGAAGTGGCAAGAATGGTGTAGCCATCAGGTGCGCCCTTGGCCACGATGTCGCAGCCGACGATGCCATTGGCGCCGCCGCGGTTATCAACCACCAGTGGCTGGCCCATCGAGATTTCCATTTGCCGCGCGAGCTGGCGAATGTAGGTATCGACATTGCCGCCGGCGGGAAATGGCACCACTACGCGGATCGGGCGCGCGGGAAAGTTTTGCGCGTGCGTGGCGGTGGCGCATACCGCGCCCGCCAACAGGGAAAGTGAAAATAGTAATTTAGGCAAGTGTAATGCTCCTCGACGGCGCACGCTCCGGACGGGCGCGCTTTTCATGCGAAAATGATAACACGCGCAAACGATGCGATCCGCAAACAAATCAGTGCATCTTCGGGAAGGTACAACGTGACGGTCATAACCCAACTTAAATTCGGCGGTTATCAAAAGCCGGCGTCTATACACCATCAGGCGGCGTTGCGTTTTGGCGAGATCTTGCGGGAGCGATTGGGGTCGGCAATAGATTTTGAATTGATCGGCAATGTGATTGATTTGGGTCGCAATTCAGGTGATCTGCCGGTGATGGTGGAAAACGGCGAATTGTCGTGTTGCTACATTTCCACCGTGCGCTTCACGCGCTGGGTGCCGGAACTCGCAGTCATCGATCTGCCGTTTGTGGTGCGTGATCGCGCCAGCGTGCAGCGCGCCCTCAGTTTTGAACGTGGCGGCGCGCTGGGTACTTTTTTCAAGCGGCGGTTCGAGGAGTCGTCGCCGTTTAGATTGCTGGGGCTGTGGGATAACGGGTTTCGTCATCTGACCAACAAAGTGCGGCCGATACGCACGCCTGCCGATTGCCGTGGACTGAAAATGCGCACGCAGATGAGCGCCTCGCACGGCGAAGCGCTGTCCGCGCTGGGCTTTGTGCCGATACCCGCCGACGTGAAAGAATTTACCGAGCAGATCGGCGGCGATCGCTTCGATGCGCAGGACAATCCATTGACCAACACCTATAACTTTGGTGTCCACAAAACCCATCGCTACATTACCCTGAGCAGCCATTTTTTTGGCGCGTCGGCAATGATCTGCAATAAAACGCACTATGCGGCGTGGCCTGCTGACGTGCGCGCAGCGGTGGATGAAGCGGCAGGCATCGCCACCGCGTACCAACATCAACTTGCCGCGGCGGAAGATGCTGCCATACGCGCCAAGTTTGATCCGCGCGAAACCGAGTTGATTGAATTAACGCCGGCGGAACACGCGGCGTTCGTTGCCGCGATGGCGCCGATACTGGCGCGCTATCGCGACAAACTGGATGCGCGATTGTTCGACATGCTGGCGGGCGACTAGTGCGCTGCACCTTGGCGTTGCCGTAAAAAAGAGCCATAATAACAACGAGTTGTAGTATGGCATGCACCACGTGCCGGGCAATATCAACGGGAGCGCCACCATGGATACGGCAGATACGGGTAAGCAGGTTGTCGATCTAAGCCAAACCCAGAAGATAGCGACGCAGTTTCGCGAGGCGGACACGACCGACGCGTTGTTGAAGGCAACCGTCTGGCTGGATTCGATTGCCAAGTCGCGCGCGTTATCGTTGATACAGCGTTATGAAAGCATCGATCTGCTCGACGCCGCGACGCGCAAGCAGCAAAAGCAGATCGGCGACGATTACCTGGCTTTGCTGCACGCGAATCGCAGGCAGGAAAAACTGTTGTGGGAAACCGCGCAGGGTTTCTGGATGGCGTTGAGCGCCGCTTATCTGGAGTGCATGGCGGAAGCGCTGAATAATCCGTCGTCGGCGGGCAAGCTGAAAGCGAAGCTGCCCATCCTCGCGGCGCGCGGCGTGCGTGCGGTGGCGATGCGGGTTAAATGGGTTTTATTCCGTTTCGGGCTGGTTGAGCCGCAAGTGTGGGCAGATCTCGCGCAGTGCCAGCATTTTGCGGAGATGCATAAGATTGCCGACAAATCAGTGTCGCTGTACTTGTCGAATCAGACAAAAAACACCGTTAGCGAAGAGTTTCTGCGCGCGGTCATGCTGTCGGCAGCGTCGATGGACAGTCTGTCGGTGATGGAGCAGGAAATCGCCGACCGCTGGATCGAATATTTCGCCAGCACGTTTAAGCTCGATAGCAAGCCGGGCAAGACGCTGAACCTGTTTTTTGACCTGGATCGTGCGTCACCGCCGCGGCGTGTTGCGGGCGCCTCCGGTAGCGACGCGCATCGGCGCTATTTCGGCGCGTCCGATGCGCTGCCGCAGATTCAGGAATTTCTGGAAATGACGCAAAAAACCGGTGCGACTCCCGTGCCGTTCCGTTTGCCCAAGGGCGGCGAAATGAAGCACGTGGTGAAAGTGCTTGAGCATTTTACGTTTCATTGGGGCGAGCAGCCGCCGTCGCGCGAATGGGACCGTCGATTCACCACCACCAGCATCGAAGTCAAGCACGACTATGGTTCGGTGCGGCAGACGCTTGAAAACGCGGAGTTGGGCGAGCTTGATTTCACCACGGTCTCTTCACGGCCTGAATTCTGGATTGTCGATAACGCCGGGCGTGGCGGTTATCGCGCCATCGTGCCCAAGGGCATGCGTTCATGGCTGCGCCTGGGGGCGCTGATCGCCATGCGGCTTGAGTTCCGCGATTTCTGGAGCATCGCCGTGATTCGCCGCGTGGAAAGCGATGAGCACCAGCAACGCAAAGTCGGTATACGCATGATCGCGCGCAGACCGGTAACGGCGTTGATGCGTTCAAAGGAACGGGCTTCCACGCAGATCAAGCCGGAGCCCGGCATCCTGTTGAATACCAAACCCAGCCGCGACGGCGGCGTGCATGTGCTGATGCGCCCGGGCACCTTCACACTGAAAGAAGAAATCGACGTGACCTTCGGCCCGGACAACAAGCAGACAATGTCGCTCGCACCTTCGAAAATTGTCGAGACGGCCGTTGACTACGAATGGGTGCGTTACACCGTGAAAAACTAAATGATCGACGCCGCTATTGTCGGCATCGGCTGGTGGGGGCAGAAAATTGTCGCTGCCGTTCAGGGAAAAAGTACGCGATTGCGTTTTGTCCACGGCGTGAGCAAGGAACCGGACGAGGTGCGCGACTTCGCCGTGCGCCACGGCATTGAACTGTCAACCGAACTGGACGATGTGCTTGCCGATCCGCACGTGCGGGCTGTGGTGCTTGCCACGCCGCATTCGCTGCACACGCAGCAGATCGTCGCTTGCGCGCAAGCCGGCAAGGCGGTGTTTTGCGAGAAGCCGCTGGCGCTGACGCAGGCCGATGCGGCACGGTCGGTCGAGGCGTGCAGCAAGGCGGGCGTGTTGCTCGGTATCGGCACCAACAAGCGTTTCTGGCCTTGCATGCGCGAACTGCGGCGCGTGGTCGATAGCGGCGTGCTGGGGCGCTTGCTGCATGTCGAAGGCCACTACAGCAACGAGAATACCGGCAAACATTTTTCGTCGTGGCGCACGAATCCCGATGAGGCGCCGGCGGCAGGGTTGACCGGTTCCGGCATTCACGTGCTGGATGCGCTGGTGAGCTACGCCGGCCCCGCGCGCCGCGTGCATGCGCAGGTGTTGTCGCTCCAACCGCAGCCAAGTCCGCTCGATACGATTACCGTGCTGTTTGAATTTGACCGCGGTTTGAGCGGTACGCTGGCGGCGATACGCTCGACGCCGTTTTACTGGCGCATTCATGTTTTCGGCAGCGCGGGTTCGGCCGAAGCGCTGGGCGAAAATGAACTGGTGGTAAGGTTGAATGGAAAACCGCCGCAGCGAATGACCTATGAGCCGGTCGATTCGCTGGCGGCGGAGTTTGATGCGTTTGCGGATGCCGTGGCGCGGCGCGCCGCTTATCCGATAACCGGTGAAGAAATGATCGCCACCATCGCCGCGTTTGAGGCGGTGGTAGCGTCGGTGCAATCGCGCACCGTGGTGTCATTGTAATGACTTGTTTTTATTATCATTTTTGTGAGCCTTATTTCATCGCCGCAACCACCGCATCGCCCATTTCGGTGGTACTTGCTTTGCCGCCAAGGTCGCCGGTGAGATGTTTGCCTTCGGCGATGACACGCTCCATCGCATCATCCATCAGCTTCGCGGCAGCGGTGGCTTTGGCGTCGCCGCGTTTGCGGCCCAGCCATTCGAGCAACATTTTGCCCGACATGATCATGGCGTAAGGGTTGGCGATATTCTGTCCGGCGATGTCCGGCGCGGAGCCGTGCGTGGCCTGCGCCATCGCCTGTTTTTCACCGGCGACCAATCCCGGCGCGAGGCCAAGACCGCCGACGAGGCCTGCGCCTTCGTCGGTGAGGATGTCGCCGAACTGATTGGTGGTGACCACTACGTCGAACATCTGCGGTTTCATCACCAGTTTCATCGCGAAGCCGTCCACCAGCACTTCGTTCAGCGTGACATCGGGATACTCCGCTTGCAGCTTGCGGCATTCCTCGGCGAACATGCCGCACACTAGCCGATACACCGGCTCTTTGTGGACGGAGGTGACGATTTTGCGTTTGCGCGTGCGCGCGATTTCGAATGCCTCGCGCGCCACGCGGCTTGCGCCTTTGCGTGTCACTACGCGCATACCGATGGAAATTTCATCGTTGGGCCTGAATTCGCCTGCACCTGCGAGAACCACGCTGGACGACATCATGCCTTCGGTGGTTTCGCGCAGGAACACGATGTCCACGTCTTTGTGGATCGACGGCAGGTTGGGATACGACTTTACCGGCTTGATGTTGGCGAACAGCTCGAATTTTTTGCGCAGCGCCGGCATCACCCATGTGGGGTCGTTGCGTGGATAGGCGTTGTGGCCGATCGGGCCGCAAATCCAGCCGTCGCAGGATTTCAATGTTTCGAGGGTGATTTTCGGTGAAGCGTCACCGTGTATTTCATGGCCGATTTTACCGATGGGCAAATCGATCCACTCGGCCTGCATGCCGGTTTTCGCAGCGGCCGCCTTCATGCATTTGACCGCCTCGGGTACTACTTCGAGTCCAATATCGTCGCCCAGCAATACGCCTATCTTCAACACGCCATTCTCCTTGTGAATCGATTCTGAATTTTACGGAACCCGGATGATTTCACTTCGCGGTGATTCGCGCAATGTCTGAGCGAATGTTTATTGAAGACCACAATCTGATGCACAATAGCGGCCATGAATACAACCACAGTAATCAAACTAGCCTGCATACAGGCCAACACCGTTAATGATTTAGCAGCGAATCTCGCCATCGTCACCGGCATGATTCGCGACGCTGCCGCCAACGGCGCGACATTCGTGCTGACACCCGAATACACGCTGATGATGGACGGCAGCGGGCGCGTGATGCGCGAGCAGGCGTTGCCCGCCGATGGCGGCGCGCCGCTTGTGCAAATGCGCGCACTCGCCAAAGCGTTGGGCATCTGGCTTTTGATCGGATCACTTACGCTGAAAACAGAAGAAGAACGCATTGCCAATCGTTCGTTTTTGGTGAGCGACAGCGGTGAAGTTGTTGCGACTTACGACAAAATCCACATGTTTGATGTCACTTTGCCCGACGGCAAAGTGATACGCGAGTCGTCGGCGTATCGTCCCGGTGAAAAGTTGGTGATGGCAGAAACGCCGTGGGGAAAACTCGGCATGACCATCTGTTACGACTTGCGGTTTCCGGTGCTGTTTCGTGCGCTCGCGCAGGCCGGCGCGCAAATCATCACCGTGCCCTCGTCGTTCCAGCGCCAAACCGGCAAAGCGCACTGGCATGTATTGCTGCAAGCACGGGCAATTGAGAACGGCTGTTTCATTGTCGCGCCCGCGATGTGCGGCGATCACGCGGGCAACCGTCAGACCTTCGGGCACTCGCTGGTGGTGAATCCGTGGGGCGAAATCGTTGCCGATGGCGGCGAAGCGCCGGGCATTATCTATGCTGAGATTGACCTCGCGCGAGTAGCGAAAGTGCGCGGAATGATTCCGTCACTGACGCACGATAGAACGTTTGGTCCGTCTTAAGCCCGTCGCAAGCCTTTCCAGGCAGCTACTGCGGTTGCATCCCGACAGCTTTGGCAACCTGCGTCCATTTCGCCGTTTCGCGGCGTATCAACGCGCGAAATTCGTCCGGCGTGTTGGCGACGACATTGGAGCCGTCTTCCGCGAGACGCCTATTGACTTCGGGTGAGCGCATTGCGGCTGCGATGGCGCCGTGCAGTTTCGCCAATACGTCTTTGGACAGTCCTGCAGGCGCGACGATGCCATGTTGTCCGCCTTCTTCGTAGTTTTCCAAACCTGATTCGTGTATGGAGGGAATATCGGCTGCCGCTGGAGAGCGCTGGATGCTGGACACCGCCAGCGCGCGGATGCGTCCGCTGCGCACATGCGGCATGGCGGTCATCATGTTCGAGAGATTGATCTGGGTTTGCCCCGCCAGAAAGTCGATCATCGCCGGGCCGCCGCCTTTGTAAACGATTTGCTGGATTTTGATGCCGCTGCGCTGGGCGAAGACTTCCATCGACATGTACGGGCCGGTGCCGGGCCCAGCGGAGCCGTGATTGAGTTCGCCGGGGCGCGCTTTGGCCAGCGCGATCAGTTGTTTCACGCTTTTCACCGGCAACGAGGGATGCACGTTGAGCAGATAGGGTGTTACGGCCAGCAGCGACACCGGCGTCATGTCGCGTTCGTTGTCGTACGGCAGCTTGCGGAATATCGCGGGGTTGAGTGAAATGGTGTTCGACACCAGCAAAATAGTATGGCCGTCAGGCGGTGATTTGAGGCCGATCTCGGTGCCGATAATGCCGCTGGCGCCTGGGCGGTTATCCACCACCACGCTTTGTCCGATGAACTCGCTCAACTTCGGCGCGAGGATGCGCGCCGTGGTGTCGCTGGGACCGCCAGCCGCCAGCGGAACAATCATGCGGATGGGTTTGGCGGGGTAGGGCGCTTGTGCGTGCGCTGTGACTATGAAGCATAGCGCCAAAAGCGTGGCGGACGCCGCCGCCAGTGGTTGAGGCTGCGTCACGCGCGCTTGCCGATCAGTTGCAACGCCGTCTTGCTGAATATCTGTTCACGATCTTTGGCGCTGAGACCTTTGACCTTGTTGATCATTTCAATGGGATGTTCCTCGCCCATGTCGAACGGCGAGTCGGTGCCGATGACCACACGATCCGCGCCGACCAAGTCGATCAGATAACGCAGTGCGCGCGCATCGTGCGTCAGCGCGTCGTAATAAAAGCGGCGCAACAGCGCGTTGGGTTTGGTTTTGGTCAGCGCGCGCGTCTCTTTACGCACGGTGTGGCCGTGATTGAAGCGCCCGATTTGATACGGCAAATAACCGCCGCCGTGCGCCAGACAAATTTTCAGTTTTTTCAATTCGTCGAACACACCGCTGAACATCAGATGCGATGCCATCACGGTCGATTGCAGCGGATTGCCGATAAGATTGCTCAGATAGTAGTCGTCCAGATTGCAAATCGACGCATTGGAGTAAGGATGCGCGAAGATAAAAACGTTTAACTCCTGCGCGCGCCGCAGCACCGGACGAAAGCGTTGGTCCGAAAGTTGTTCGTCGCCGATTGCGGTGCCGATTTCCACCGAGCGAAAACCGTGTTGCTTGACGATGCGTTCGAGTTCCGCCACAGCGGCATCCGGGTTTTGCATTGGCAGCGTGCCCATGCCCATCAATCGATCCGGAAACGCGCGCGCCATGTTGGCGATGCCGTCGTTGATGATTTGCGACGCTTCCAATCCGGCGTCGGCGTCGAGCCAGTAAAAATAGGCAATCGGCGCGGGCGATATGATCGACACATCCAGACCTTTGCGATCCATGCCGGCGACTTTCGCCGCTGGATCAAAAAACTCATCAAACACCGGCTGACCGCCGCCGCCGTCCTTGGCCACGCGGCGATGTTTGCCGTCGACGATGTAGCGCATTTTGAAACGCTCAGGCCGCTGGCTCAGCGCGTCGAGCATTTCCTTCGGCACCACGTGGCTGTGGACGTCGATGCGCTTTGATTTGCGTTTTGCTGCTTTCTTTGCTGCCATGACTTTCCCCTAGAGTGGCTGAATGAAGTAGGTGAAATATACGGTATATTGAATCCGGTTGTGTGAAAGGAGAAACCGGCATGGCATCAGAAAGTGGATTCAAAGGCCAGTTTGCCTTGGTGACCGGCGCCGCCACCGGCATCGGCGAGGCCACTGCGCGCGAACTGGCGCGTCGCGGCGCGCGCGTGGGCGTGATGGATATCAATGCAGAGGGCGCCGCGCGCGTTGCCGCTGCCATTGCGGCTGAAGGCGGCGATGCGTTGCCGTGCGTCACCGACCTGATGAGTTGGGAGGCGACCAAAAAATCCGTCGAGGATGCATACGCCAGCGCGGGCCGGCTCGATATCGTGGTGCATAGCGCGGGCGGTTTTCCGAAATACGTGAACCTGATCGACTGCCCCGTCGATGCGTGGGACGCCGTGGTGAATTCAAATCTGCGTTCGATGTTTTATCTGTTGAAGGCGGCGGCGCCGCTGATGATGGCGGCGCGTTACGGACGCTTTGTCACGCTGTCGAGTATGGCCGCGCGCAGCGGCGTCAATCCGAATCCGCCGCATTACACCGCGGCCAAAGGTGGTGTGCTGGCGTTAACGCGTCAGGCCGCGCTTGATCTGGGTAAATACGGCATTACGGTGAATGCGGTTGCGCCAGCCAATGTGCTGACGCCACGCACCGCGAGCATACGTTCGCCCGAACGCATCGCGCATATTGAAAAGACCACGCCGGTAGGGCGTTTAGCGCAGCCGGAAGAAATCGCGGCGGCGGTGGTATTTCTGGCGAGTCGGGAAGCGTCTTATATTACGGGCGTGACCATGGATGTAAATGGTGGTGCGACGATGATATAAGCACTTGTTTTTATTGTATAAATTATTTCATTTCCAATCCGGCTTCTTTGACCAGCCGGCGCCATTTCACGATCTCGGATTTGATATGCACGTTGAACTCGGCGGGCGTACTCGACAGCGCCGTTGACCCATCGGCCGCCAATCGTTCCACCACATCGGGCGCGTGCACGGCGTCGCGCATAGCGTTCGACAGCTTGCGCACAATGGCGGGAGGCACTTTCGCCGACGTGACTACGCCGTACCATTGATTGGCTTCAAACCCCGGCGCACCGGCTTCAGAAATGGTGGGCAGGTCCGGTATTGCCGGCGAGCGTTTTCCCGCGGTAATCGCGAGATAGCGCAGTCGTCCGCTGTTGATAAACGAGCGGGTGGACAACAGCGTGGTGAAGGCCATCTCCACTTCGCCCGACAGCAGCGCTGTTACCGCCGCACCGCCGCCCTTGTAAGGGATGTGGGTGAACTTAGCGCCTGTCATGTACGACAGCATTTCACCGGAGAAGTGTTGCAACGCGCCGGTGCCGGATGAACCCTGCTTTAATTTTCCCGGATGGGCTTTGGCGTACGCGATCAGTTCTTTCACGGTTTTTACCGGCACGGCGGGATGTACCGTGAGAATGTAGAACAGCGTGGTCAGTTGCGACACACCGGTAAGATCTTTTTCGATGTCGTATGGCAGGCGGTCATTCACGGCGGCCAGCACTGTGTGACCGGATGAGATCAGGCACAGCGTATAACCATCGGGATTGGCGCGGGCAGTGATTTCCGCACCGATGGCACCCGCAGCGCCCGAGCGGTTGTCGGCGACGACTTGCTGTCCCCATATTTCGG
This sequence comes from Burkholderiales bacterium, assembly GCA_040081205.1. Classification (GTDB taxonomy): domain Bacteria; phylum Pseudomonadota; class Gammaproteobacteria; order Burkholderiales; family SG8-41; genus UBA5216. The sequence goes on along the minus strand of JBEBHE010000038.1, from coordinate 10,169 downwards.
AAAGTTTTTTCGCCACGGTGCGCGTGGTGATGTCGGTGCCCGCACCCGGTACAAAAGGCACGATGAAACGTATCGGGCGTGAGGGATAGTCACGCGCAGCGTCAGGCTGGGCAGCATGCAATCCTGACATACTGAAAAGCAGTTGCAGGGCGACTGCCGCAATCGTCGCACGGCACAAGAAAAAGGGTAAGGGCATGACAAGGAATCCTGCATAAAGGTAATCCTGATAAGACCACAATCCGGCATTCGATGCCAGCGTGACGCTGGTCCGCGCCGCATGATAAATTCCCGCTTCCCTATGTTTAAACCCCACCTGCTTTCATGCTGACATTCGAGCCGACAACTTCAGTGCTGGGCGCCGCGGTGAGGGGTGCTGATCTTGCGCAGCCGTTGAGCGCGGCGGATTTTGCAGCCGTCCTTGAAGCGCTGGGCCGCTACGGCGCGCTGTGCTTCAAGCGCCAATCCATCAGCGCGCAAAATCTGCGGGATTTTTCAGCACGTTTTGGCGGCCTGCAGGTCGGCGTCAGCGGCTTGCACGAACCGGGCTTTCCGGAAATCAGCGTGTTGTCGAACGTGATCGAAAACGGCAAACCCATCGGCTTGCCGGATGCAGGGCAGGATTGGCATACCGACATGTCGTATAACAACACCATCGGTTTCGTGAATGTGCTGCATGCCATCAAAGTACCGCAGCGCGATGGTACGCCGCTGGGCGATACGCTCTTTGCCAATATGCATGCGGCGTATGAAGGGCTTGCGCTTGAATTAAAAGCGCGGCTTGCGAACTACACCGTGACGCATGACTTCAATAAATTCTGGGAAGGCATGGTCAATCGCCCCGGCAGCAAGCGCAAGCCGCTGACGCCGGAACAACGTGTCAAACGTCCACCGTCGGTTCACCCGGTGTTTCTGACGCACCCGATTACCGGGCGCAAGGTGCTGTATTGCAATCCCGGTTACGCCATCAGAATTAACGAACTGAGTGAAACCGAGAGCGAGCGTCTGCTGAACCTGTTATTTGCGCATCAATTGCAACCCAAGTATCAGTACCGTCACCAGTGGACGGTGGGCGATGTGCTGATATGGGATCACATCGGTACCCTGCACAATGCGCTGCCCGATTATGAGCCGCACGAACATCGGCTGATGAAGCGATGTCAGGTGATGGCGGACCGGATTTTTGATCCTGAGTTTGTGCGCACGATTATGCGCGCCCCGGCCACGCCCCATTAACATTTGGAGCCCTAATGAACATCACGCACGACCGCGTCCACCAGCAAATTCTCAATATTCTGCACGCGTGGGGCATGGCGGAAGACCTCGCTAAAACTACTGCGCAGGCCATGCTGGATACCGATCTTTACGGTGTCGATTCACATGGTATTTCGATGCTGATGTCGTACGAGCAGCGCAAAATCGACGGCAAACTCAATTTGCACGCCAAGCCGCAGATCGTGCGTGAAACGCCGGCGATAGCGCTGGTGGATGGGCAAGCCGGATTGGGGCATCCTATTTCCGTGTTCGCGATGAATCTGGCGATCGATAAGGCGCTGAATCTCGGCATCGGCGCGGTGGGTGTGCGCAACTCGCATCACTTCGGCGCCACCGGCGTGTACGCGCGCATGGCATCCAGCCGCGGCGTGATCGGCATGGTGACCAGTGGCACGCGTGGTGTGATGATGGTGCCGACGCGCGGCGCGGAGCCGGTGCTGGGCACCAATCCGATTGCATTTGCCGCGCCGGCCAAACGTAACCGGCCGTTCGCGCTGGACATGGCGACCACCACGTCCGCGGCGAACAAGGTCAAGGTTTACGATCTCAACAACAAGAAACTGCCGGACGGCTGGGTGGTGGACGGCGAAGGCAAAACCATCACCGATGCGCGGCGTGCGATGGAGCTCATGTTCGATGGCAAGAAGCAGGGCGGCATCACGCCGGTGGGCGGCTCGGAGGCGATGGCTAGCCATAAGGGTTATGGACTGGCGATGATGGCGCATATCCTCGGTGGCACGCTGACCGGCGGCTCGTTTTCGCCGATACGTGATCGCACGCAACAGCCGAAAGACCCGGACAACATCGGCCATTTTTTCATGGCGATTGATCCGAAAGCGTTTCGTGAGGAAGGTGAATTCGAAAATGATCTGGATGACGTGATCGATATTCTGCACGCCACGCGGCCGGTGGATGCCTCAAAGCCGGTGCTGGTGGCGGGCGATCCGGAAATGAACGAGCGCGAGCGGCGTCTCAAAAACGGTATTCCGATTCCCGAAAAACTCGACAAACATATCCGCGATATTTGCGCGCGCTGCGGCGCGGAATACGTGTTGACTTGAGCACGTGGCGGGCGCGCCGTTACTCGACTTTTACGCCGGCTTTCGCAACGACTTTGGCCCACTTGGCCAGGTCTTCCTTGAATTTCTGCGTGACCTGCTCGGGCGTGGACGGTGCGGATTCAGAACCCTGACTGGCGAAGCGCTCAACGATAGTCCGTGATTTCAATACACTGACCAATGCGGCATTGAGTCGTTCCAGTACGGCAGAAGGTGTGCCTGCGGGGGCTACCAATGCGGTGTATCCGGTGGCTTCACCGCCGGTGATTCCCGATTCATGCAGTGTCGGCACCCGTGGCAATTGCAGTGAGCGCTTTTCGGTGGTGATCGCCAATGCGCGCAGCTTGCCCGTGTTGATGTGCGGCAGCGACGGTGCGACCTGATCGACGTGCATATCGGCTTCGCCGGAAATCACCGCCAATCCTGCTGGTGCGCTGCCGCGATACGGCACATGCGTGAATTTTATGCCGGCAAGCATCTGAAACAGTTCGCCCACCAGATGATTGGAACTGCCGGTGCCGGCTGAAGCCATGGTCAGCGGCGCTTTCGCCGTGCGTGCGATACCGAGTAGTTCTTCGACGGTTTTTGCCGGCATGCTTGGATGCACCACCAGCACGTACGGCTTGGTTTCGATGAATGACACTGGCGCAAAATCACGGATCGGATCGTAAGCGATGTTTTTGTACAGCACGGGCGCCACGGCGTGCGTGCTGCTCGATGCCACCAGCAGCGTATAGCCATCGGGCGGTGTCCTGGCAGCCTGCGCCGAACCGATGCTGCCGCCGGCACCGGGCCGGTTATCGATAACTATCGTCTGGCGCAGCGCTTCGGTAAAGCCAGGCTGAATGGTGCGCGCGGCGATGTCCACGCCGCCGCCGGGCGGCCACGGCACGACAACACGTATCGGTTTGTCGGGATATTGGGCAAGCAGCGCGCTGCTCGACAGCGCCAGTGTCAATGCCGCGATGAGGCTGCGCATGCGTCAACCCTCAATACTGACTAACGCTTCCTGCGGCGTGCCTGCACGAAAACGCGCAACGTACGCGGCAGGATCGATCTCGATGCCGGAAATATTTTTGGCATACGACGCCGAGCGAAAATAGGCGAGATAATCAGCCTCACTCACGAAGTTCACAGCGGACAATTCCACCGTGTTGCCGTCGGGGTCGTGGTAATAAAAACTGGTTCCCGGTCCGTGATTGAACGAACGCATCGGGGTGATCCCGGTCGCTCGAAGTGCTTCGTAACGGCTGAACAGGTGGTCCAGGCTCGCGTGCCGCAATTGCATGTGATGCATGCCCGGCTCGCCCTTCTGATTGTCGGCGCGGCCCGCAACCGCGGGCACCTCGAAAATGCCGAGCACCTGCGTGTACGGGTGATCCGAAAAAATGCGGATGAATGCGATGTTAAGCGCGCCCGCCCACGTTGCTTTTTTCGCGTCGTTGCGCACGAAGAATGCTTTGACGTCGGTGAGCGTTTCATACCATTCCTTCATGTCGGCGAAGCGCGACGTTTTGAAAATGACTTCGCTGAATTGAGGCGGCGTGAATGTGCCGCTGGTGGTTTTGACTTGGTTCATTATGCATCGCTCCCTGGTTATCCATCGCACGTCGGACGGCTATCGGCCGGGCGTCAGCGTATCGGTAAAAACACCGCCGTGGCAAGGCTCTGCACCACTTTAACCACGGTGCGGCCATAACGTCCCGCCAGCACTTTCGACAGCACATCAAGGCTTGCAATCACTTTGCCGAACTCGCGCTCGACGCTGAGGTTGACCGGCCCGGTTATTTCATTCGACAGCAGGAACAAGTCGCCCTTTGCCGTGCGTGTGTTCGAGAGTTTCCACAAGGCGATCTCGACGTTGCGCGCCGCATTGTGAAGACCCTGCGGATCGAGGTCGTTGATGACGAAAAACTCAGTTTTGTTGTTAAAAGCGACCTGAATCATGCTCGCGAGCCCTACCACATACGCCAGCACGCGGTCGCCCCGGTAATCCTCGCGAAATGCGAGTTGTATGGCCTGTGCGCCGCGCAGATAATCGAGATCCTCAAACTGCCAGCCATGGTGGCGATCGAAGATACGCGAGAGACCGGCTTCAACGCTTTTCTGTCCGCTTTTTCCGAGTTCTCGCGGATTGCGGCGATACAATCTTTCCGCGAGCAGGCGCAGGCTGGCGAAGATTTCCTGCTGATGCGCTTCTGTCACACGGTCGAGATCGGTCTTGATCAGATGCGATGCGCCATAGCTGCTGTCGGGTTTCGCGGGCGACGTGCGATGGCTGACGCACGCCGGAAGCAGCGCCAGGCACAGGACGAACATCAATCGAAATCGCATGCGGCATCATAGCGCGAAGTTGAGTTATCTGTGAGATACGGATTGTTGTTATAGTGTGCCGTGCGAAGGAGGATTCATGGATGCCGTATCGCTTAAACGCCCGCTGATAATTAGCGCATTGTTCATTGTTGTGTTGATCGTGGGCGTCGGTTTGTTTGTCGATGTCGTGTTCGCCACTATGCTATGCGTGATGGCCATGATGTGGCAGATGCTGCGCCTGCTGTATTACGCCGTGCGCTGGAATACGCGCGGCCTCAAGGTGATCGGCGCGCGTTTGCTTATGTGGGCGGCGGCGGCATTCGGGCTGGGCGCGATGTTCAGCCATTATTCTGATGTCGCGCGCGTGCAGGGTGGATCGCTGGTCGCAGCGCTTCAGGCGCATCGCGCGCGCGAGGGCCGTTTCCCGGAGCAAATCGAAGCATTGGCGCCACGCGATATCGCGGTGATTCCCATGGTCAAGATGAGTCCGATTCGCGAGCAGAAATTCCGCTATCGCAGCAATGGCAAGACCTTCACGCTGTTGTATGTCACGGGATTTCGCATGGGCGCCACTTACGATTCCGAAACGGCGAAGTGGGAAGCACTGGATTGACGACGGATTGAGGATGAGGGTGGAATGATAAAATATATAATAAAAACAAATACTTGTGATACGTATCGTTGTCATGAAATGACGGTAGCCAAAGCAGTTCTCGCTATTTGCATTTTCGCGTGTGGCGCGGTGGGCAGCACGGTCTTCGCGCAAAGCTACCCGGCGAAACCGGTGCGCTTCATTGTGCCGTTTACGGCTGGCGGGCCCAACGATTCTGCCGTACGGCCGCTGTCACAAAAATTGCAGGAGTTGTTGGGCTCTCCGTTCATCGTCGATTACCGTGCCGGTGCCAACGGCATCATCGGGTCGGAGTACGTGGCCAAGTCGCCGCCGGATGGCTATACCCTGCTCATTATTTCGTCGTCGTTCACCATTAACACGGCGATGTACGCGAAGCTGCCGTTCGATCCGATTCGTGATTTTGCGGCGGTGAGTTCTATAGCGACCGGTGACATTCTGTTCGTGATCAACCCCGTGGTGCCGGCACGCACGGTGAAGGATTTTGTCGGGTTGGCACGCGCTTCCCCGGGCAAACTTGCTTACGCATCTTCCGGTGTCGGCGGCTCGTTGCATCTGGGGGCCGAGTTGTTGTCATTCACATCGGGAATCAAAATGGTACACGTGCCTTACAAGGGTGCGATCCTGGCACTGACCGATGTGATCGGCGGCCACGTCGATGCGATGTTTGTTGCCGGGCCCGCGGCTATTCCGCAGGTCAAGGCCGGTAAAGTGCGCGCGCTTGCCGTCGCCAGCCGCCGGCGGGCACCGTTGCTTCCCGATTTGCCGACCTTTGCCGAAGCGGGTTTTTCGGGCGTCGAGGTTGATTCGCGCTACGGCATACTGGCGCCCGCTGCGATGCCTAGTGCATCCATCACGCGGCTCAACGCAGCGATGGTAAAAGCACTCGGCACGCCCGATGTGCGCGAACGTTACGTCACGATGGGGATGGAAGCCGCCAGCAGTTCGCCGCAGGAATACGCAGATCATCTGCGGGATGAAATGGTGAAATTGCGCAAGGTCGTGGCGGCGGCGAAATTGCCGCTGCTGTGATGTACCGGGTCATCATGCGGTACGGGTCACCTATACACAATAAAGGGAGTGCAGTCGATGGCGTTGGTTGAATACAAAGAAGAGGGCGGCATCGCGTACATCACGTTGAATCGTCCGGAGAAACTTAACGCGTTCTCCGACGAAGTGGGCGTTGCATTCTGCGATGCGCTGTACCGTCTGAACGACGACGCCAATGCGCGGGTCGGCATCATCTGCGGTAATGGCCGGGCTTTTTGCAGTGGCGCGGACGTGCGGCAGCGCCAATTACGTGCCAAGGAAGAGCTTGAAAAACTCAGCAGCCCGGCCGGCCGCGGTAGCAACTTTCGCGATCCTTTTTTCCGCTCGGCTAATTCGAAGCCGATTATTGCCGCGGTACATGGCTACGTGTACGGCCTCGGTGTGCGCATCGCACTTTACGCGGACCTGCTGGTGGCGGCGCGTGATGCAAAATTCCAGATTACCGAGACACCTCGCGGGCTCGACAGCACCTCGTTCTGGATGATGCTGGCGAACCTGGGTGCGGGCATGTTTGCGACGGACGTTGCGCTGACGGGCCGTACCTGGACAGCGGAAGAAGCCGCTACGCACGGACTACTTACCCGACTGTGCGAAGCGGGCGAGCACGTCAGCGTGGCGGAAAGCCTTGCGCGCGATATTCTCAAAAATCCGCCGCTGGCCGTGCAGGCGGTGGTTGCCGCCCGGCGATCCATGCTCCACGAACTTGATGTCAAGGCCCACGCGATTGCGCCGCGCGGATTGCATCTCACGGAGGATTTTCGCGAGAGCGCGACTGCTTTCCTGGAGAAACGCAAGCCGGTTTATCGCGGGCGGTAGCGCGCGGGGCCGCTGCTGGCGATCAAAGCGGCGCAGGCGAATACGCGCGGCACACCATGAGCAGCGCTTTGACGCTTCAACCGGGGCATTTTATGTGCGACGATGCAGGGCAATGTCGCCAACGCTGGAGGGGAATCGCGATGGCAAGACCGGCGAATTCACGACTGCGGTCATAGAGTACCGGCACCTTGGATCGAAAGCGTTGAAGCGGTGGCTCAAGCGAAGGAGGGGTAGCAATGACGATTCGTTGCGGCGGGACGATAGCTGCTTTCACTGGCATTTCGTGCATGGCTGCATGCGCTTGCAGCAGCGCGCTTGCGCAGTATCCGGATCGCCCGATTCGCTATATCGTGCCCTCTGCGGCGGGTGGTTCCCCCGATGTCGGCGCGCGCATTCTTACCGCCGAACTTGGCCGGTTTCTTGGGCAGCAATTGGTGGTCGACAATCGCGCGGGCGCGAGCGGTTCGATCGGCACTGATTTGATCGCTAAAGCGCTTCCGGACGGCTACACCATCGGGCCGGGGAATATCCAGACCCTGGCGATCAATCGCATTCTGCTCAGGCTACCTTACGATCCTGACAAGGACCTGCGCAAAATCGTGTACGCCTATTCCACCCCGAACGTTCTGGCGGTCAACGAGGCGATGCCGGTGCGCTCGGTGAAAGAACTGGTAGAGCATGCGCGTGCCAACCCCGGTAAATTGTTGCATGCCGGTGTGGTCGGTTCAAGCAACCATCTGTCAAGCGAACTGTTCAAGCTCATGACCGGTACGCGCATGTCGTTTATCCCCTATAAGGGAGCACAGCAGGCGATCACCGAAATGATCGGCGGGCAGGTGCACCTGATGCTGGAAAACAGCGCCGCGCTGCTGCCGCACGTGAGGGCGGGCCGTGTGCGCGGTCTTGCGGTGACGTCTGTCACACGCTCGCGTGCCGCGCCGGAGTTGCCGACCATCGACGAGGCGGGCGTTCCCGGATTCGAGATGACCGCATGGAGCGGGTTGATCGCGCCGGCGGGCGTTCCTGCCGCAGTAGTCGCCCGCCTCAACGCTGGGTTCAACAGGGCACTTGCGTTGCCGGCGGTTCGAGAGAAGTTGATCGCGATGGGCTTGGAAGCCACCGGCGGCACACCTGAACAATTCGAGCAGCATGTGCGCAGCGAAGCGGCGAAGTGGGCTGACGTGGTGAAGCGTGCGGGCGTCAGGTTGGAGTAGTGCCAACAAATGGCTCTGCGGAGGAGGAGGAACATGATAGCGACGAAGATTGCAGTGTCGTGGCGCTACCGGGCTTGCATGGCGTTGCTGCTTGTAGCCTGCGCCGGGACGCATGCCATAGCGCAGCCCGCTTCAACAGGCTCAGGACAGGCTTATCCGAACCGGCCGGTGCGGCTCATCATGCCGTACCCCGCCGGCAGCAGCAGTAACGACATCATAGGGCGGGCACTGGCGCTGCGCCTGTCCGCGCAGATCGGGCAGCAGATCGTGTTTGACAATCGCGCCGGCGCCAGCGGTACGCTCGGTAGCGAGATCGTCGCTAAGGCGCAGCCGGACGGTTACACGCTGTTGCTCGGCATTAACGGCCCGCTGGCGATTAGTCCGAGCGTGTATCCGAAACTTGGCTACGACACCCTGCGCGACTTCGCGCCGGTGGCAATGGTGGCGCTGGTGCCGTATATCGTCGTGATCAATCCGTCGGTGCCGGCTATCAACCTCAAGGAGTTTATTGCATTGGCAAAGGCCCAGCCCGGCAAGCTGCATTTTGCATCGTCGGGCAGCGGCGGCACGCCGCATTTGTGCGGCGAACTGCTCAAGACCATGGCGGGTATCGATCTTGTTCACGTGCCGTACAAGGGAGGCGCGCCCGCGATTGTCGATACGGTGGCCGGACAGACGCAGATGTTCTGCCCGGGCGTGACCGGCGCCTTGCAGTTCGTGAAACAGGGAAAGCTGCGAGCGCTCGGGCTGACGACGCTCAATCGCTCGCCGTTGCTGCCCGATCTGCCGACCCTGCACGAGCAGGGCCTCACCGGGTTCGACGCGAGTTCGTGGATGGCAGTCGTTGCGCCGGCAAAGACACCACGCCCGATTGTGCAGTGGCTATCTGCGGAAATTGCGCGCGCGCTCAATCATCCGGAGTTTAAAAACTTCATTTTGCAGCAGGGATCGGAACCGACTGTTATGACCCCGGATGAACTCGGCGTTTATATCCGCACCGAGATCGACAAGTGGGCGAAGGTCGTCAAGCTGGTGGGATTGAAAGTCGATTGAGTGTTGCGGGCGGAATCGTAAGACGTAATGCTTAGTGGTATCTTAGAGCGCCATCCAAAATAGCCTTAGCCGCTTGTCGAAGGCTACAGGGGCATTTCGTATGGCACTCGTGGAAAACACTAACGCGCTTAGAGAACGTAAAGGATTATTTGAATGAAGCAATCACGCGGCCCGCTCGACGGCGTCAAGGTTGTGGCCTGCTCCACCGCGCAGGCTGGCACGGTTCCCTATATGCTGATGGCCGATCTGGGCGCCGAGGTTATCAAGATTGAAGTGCCGGGCAAGGGAGACAACTCGCGTGGTTCCAGCATATTTCCGGGTTTGCCGAGCACGTATTTTGAAACCAACAACCGCGGTGTTAAGAGTATTACGCTGAACATGAAGTCGCCCGAGGCGCGGGAGATTTTGCACAAGCTCGTCGCCCGCGCCGATATCTTTGGCCAGAATTTCCGCCCCGGTGCTGCCGAGAAAAACGGTTTCGGCTATGAGGACTTGAAGAAGATCAATCCAAAACTCGTTTACGTTTCGATTTCCGGCTATGGCCCCAATGGGCCGAACGCTGCGCTGCCGGGAACCGATGCGATGGCGCAGGCGCTGGGCGGCATTGCCGAGGCTTATTCCACGCCGGGCCAGCCAATGCGCGCGGGCGTGGTGTCGGTGGCAGATGAAACCTGCGCTATTCTGGCGTTCGGCGGCATGCTGGCTGCATTGCATTGCGCGCGCACGCAGGGCATCGGGCAGAAAGTGGATTGCTCGCTGCTG
>JBEBHE010000298.1:0-5724 GCA_040081205.1 Burkholderiales bacterium | reverse complement strand
AGGATGCGGTGCGCGCCGGTAAAGCCATCGCGCGCGATGTACGCCGCCATCAGGCCATCCGCCGCAGCCTTGGCAGTGTGCAGTTGCTTGGAATCCGCTGCGTCGCGCAAAAATTCCCACAGCCCCGCCGCCATGGTGCCGGCCGAGCCGATGCAGTGCTGCATTTGCTGCGCATTGAGTTTGAGGAGATGCGCCACACCCGCCGCCGCCGCGAGCTTGCCTGCGGTGCCGGTAGTGTGGAACACCTTGTAATGCGAACGCCCGAGAAACTCGCCCACGCGCACGCCGCATTCGTAGCCTGCGACGCTAGCCACGATCAAATCCTTGCCCGATGCTCCGACTTCCTGCGCCGCCGCCAGCACCGCCGGAAACACCACCGTTGCCGGGTGATACACCGAACCGTTATGCACGTCGTCCTGCTCCACCACATGCGACGCCGCGCCGTTGATTAATGCCGCAAAGAACGGCGACGTGCGGCCGCGCGTGGTCAAAATTTCGCAAGGCCCGGTAGCCGGCCCCATCGCCTTTGCGAATTTTTCCAGCGCCAGCACCGGGCGCGAGCCTTTGCCCGCCAATCCGGAACCCAGCCAATCGAGAAAAAAATCTTCGGTGCGCGACACCACATCCAGCGGCAGCGCTTCATAGCGTATCGCCGCCAGATACTCGCACAGCGTTTGCGTTTCACTTTTCGCTGACGCCAGCGGATTCTTTTCGGGTTGGTCCATACAGGGCTCCTTGGTAACCTGGCAATTGTATTCCAAAGTGCGGCGCCGGCCGGCGCGCATGACATATGACATATGACACATGGTGCGTTGAAGGTCCGGTGCCCCTGACGTATGATCGCTGCCATCTGGTTTCAGTTTCACTATCTTCCAAAGGATTTCTCCGATGCGCCCCATTGTCCCGGTGGTTCCGATGCTGGCTTTGTTGATCGGCGGTGTGAGCGGCGCCGTTCACGCGCAATCGTTCGCATCCAAACCCATACGCATCATTGTCGCGTTTCCGCCGGGCGGCGGCACCGATATTGTGGCGCGGATGATCGCGCCGCGCCTGGGCGAAGCGCTGGGCACACAGGTCGTCGTCGATAATCGCGCCGGCGCGCAAGGCATTGTCGGCACCGAAATCGCCGCTAAAGCGCCGCCCGACGGCCACACGATGTTCATGGGCACGCTGGGGAATCTATCGGTAAACACTGCGCTCTACGGCAGCAAGCTGCCATTCAACATCGAGCGTGATTTCGCGCCAGTCACGCACGTGGTGGATGTCACGTTCATTCAGATGATTCATCCGTCGCTGCCGGCAAAAAATCCGCGCGAATTGATCGCCCTCGCCAAGGCGCAACCCGGCGTGATGAACTATTACTCCAGCGGCAGCGGCGGCGCACCGCATCTGGCAGCGGAAATGTTCAATGCCATGGCCGGCGTGCGCACCACGCATGTGCCGTACAAGGGCAGCGCGCCGGGCCAGGTTGATTTGATGGCAGGCCAGGTGCAACTCGGCTACGACAGCATTGTGCAATCGCTGCCGTTCGTGAAAGCCGGCAAGCTGCGCGCACTTGCGGTACTCAGCGCCAAACGCTCGGCCGTGCTGCCCGATGTACCGCCGATGCGCGATTTTGTGCCGGGTTATGCGCTGACCAACTGGTTTGCGCTGGTGGTGCCGGCAGCCACACCAGCCGACATTCGAAACCGTCTCAATGCCGAAGTGGTAAAAATTCTGCGCTCGCAGGATATCAAGGACAGGTTGTTCGGCATGGGCGCCGAAGCGGTCGGCAATTCACAAGAGGAATTCGGCGCGTTCATCAAATCCGAATCCGCGAAGTGGGGCAAAGTAATTCGCGACGCCAACATCAAAGCCGATTAAAACATCACGAACGTATCGCTGGCCGGAATTTATCTCGGCAGCAGCATATCGACCATCACGCGCACCAGTTCGACAAACGCGCGCATCAGCATAAACAGAAACGCCGTTCCCACCGCGCCCGCCGCGAGTGTCCATAACGGCGCGCCACACACAACGCCCGCCACGCTCGCCAGCAACGGCAGCGCGCCACACACGATCGCGATCCAGCCGCCATGCTTGACGATGAAATGCAGCATCCAGTAGGGATTCTTGGGAGTTTCATCGTCCATAATAGTAAATATATCCTAAATATTTGTTTTTAAACAATTATTTAATACATCACTGCAACCGCCCAAACGCCGGTGGCGGCACGCGCCGCTTCGACGCAGCCTCGTACGCTGAGGCAATTTTCAGAATGATATCTTCCCTGCCCGGCTCGGCGCGGAACACCAGCGAGAACGGCAGCCCCGGCGCAGCCAGTTGCGTTGGCGTGTCCGATGCCGCCATCTCGTAACGCTTGCCATCAGCGGAGAGCTTGTACACGGGATCGTACGCCGTGGTGACATAGCCCGCCGGAATCAGCACTTCGGTCAGGCCCGCATTCGGCCCATAGTAGGTTTCCGGACGCGTATTGCCGGGATAGCCCGGCTGATGCGCGCCACCAATAATGCCCGGCGGATATACGGTGTGCAATCGCACCAGTGCGTCGAGCCGGTTTTCGTGAATGACCATCATGTCCACGCGACGCAGCAGCTCGCGCAGCATGATACGTTCGTCTATGCCTTGGCGCCCGCCCAGCGGATTGCGCGGGTCAGCCGTTTCTTCCCAGTTTTTAAACGCTGCGCGCGCGTCGTCGCCCCAGAATTTTGAGCGCGCATTGAGTTGCGCAAAATCAATCAGTGTTTCAGCATAACCGCGTTCCTTCCAGTCGGCGGCGCGGCGCTTTAAATACTGCGGAATGTGAAAGCGAAACATGTTCGCCAATTTTTGATCCTGAACCGTGCCGATGTCGAAATTAACCGGCGGCTCAATGCGCCCATCGGCCATCTCCACAAGATAGTCGATAGGCTTCATTTTGCCTGAGCCGAAAATCTTGCCCGGTATAAATTCAGTCGGTTCGATAGCCGCGGCAAATTCCTTGAATAGCGGCTGACCGCTCTTATCGAGCCGGAACAGGATGTCTGGCATGAATACCGGTGCCAGCCGCGCCAACGCGCAACGAAAATCCACGGTCATGGATTCGACGTCGGGATCACGCTGCCAGTACCGGTGCGACGATTCCACCAACGTCGCGCCGAGTTTTCCGCCGAGTATCGATTTGATTTCACGCGCAGCAGCGGTAACGATAGGCTCCTCGGACTTGTTGCCCGGCGGATACGCCATCGATTCACGAATAACACCGATGCGCATGCCTTTCAGCGAGCCGGCTGGTTGGGTATGACTGGCATACGGTGCACTCAGCACCGAAGAGCGCGGCACCGTGGTGTACACATCGCGCGGATCGTAATAGCCTCTCTCGGAATCTTTCAGCGCATCCAGCACCTTCGCGCAATCGTGGATGGTGCGACAGTGAATGCCGCTGCGGTCGCAATAGATATCCGCGCCAATCGCACCGCCGTCGAAACCGAGCATCGCCTTGTGCGGCAGTATCAGCGCCACCGAATTGTGGTTCGATGGCCCGCGGCACGACGCACGCGTTTCTTCACCCAGACTCGCCATCACCATGTTGGTGCTGACCGACAGCGCCGAACCGGAACTCGACCCGAGCGAGGCCGCGCGTGTGGTGTCGTATGGATTCGACGGATTGCCGCCCCACGTCGCACGCTGATAACCGAGTGTCGAAGGCAGCACCTTGTCCGGCACGTTGCGCCCACCCGGATCGCCGGCGCGGCCGTTGTATTCGGTGTTCACCGCTTTCGCGAAAATAATCGCGCCCTTGTTACGCAATTGCTCAACGAGAATGTGATCACGCGCCGGGAAATCAATGTCGTAAGCGGCATCGCCACCGCAGGTCGAGCGCATGTCTTTGGTGTCGAACGCATCCTTGAACGAAAACACCACGCCGAACATCGGCAGCTTTTCCAGATCCGGCGTGCGGCCAAACTGCGCATCCAGTTCAGCGGCGCGTTCCAATGCATCGGGTTGCTGGCGGAACTGGTCGCATACCGGCGGCGCGCCCTTGGGCAGTGGCCCCAGCGAGGGATGGCGATCATAATCGCCCTTGCAGGTGACGGAACGCTCGCCGCGCAGGTTAAGTGTCGCCAGCGCATTGATCTGCCCCGCGTTAGGAATCCCGGCGATCATGCCGAACTGCTGCTGCACCGTTGGATCGGACGCGGTGGCGTCCATATGCCCGAATTCCAGCGGCGGGCCTGTGTATTTGTCGATATCCGGCAAGAACGCGGAAGCCTTCAACGTCTGCGTCGGAAAAATAATCGCCTGGTCGCCGCGCACTACACCCGTCGCGGGCGGAACCGCGACGCCATCTTCAGTGACCAGCATACTGCATACACCGTTGTAGGCACGAACCCTGTCAAGGTAACGCTGAACAACCTCGACACACGTGACCTGGCCTGCCCTGATCGCGGCATGCAATTCGTCGATGGTGGCTTCTTCAAGCTGGAACACTTTGCCTCGTGTGACGGATTGATCTGGCATGATGACTTCCTTTAACTCGTAGCGATCATCAGGCAACAGGCGCGCTGGCGGCCTTCGAGGCCATTTGCGCAAATTGCTCATACAGCGTCCAGTCGAGCGCATGCGCTTCCAGCGTTTCGGGGTTCCACATGCGGCGCGGCAAATCAAGAATATCGCCGCCGTAGACATGCAGGCCGATGGCCGGCACGCCGCCGATGCACTCCGCCACGTGCGCGGTATCCGCGCGCATCGGCAACACCGCGCCGCGCGTCAGCGACATCTCACCGGCTTTGCGCAGTTTGCCGTCCTCGTTGCGGTAGAGCGTGTTCTTTTCTTCACCCGACAACAGCAGAATCTGCGCCCAGGTGCCGTGATTATGTGGCGGCGTGCGCCGGCCGGTCGGGAAACACACCTTAAGCAAGGTCAGATTCGGCGCGCGATAAAACACCTGACGCGCATTGCCGCCGACGCCTGAGATATAGCCCAGCGCTTTTTCAACCGCTTCGACATCGCCGCGCAGCGCATCGAGTTCAGCGCGCGCCGCGTTCATCGCATCAACGCTGTCGGCCGCCTTGGCGAAACGTGCCACCAGTTCGTGTACTTTCATGTTCCAGTCTCCCTCGTTGGCAATCAAGACATTTCAACTGTGCGCAAGCACCTTCATGAACTGCTCGGGCGTCACGATTTTGCAGCGTGCGCCTAACGTTACCGCAAGAATATCCCGATCTCCCGTCACCAGATACTCCGCCCGCCCGGCGATGGCAAGTTGCAAAAACGGCACATCCAGTGGATCGCGGCACGGTGGCGTCTTGGGCGCTTTGGACGGATCGGCCGGCAATTTGACGACAGTGCAGTAAGGCAGATAGTCGGCAAGCAATTCCCGTTGCTCGTCATGCGTAAGCTTGAATTTTGGATAAGTCAGAACCCGCAGCAGTTCGGCAATCGTAACGCTGGAGGCCAGTGGGCAGCAATGCGATTGTTGCCAGGCAAGCCTTAGCGGGGCAAGGCGGCCCTGCGCAAACACCAGCGAAGAGAGCGCGACGTTCGTGTCCATGACCACGCGCGGCGCGGCACGGGTCATTTTTTCAGTTTTCCGGCAGCCTTGCGCGCCCAGGTTACCGCGTCGGCAACATCGCTCTCCTGAATATTCAGTTCCGCGAGCTTGGCGCGTACTGCGTCGGCGCGCTGGATGCGCACCGGCGTCAGGATGATCTGCCCGCCTTGCGCCTGCACATCAAAATATTC
>JBEBHE010000297.1:0-5738 GCA_040081205.1 Burkholderiales bacterium | reverse complement strand
CGCAACTGATTGAAGCGCGCCGCAAGACCGGCAAACCGCAAGTTGATATTTCGTTCCCTGAAGTCGAAAAATTCGATCATCTGCCACCGGCACGCGTTGAAGGCGCAACCGCTTTTGTGTCGATCATGGAAGGGTGCAGCAAGTACTGCACTTTCTGTGTAGTGCCTTACACGCGAGGCGAAGAAGTGTCACGCCCGTTCGACGGCGTGCTCACCGAGGTCGCCGAACTCGCGCTGCAAGGCGTCAAGGAAATCACGCTGCTGGGACAAAACGTCAATGCGTATCGTGCGACAACGGAAGAAAGCGACACTGCGGATTTTGCGCTGCTGCTCGAATACATCGCCGACATTCCCGGCATCGAACGCATCCGTTATACCACCTCGCACCCGAAAGAATTTACCCAACGCCTGATCGACGCTTACGCAAAAATTCCAAAGCTGGTGAATCAAGTGCATCTGCCCGTGCAATCGGGTTCGGATAGGGTGCTGGCAGCGATGAAGCGCGGCTACACCGTACTGGAATATAAATCCATCATCCGGCGGTTACGCGAGAAGCGGCCGGACATTTCGATTTCATCCGATTTCATTGTGGGTTTCCCCGGCGAAACCAGCGCCGATTTTGAGGCGACAATGCGGCTCATCGACGACGTCAAGTTCGATGGCTCGTACAATTTTGTTTACAGCCGGCGCCCCGGCACACCGGCGGCCGATCTTGCCGATGACACGCCCAACGACGAAAAACTTGCGCGCGTGCAGCGTCTGCAAAGCGTCGTGGACGAACAATCCCAAAGCTTCAGTCGCGCGATGTTGGGCACACGCCAGCGCGTGCTGGTAACCGGCCCTGCACGACGCGAGAATCAACTGACCGGACGCACCGACAACAATCGCGTGGTCAACTTTGACGGCCCTGTATCGCTGACCAATCGGTTTGTCGAAGTTACCATCACCGAAGCGTTGCGCTATACACTGCGCGGCGAACGCATTGAAGACACACAGGCCGCAGTCTGAAAACTGCCCGAAAAATATTGAAAAACAACACTTTAGATATCAGTTTCACGCCGGTAAACAATCTGCGGCTGGCGAATTTGTGCGGTGCGCTCGATGAGAATCTGCGTCAGATTGAAAACGCCTGCGAAGTCGCGATTTCGCGCCGCGGCGAACATTTCACACTGAGCGGTGTGCCTGAAAAAACGCGCGTTGCAGCGCGTGTCCTTGAAACGTTTTATGGCAAGGCCGGCAACGCGCTTCAGCCCGAAGACCTGCAACTGGGTCTGGTGCAGGCAGCGCATACCGCCAGCACGCACAGTGCCACCGGCGAACCGGTGCTGATCACGCGCCGTAGCGACTTGCAGGGCCGCACGCCGCATCAGGTCGAGTATCTGAAAAAAATCCAGACACACGACATCACCTTTGGCATCGGGCCGGCGGGTACCGGCAAGACTTACCTTGCGGTGGCATGCGCCGTAGATGCCTTCGAGCGCGACGCGGTCAAGCGGCTGGTATTGGTGCGTCCGGCGGTTGAAGCCGGTGAAAGGTTGGGGTTTCTGCCAGGCGATCTGGCGCAAAAAGTCGATCCGTACTTGCGCCCACTTTACGACGCGCTGTATGACCTGATGGGTTACGACAAAGTAGCCAAAATGTTCGAGCGCGGTGCGATCGAAGTTGCGCCGCTGGCCTTCATGCGCGGGCGTACGCTGAATCACGCCTTCGTCATCCTCGACGAGGCGCAGAACACCACGCCCGAACAGATGAAAATGTTTCTCACCCGCATCGGCTTCGGCAGTCGTGTGGTAGTGACCGGCGACGTGACGCAGATCGATCTCGCGCGCGGGCAAAAAAGCGGCCTTATCGACGCGCATGAAATTCTCAAAACCGTGCGCGGCATCGCATTCACGTATTTTGGCGCGGAAGACGTGGTACGCCATCCACTGGTGCAGCGCATCGTCAATGCTTACGAAGGGCGCAAACGCAAGAGTACCGATGTGCAAACGCCCAAGGATTCTGATCGGCCATGACGGCGGCGCAGTTACCGCAATTGAATCTTGCCGTGCAGTACGCTGTTTCTGCAATCGGCAAACCGACACGCGCACATTTTCGCAAGTGGGTACACGCAGCACTTGATCACGATGCGCGCGTCACATTGCGTATCGTCGGGCAAAAAGAAGGCCGCACATTGAACCGCAGCTATCGTAATAAGGACTACGCCACCAACGTACTCACCTTTATTTTCAATGACAAGCCGCCGTTCGAAGGTGATCTCGCACTGTGCGCGCCGGTGGTGGCGCGCGAGGCGCGTGCACAAAAAAAGAGCCTCGCCGCGCACTATGCGCATCTCACCGTGCATGGCGTGCTGCATTTGCAGGGCTACGACCATGAAACCGAACCGGATGCGCAAGTGATGGAGCAGCGCGAAACACTGATACTGGCCAAACTGGGGTATGCTGACCCGTACTGATATCGACCATGCCGAACGACCCCATCGAAAAACCTTCCGTGCTGGACCGCATCTCGGCAATGCTGATGCGCGAACCAGAAAGCCGCGAGCAACTCATCACGCTGCTGCGTTCCTGCGCCGAACGCAATTTGCTGGATGCCGATGCGCTGGCGATGATCGAAGGCGCATTGCAGGTTTCCGACATGCAGGCGCGCGACATCATGGTACCGCGCACGCAGATGGACGTGATCGATATTGCCGAATCACCTGCCCAGTTCATCCCGATGGTGATGGAGACGGCGCACTCGCGATTTCCAGTGGTGGGAGAGAACAAGGACAACGTGATCGGCGTTCTTCTCGCCAAAGATTTATTGCGCTACTACGCGGGCGAGGAAGAATTCAACGTGCGCGAAATGCTGCGGCGGGCGGTGTTTATTCCCGAATCCAAACCGCTCAACGTGTTGCTCAAGGAGTTTCGCGCCAACCGCAATCACATCGCGATTGTGGTGGACGAGTACGGCGGCGTCGCCGGCATGGTCACCATTGAAGACGTACTCGAACAAATCGTCGGCGAAATCGAAGACGAGCACGACATCGACGATGTGGATGACAAAATCGTGCAGGAACGCGGCGGCCAGTTCCGCGTCAAGGCGCTCACTGAAATAGCTGATTTTAATGAGTTTTTTGGAACCGGCTACGATGACGAGACGTTCGATACCATCGGCGGGCTAGTGCTTCAGCGCTTTGCGCACATCCCCAAACGCGGCGAGCAGATCAGCATCGACAATCTGTCGTTCAAGGTGTTGCGCGCCGACAGCCGGCGATTACATCTGTTGCAGGTCATAAAGAAAAAAATCTGATGTTGAACGCGTCAGCGTCTGTACCCTCGCGCGGCGCGTTGTTCCCGTCCTATTCGTTTCAACGCATCGCGGTTTTTGCCGCCGGTGCAATCACCGTACTCGGTTTCGCCCCGTTCCAGCTTTTTCCCGTTCCGCTGATAACCCTTGCGCTGCTGTTTTGGCTGTGGGCCAACACAAGCACGCCCCAGCGCGCATTCGCCATCGGCTGGTATTTTGGCCTCGGTCTTTTTCTCGCGGGCATATCGTGGATTTACGTCAGCCTGCATACGTTCGGCGCCATGCCGTTACCGCTGGCGGGGCTGGCCACGCTGCTGTTTTGCGCGTTTCTGGCGCTGTTCCCCGCTGTGGGCGGCTATGTCGTTGCGAGAGCGCGTTGTAGCGAAACAATCAAATTGGCATTGCTCGCGCCTGCCGTATGGACGCTGATCGAATGGACGCGCAGTTGGATATTCACCGGCTTCCCGTGGCTTGCCGTGGGCTATTCGCAAGCACCGCTGAGTCCGCTGGCGGGCTTTGTGCCAGTGGTGGGGGTATTCGGCATTACGTTAATCATGACTGTCATAAGCGGGCTCTTGGTCGTTCAGGCGACGCGAAAACCGTTTGCGCTGCATTACACATCGTACTTTGTTGTTGCGTTGTTTCTGCTCGGCTTAGGCCTCAAGCAAATCGAGTGGACAACACCCACTGGAACTCAAACCTCCGTCAGCCTGCTTCAGGGCAACGTGGCGCAGGACATGAAATGGCGTGAAGACCGCATGATCGCCACGCTCAACGCGTACCGTGCGATGACGCTCACCAGCAAAAGCCAGCTGATCGTGATGCCCGAAACAGCGCTGCCGCTGTTTTTGCATCAAGTGCCGCCGGAATATCTTGATGAACTTGCCGCGCACGCGCGCGCGAACAATGGCGCGGTATTGGTCGGCGTCCCAGAGCGGCTGCGCTCCGGCGAATACTTCAACAGTGTGATTGCCCTGGGTGGTACCGGTGGCGCGACCAACGCGAATCTACAGGGCTATCGCAAGAGCCATCTGGTACCGTTCGGTGAATTTATACCGCTACGTCCCGTGCTGGGCTGGATTGTGAGCGTATTGGCGATTCCCTTGCAGGATTTCTCGCGCGGCAGCGTTGATCAGCAGCCGCTCGATGTCGCCGGCCAGCGCGTAGCGGTCAATATTTGTTATGAAGACGTGTTCGGCGAAGAAATCATCCGCCAGTTGCCGCAGGCCACGATACTGGTGAACGCCAGCAACGTCGCGTGGTTTGGCCGCTCCATAGCGCCGCAGCAACACTTGCAGATTTCGCAAATGCGCGCACTGGAAACCGGCCGCTACATGCTGCGCGCCACCAACACCGGCGTCACTGCAGTGATCGACACGCGCGGAAACGTCATCAAAGCCGCGCCCGAATTCACCACAGCTACAGTAACGCATGCCGTACCTGGGTACCAAGGCACGACGCCGTTCGTGCGTTGGGGCAATTACGCGGCACTGCTGATTGCGGTGGGAATGCTGGTGATCGCGGTCTTCATGCCGCGCAAAGCGCAGAATTCCCTGTAAAATTCGCGGTTTACCAGCGAACGTACGCGAAAAAAACCGCGATGCAGACCTTTCAGCAATTGATCCTGACGCTCAATCACTATTGGGATCGCAATCACTGCGCCCTGCTTCAGTCATACGACATGGAAGTCGGCGCGGGAACGTTTCACACCGCGACGTTTTTGCGCGCCATCGGCCCGGAGCCGTGGAATGCCGCGTACGTGCAACCGTCGCGCCGCCCGAAGGACGGACGCTACGGCGAAAATCCCAACCGCCTGCAGCACTACTACCAATATCAGGTGGTACTGAAGCCCTCGCCCGCGAATATTCTCGATTTGTACCTCGGCTCGCTGCGGGAAATCGGCATCGATCCGCTGCAACATGACATCCGCTTTGTCGAGGATGACTGGGAGTCGCCCACCCTGGGTGCATGGGGCCTCGGCTGGGAAGTATGGTTGAACGGCATGGAAGTCACGCAGTTCACCTATTTTCAGGAAGTCGGCGGCATCCCGTGCAAACCGATCATGGGCGAAATCACCTATGGCCTTGAGCGCCTGGCGATGTACCTGCAAGGCGTCGAAAGCGTGTTCGATCTGCAATGGGCGCCCGGCGTGACCTATCGCGATGTCTATCTGCAAAATGAAATCGAGCAATCCACCTATAACTTTGAACACGCCAACGTTGAGATGCTGCTCCAGCAATTCGGCCAGTTTGAATCCGAAGCGAAGCGGCTGTTTGAAGCGGGCTTGGCGCTGCCGGGCTATGAGATGGTGATGAAGTGCTCGCATAGTTTCAACCTGCTGGATGCGCGCGGCGCGATTTCGGTTACCGAGCGTGCGGCCTATATCGGTCGCGTGCGCACATTGGCTCGGGCTGCCGCCAATGCGTACTACCAGTCACGCAAAGTACG
>JBEBHE010000037.1:0-20661 GCA_040081205.1 Burkholderiales bacterium | reverse complement strand
GGTGCTGTATTACGGGCAAGGCCATTACTTCATGGGCTTCATGCTCGGATTAAAAGCGTTTACCGCAGCCGTGCTGGGCGGCATCGGCAATATTCCCGGCGCGATGTTGGGCGGATTGTTGCTCGGCCTGATCGAGAGTTTGGCCGCAGGTTATATGGGTGACATTACCGGCGGCGTGTTCGGCAGCAATTATCGTGACGTGTATGCGTTCTTCGTGCTGGTGTTGGTACTGATGCTGCGGCCTTCGGGATTGATGGGTATAGGCAGCGGAGATCGGGCATGAGCGCCGTGAAACAGAATGGCCTCGCGCGTGGGATACAGATCGCACTGCTGTGTATCGTGCTGGTTGCCCTGCCCTTTGTCATTGATGCGACGCTCGGCCGTGCCTGGGTGCGCATCATCGATATCGCATTATTGTTCGTGATGCTGGCGCTGGGACTGAACATTGTGGTGGGCTTCGCGGGGCTGCTGGATTTGGGTTACATCGCGTTCTTCGCGGTGGGCGCGTATGCGTACGCGCTGCTGGCATCGCCGCAATTTGGCATTCACGGTTCGTTCCTGGTGCTGTTGCCGCTAGGCGCGTTGGTGGCGGCGGTATTCGGCATCATTCTTGGCGCGCCGACGCTGAAATTGCGTGGCGACTATCTCGCCATCGTTACGCTCGGCTTTGGCGAAATCATCCGTATTTTTCTGAATAACCTGAACCGGCCCGTCAATATCACCAACGGGCCGCAAGGTATTACGCTGATAGACCCCTTGCAGGCGGCTGGAATTTCTCTTTCAAAAACATATACTTATGGTGGTCTGTCGATAGCGCCGGTACATATGTATTACTTTGTATTTCTGGCCTGCGCGCTGCTGACGATTTTCATTTCACTGCGCCTGGAAAATTCGCGCATCGGACGAGCGTGGGTCGCCATCCGCGAAGACGAATTGGCCGCGGCTGCGATGGGCATCAACACGCGCAACGTTAAGCTGCTGGCATTCGCGATGGGGGCCACCTTCGGCGGCGTGGCGGGCGGGTTGTTCGCCTCGTTTCAGGGATTCATCAGCCCGGAAAGTTTTACGCTGCTCGATTCGATCATGGTGCTGTGCATGGTGGTGCTGGGCGGCATGGGCAATGTCGGTGGCGTGGTGCTGGGCGCGATTCTGCTGACGGCGCTGCCGGAAGCGCTGCGCTATATTGGCCCGCTGCAACAGCAATGGCTGGGACGCGTGGTTATCGACCCCTCGGATTTGCGCATGTTGTTGTTCGGGTTGGCGCTGGTGTTGATGATGTTGTTCCGGCCTGCGGGATTGTGGCCTTCCAAAGCACGGCGGCGCGAATTTGCCAACACCGTTGCGGTGGAGAAAGCCGGTGGCTGAGTCACTGCTTGCCGTCAGCGGCATCACCAAACGCTTCGGTGGACTGACCGCTCTGAACGGCGTGTCGATGTCGGTTGCCTGCGGCGAAATCTTCGGGCTGATCGGGCCTAACGGCGCGGGCAAAACCACCTTGTTTAATATTTTGACCGGCGTGTATTCCCCTGACGGCGGTGAATTCACCTTTGCGGGAAAACGATTGTCGGGACTGAAATCGCATCGCGTTGCCGAAGCGGGCATCGCGCGCACCTTTCAGAACATCCGTTTGTTCGCCAACATGACTGCGCTGGAAAACGTGATGGTCGGTCGCCATGTGCGCACACGCGCGGGCGTGCTGGGCGCGGTGCTGCGCTTGTCCGCGACGCGCGCCGAAGAGATCGCGATCGAACAGCGTGCGCGCGAATTGCTGGATTACTGCGGCATTGCACGCCACGCCAACGAACTCGCGCGCAATCTGGCCTATGGCGATCAGCGCCGCCTGGAAATCGCGCGCGCACTGGCGACCGACCCCAAGCTGCTGGCGCTCGACGAACCTGCCGCCGGCATGAATGCCACCGAAACCGCCGCATTGAAACAATTGCTCGAACGCATCCGCGCTGACGGCATCACGCTGTTGCTGATCGAACACGACGTGAAACTGGTGATGGGCTTGTGCGACCGCGTTGCGGTGCTCGACTATGGTGAGAAAATCGCCGAGGGCTCGCCAGCTGACGTGCAGTGCGATCCTAAAGTCATTGAAGCGTATTTGGGAGTCTGCATTGCTTGAGGTACGCGGCCTTAAAGTCGCTTATGGTGGCATCAACGCCGTCAAGGGCATTGATCTGGATGTGCGGACGGGCGAACTGGTAGCACTCATCGGTGCGAACGGCGCAGGCAAGACCACCACGCTGAAGGCGCTCGCTGGCCTGCTCAAACCCGCCGCAGGCAGCGTGCATTACGACGGGCAGGACATCACTGGAAAACCTGCGTTTGAACTGGTACGGCGCGGCCTGGCGTTGGTACCGGAAGGCCGCGGCGTATTCGCGCGCCTAACCGTTGAAGAGAATCTGGCGATGGGCGCCTACATTCGCGACGACAAAGCTTCGATCACTACGGATTGCGACCGCGCCTACGCCACCTTCCCGCGACTCGCCGAACGCCGCATGCAACTCGCCGGTACGCTCTCCGGCGGCGAACAGCAAATGCTCGCCATCGCGCGTGCGCTGATGTGCAAGCCGCGCTTGTTGCTGCTCGACGAACCCAGCATGGGCCTCGCGCCCATCGTGGTGCAAAAGATTTTTGAAACCATCCGCACGGTGGCGCGCGAGGGCGTCACGCTGTTGTTGATCGAACAAAACGCACGGCTCGCGCTGCAAACCTGTGATCGCGGCTATGTAATGGAAAGCGGGTTGATTACGTTGAGCGGAGAGGCGAAATCGCTGCTGGATAACCCGGACGTGCGGCGGGCTTATTTGGGCGAATAGCACAGGCTACACGTAAGTATTTGTTTTTATTATTATTTTTAGAATTACTTCCGCCGCGCCCCTGCCGCTCGCAGGTAGTCACCAATAACGCGTTGGCCCCGCTGTACAGCATGCGCGAGCGGTGTCACGCCCTGCTTGTCGGCAAGATTGACGTTGGCGCCATGCGCGATCAGCAACCTGACTATTTCGCTATGCCGCGCACCGCCGTCACCGAGAATCACCGCCTCCAGCAGCGCGGTCCAGCCCAAATTATTCACGTGGTTGATGTCGATCGCCGATCCTAACAAAACGCGCACCGTTTCGACGTGGCCATAATGACAGGCTGGAATCAGCGCCGTGCCGCCGTAGCGATTGGTGCTTTTAAGATCAGCACCGGCCGCGAGCGCGAGACGCACAATGTCGGTATGGCCTCGGGCGCCCGCCAGCAGAAACGCGCTGTCGCGGATATCATCCTGCGCGTTGACATCCGCGCCACGTGATATCAACAGCCGCGCTGCGTCGACATGCCCGCCTTGCGTGGCAGCCAGCACCGCGTTACGGCCACGCGCATCGCGCGCGTTTACCTGAGCGCCCGCCTCCAGCAACCGGCGCACTTCGGCGACATTGCCGCGTTCCGCTGCCTTGATCAACGCATCGTCCGGCCCGGCCGCACCCGCAGGCATCGCCAACATCAACAAAAGCCAACACCACCATTTCATGAGGGCGGCCCCGCATCCGTCAGCGCGTCGCCGTGCACCATGCGTGCGATACGCGCCTGCGCCGCTGCCGTTTCGCACATCCGGCACGGGCGCGAAGTGGACACCAGCACACAGCCCGATAGATCGGCGCCATCCAAGCGCCGGAGCGCATCACGCAGGGCTTCACGTTCGGCGTGCGCGGTGGGGTCATTCGCCGTTACCACGCGACTGGGCGCCTCACCCACCATTTGCGTGCCGCGCAACACCACCGCGCCGTAGGCCTGGTCACCCGCACGCACGGCGGCATCCCGCATGGCACGGGCGCGTTGCATGGCGTGTTGCAAGACCGGTGTAGCGACGGCCAGGGACGGCAACAACAGCGGCAACAGGGCCAGGCACTGGCGACGCGTCAGCATGAGCTTTCCTCGCTACAGGATGATCAATGCCGGCTGGACTTGCGCACCGCAGGATTCAGCTTGTCGATATCCGCCTGCACCTGCTCGCGGCTGCGTTCGTATACGATCTCGCGCCCCATCGCGCTGCCCACATAAGCGGCCCCGGTGCGCGTAGGCGTCAATGCACACTTGACGCTATGCACACCTTCACCGAGAACGACCTCGATGCGGTCGGGCCGTTTGCTCAGAACGACAACATCCATGAACTGGCGGGTTTCGGTTACGCGAACTTTGATTTTTTCGTCGTTCATGGAGTGATCCCCGCGTCTTTGTGTCGTTGATCGATGCTGTGCGAGAAGACTACGCCTAAATCGTTGAGGCCGCTCCTTTGTTGCTCGTGCTTTGTTTGACTTAGAACAGTAGGGTGCGCAATGCGCACCATTCACCTCTGTACCGCGTGCGCGTTGCGCACCCTACGCCCGCTAAGCATCTTCTCCAAGGCTTGGAATCCAAGCCCATCGCTTAAAGTCAAAATAATGCGCCCGGGCAGGCAACTCACGAGTGATGCCGAATTCGTCCCAAAATTTCAGCTCAAGATTCATGGTTAACTGAAGCTTCCGGTTCTCCTCCGAAGTTTCTGTCTGCATTTCAGCAACATTCTTACCTTGCTGTTTAAGCAGCGATTGCACCTCAAACCAGCCTTGAGATGCTTGCTGCGGATACAAAACCCAGTTTTTCCCGCCAGAATACAGATCGCCAGCCTTTACAGGGTGACCATAAACTCTAAAATTGAAATTTACTTTGGCTTTCACGACAAGCGGCGACCCGTTAATCAACTGAAAATAAGTACGCCCAAAATCGCCAACAGACGCATTGGGCATTGTTAGGTTGTACGTTGTAGAAAGCACACCCTCTCTATCCCAACGTTCGCGAGTAACTCTCGCAATGGTGTTCGTATCACATGCATACCAAACCAGCACCACTAAAGTCATTGTCAAAACTACAAGATTGCCAAGCTCTACTAATCTTGGCTGTGCTAGCGCCAATTCCCGCCAAGATACAAATATACAAACCATCGCTCCTAAAACAGCAAAACCTATAGCAACAATTTTCACTGTTTACTCCTTATAAGGGCGCCACATAACCCAAAATTGTCCTCTGGTACTCCCTACAAATAAGCGAAAGAATTTACGCCAGCCAATCCTTCGACACCAAAAACTTTTCATAAAGCTCCACCTCCCGCGAC
Source organism: Burkholderiales bacterium (assembly GCA_040081205.1). Lineage (GTDB taxonomy): Bacteria > Pseudomonadota > Gammaproteobacteria > Burkholderiales > SG8-41 > UBA5216. The sequence goes on along the minus strand of JBEBHE010000037.1, from coordinate 15,518 downwards.
CCCACCTCAGGCTTCCAGTCATAACGCCAGTTCACCACCGGCGGCAGCGACATGAGAATCGATTCCGCGCGCCCGCCGGATTGCAGGCCGAACAGCGTGCCGCGATCATAGACGAGGTTGAACTCCACGTAGCGTCCGCGGCGATAGGCCTGAAACGCGCGTTCATGATCGCCGTACGGCAGCGCGCGGCGACGCTCGACGATAGGTGTGTAGGCTTTGAGAAAATGATCGCCCACGCTTTGCATCATGGCGAAGCAAGTATCGAAATCGGGCGTATGCACGTCATCGTAAAAAATGCCGCCGATGCCGCGCGGTTCGTTGCGGTGTTTCAAAAAAAAGTAATCGTCGCACCATTTTTTGTATTTGGGGTGCAGGTCCGCACCGAAGGGCGCGAGCGCGTCGCGGCAAGTCTGGTGAAAGTGACGCGCGTCTTCCTCAAAGCCGTAATAGGGTGTGAGGTCCATGCCGCCGCCGAACCACCACACCGCGTCCGCGCCGGGCTTCACCGCGCAGAACAGGCGCACGTTCATATGCACGGTGGGCACAAACGGATTGCGCGGGTGCAGCACCAGCGACACGCCCAGCGCCTCGTACGAGCGGCCGGCCAATTCCGGGCGCGCGGCGGAAGCCGATGGCGGCAGGCCCTGGCCGAACACATGTGAAAAGCCGATGCCGCCGCGCTCAAACAGGTTGCCTTCTTCGAGGATGCGAGTGACGCCGCCCCCGCCGCCGATAGTCGCAGGCCGCGTCCACACATCGCGACCGAATGACTTGCCGTCAAGCGCGGTTAAGCCCTCAACGATGCGGGTTTGCAGGCTTTCAAGGTATTGTTTTACGCGAGCGGTATCCATACTGTCTAGGATACCTCAGGGCGACGCCGCTGTTACACCTTGCGTGTGGCGCCCGTGGTGCGGATAGCACGATGGCCGATATCGCGCCGCAGTTGCATGCCGTCGAATGTAATCGGCGCAGCAACTTCGTAGGCGCGCTTTTGCGCAGTGCGCACGTTGTGGCCGAGCGCGGTAACACACAGCACGCGCCCGCCACTGGCAATCACATCGTTTCCTTGCAACGCGGTGCCGGCGTGAAACACGTGGCAATCTTCGGCTGCTAATTGCGAATCGGGCAGGCCGTGAATCACATCGCCTTTGCGCGGATTGTCCGGGTAGCCGTGCGCGGCCAGCACTACGCCGAGTGCCACGCGCGGATCCCACTGCGCTTCGATTTTATCGAGTTCGCCATCGATGGCGTGTTCGATCAAATCCACCAGATCGCTTTTCAGGCGCATCATGATCGGCTGGGTTTCCGGATCGCCCATGCGGCAATTGAATTCCAGCGTGTTGACCTTGCCGTCTTTGGTAATCATCAGCCCGGCATACAGAAACCCGGTGTAGGGAATGCCGTCTTTTTCCATACCCGCTAGCGTGGGCATGATGACTTCGCGCATCACCTTGGCGTGGATCGCCGGCGTCACCACGGGGGCCGGTGAGTAGGCGCCCATGCCGCCGGTGTTGGGGCCGATGTCCCCGTCGCCCAAACGCTTGTGATCCTGGCTGCTGGCGAGTGCCAATGCATGTTTACCATCGGCAAGCACGATGAAGCTGGCCTCTTCGCCTTCGAGAAACGCTTCAATCACCACACGCGCACCTGCCGCGCCCATTTTATTGTCGATGAGCATCATGTCCACCGCGGCATGTGCTTCGGCGATGCTCATTGCGACAACGACACCTTTGCCCGCTGCAAGGCCATCGGCTTTGATAACAATCGGCGCGCCTTGTTGATCGATATAGGCATGCGCTGCTGCGACGTCGCTGAAGGTGGCATACGCCGCCGTCGGTATGCCGTGGCGCTTCATGAAACTTTTGGAAAAATCTTTCGAGCTTTCGAGCTGCGCCGCACGCTGGGTGGGGCCGAAAATGCGCAGGCCTGCAGCGCGAAACGCATCCACCACGCCGTCGGCGAGCGGCGCTTCGGGGCCGACTACCGTCAGCAAGACATCGTTTTCTTTTACAAAAGCGATGAGGTCGGCGGTGCGCGTCAATGCAATATTTTCGAGCCCCTGCTCGCGCGCCGTTCCCGCATTGCCCGGCGCCACATAGACTTTGGACGTGCGTGCGGATCGCAGCAGACGCCACGCTAGCGCGTGCTCGCGACCACCGGAACCGATGACGAGGACTTTCATGAATGCGTACAGCGTGAAGCGTGGGGCGTGAAGCGCAAATGCGGCTGCATGCACGAAACTGGTTTTATCACCTCACCCCTCACGAATTTCTAATGGCGAAAGTGCCGCACGCCGGTGTACACCATGGCGATGCCGTGTTCATCGGCAGCCGCCACCACTTCTTCATCGCGCACGCTGCCGCCCGGCTGAATGATCGCCTTCGCGCCGGCCTCGGCCACCACATCAACACCGTCACGAAACGGGAAAAATGCGTCCGATGCCACCACCGAACCCGCGAGCGTGAGCTTGGCATTGGCGGCCTTGATCGACGCAATGCGCGCGGAATCAATACGGCTCATCTGCCCGGCGCCGACACCGAGCGTTTGGCCGTTGCCGCAAAATACGATGGCGTTCGATTTCACGTATTTGGCCACGCGCCAGGCAAACAGCAAATCCGACATTTGCTGTGCCGTGGGTTTGATTTTAGTCACCACTTTTACGTCGGCAGCCACGATCACTTTGTTATCCGCCGATTGAATCAGCAAACCTGAACCGATGCGCTTCACGTCATGCGCATTGCGGCCTTGATCCCATGCCGTTTTGCCTTCACGCGCAACCCCTTCGAGCGGGATTTCGAGCACGCGCACATTGGCTTTGGCGGCGATTACCTTGAGCGCCTCCGCAGCATACGCCGGGGCAATCAATACTTCGACAAACAGCTTGCTCACTGCCTGCATGGCAACCGCGTCGAGCGGTCGATTGAAGGCAACAATGCCGCCGAACGCCGATGTCGGATCCGTGGCAAACGCCTTGGCATAGGCTTCCGCGCAATCACGCCCTACGGCCACGCCGCAGGGATTGGCATGCTTGACGATCACGCACGCGGGTTCATCGAAACTCTTGACGCATTCCCACGCCGCGTCGGCATCCGCAATATTGTTGTAGGAGAGTTCCTTGCCCTGCACCTGCTTCGCCGTCACCAGCGAACCGGGCGCGGGATACAGGTCGCGATAAAGCGCAGCATGCTGGTGCGGATTTTCGCCGTAGCGCAGATCCTGCAATTTCACAAAGCGACCGTTGGACTGCGCGGGAAATTCGCTGCGCGCACCGTCGGGCCTTGAAGACGACAGCGACGACAAATAATCGCTGATCGCCGCATCGTAGTTTGAAATGCGGTTGAACGCGGCGACGGCGAGTGCGAATCGCGTGTCGTCGGACAACGCGCCACTGCGTTTGATTTCATCCAGCACGGCGGTATATTGCGCGGCATCCGTCACGACACCCACGCCGCGCCAATTTTTGGCGGCAGAACGCACCATCGCCGGGCCGCCGATATCGATATTTTCAATGGCGTTTTCGAGCGTGCAATCCGCTTTAGCGACCGTGCTTTCGAACGGATACAGGTTCACCACCAGCAAATCAATAGCGGGAATGTCGGCTGCTTCAATCGCTTTGAGATGTGCCGCATCGTCGCGCCGCGCCAATAACCCGCCGTGTATTTTCGGATGCAGCGTTTTTACGCGGCCATCGAGCATTTCGGGGAAGCCGGTGTAGTCGGCAACTTCGGTAACTTTCAGCCCGGCATCCGTCAGCAATTTCGCGGTGCCGCCGGTGGACAGCAAAGACACGCCGAGCACCGTGAGTCCGCGCGCGAATTCGACCAGTCCGGATTTGTCAGAGACGCTAAGCAGCGCCTGTTTGATGGCGGGCACAATGCGGCCTGTTACGGAATGTTTAAAACTTGATGCCGTGTGCCTTCATTTTTTTGCGCAGCGTGTTGCGATTCAGCCCCAGCATTTGCGCGGCGTGCGTCTGATTGCCGCGCACGCGCGTCAGCACCGACTCCAGCAACGGCTTCTCGATGCAGTTGATGACCATGTCGTAAACGCCGCTGGCTTTTTCGCCATCCAGATCCTTGAAATACCCGTCGATGGCCCTGCGCACGGTGCGGGCCATATCATTGTCATTCATCATGCCGCGAGTTCCTCACTGTAGATCAGGCGATGGCTGCGATCGGCGAGTTCATTGAAAAACGCATCCACCGCCGCCAGTTGTTCTTGACAAGTTTCGAGCTGGTTCATCGCATGACGAAATGCAGCCGAACCGGCCAGTCCCTTGCTGTACCACGAGATATGCTTGCGAGCGACGCGCACGCCGCGCTGCTCACCGTAAAAACCGTAAAGGTCATGCAGATGCGCCACCAGCACGCGATGAATTTCGCGCACCTCCGGCGGCGGCAGATGCGTGCCCGTTTCAAGATAGTGAGTAATCTCGCGAAACATCCACGGCCGGCCCTGTGCCGCGCGGCCGATCATCACCGCATCGGCCTGGGTGTATTCGAGCACGTGTTTCACTTGCTCCGGCGTGCTGATATCACCGTTGGCCATCACCGGAATGCCGATTTCGGATTTCACTTCGGCGATGGTGTCGTACTCAGCCTCGCCAGAGAAACCGCAGGCGCGCGTGCGCCCGTGAATCGCCAACGCCTGTATGCCGGATTTCTCGGCGATTTTCGCCACCGTCACGGCGTTCCTGCTGCCCTGATCCCAGCCGGTGCGTATTTTCAGCGTCACCGGCACATCCACGGCGCGCACCACGGCCTCCAGTATGCGACTAACCAGCGGCTCATCTTTCAGCAGCGCGGAGCCAGCCATGACGTTGCACACCTTCTTCGCAGGGCAACCCATGTTGATATCGATGATCTGCGCGCCGTTATCAACATTGAAGCGCGCCGCATCGGCGAGCATTTGCGGATCGGCGCCGGCGATCTGCACCGAGATCGGATCGACTTCGCCTTCATGGTCCGCGCGGCGGCGGGTTTTTTCGGAGCCCCACAACAAAGAATTGCTCGCCACCATTTCGGACACCGCCATGCCCGCGCCCATTTGCTTGCACAATTGGCGGAACGGGCGGTCGGTGACGCCGGCCATCGGCGCCACCACCAGCTTATTCTTCAATTTGTGTTTGCCGATTTGCATGCGCTTGTTACGGAAATAGCGTGGATGGAAAGGACGCGATTCTAATCCTGCGCGTGCGAGGTGCATAGGGGAAAGTGCGGGGAAATTGATTATTTTTTACGCAACGTGATTATCGTCGGCGTACCTGCGACACCTCGCAAATTTGCCGTTGGAGAAACTCGTTGTAAAGCTAGGCACTTACCGGAATTTGTTCGCACAAAACGTGCGTACATCACGCTAGAGGATTGCGCGCAGAGCACAAAGTGTGTAGCAACGCGCCGGACTGGTTAGCCGCGCGCGCCGAAAATCATGCGCCGCGCGACAAAATTTTTGAGCGGCGCAACGCAACCGAGCATAGTCATGCCCGCGCCACGCGCGACGTTTGCGGGGAAAAAATCATTTGAAAACAACCGCACCAGTCCATGCGTCGCCGCGATGGTGCCGTTACGGTCGATACGGCGGCGGGCGAGATAGCCGCGCAAATGTTCGTTAGTTTCACGGTTAGTTAGCGCTTGCGGAGACACCGTACGGAAAAGTTGCGCAAGCTCCCACGCATCGCGCAATCCAAGATTGAAACCCTGCCCTGCCACCGGATGCAACGTTTGGGCAGCATTGCCGATGGTGACGACGCCCGGCTTGTTAACGCCGGTGGCATACCGCAGTGACAGCGGATAACAGGCGCGTTGCGTGACGGTTTTGAAGTCGCCGAGGCGTCCGCCAAAAGATTCGCGCAACGCCGCCAGAAACAGGTGGGGCTCGGCATCTTTCAACGCTTCCGCGCGCGACGGTGTGAGCGTCCACACCAGGGCCATTATGTCGCCGAAGGGCAGCAACGCCAGCGGGCCTTCGGGCGTGAAACGTTCGTACGCCACATTCTCGTGCGGCAGCGCAGTGCTTACGCACGCGGTCAGTGCGTGTTGCGCATAATCAATCACTTTCGGTGGAGACAGTCCCTCGATGTCACCGCCATCAGCAATCACCGCCAGACGCGCCGTCAGCGTGGTTGCCTTGTCATCCCGCGTGTAGTCGATGTACTGCCTGTCGCCATCGCGGCGCAACGCGGTGACGTATGCGCCTTCGCGGAAATCACCATCGGCGCTGCGGACTGCGTTTGCAAGCTCAGAAAAAATATCATCATAATCAGATACATAACCAAGATGCGGGACGCCAGCATCAGCGGCGCTTATGGCCATGCGGCCAAACCCTCCTCGCTGCGAGACATGAATATGGTTGATCGCCGTGGTTTTTGAAGCACGCAGTCCGGCCCACGCGCCCACACGCTCCAGCAACAGGCGGCTGCCATGCGACAACGCAATGGGGCGGGGCGCGTGCGCGGCGGGCGCCACGCGTTCGGGGCGCGCCTCCAGGACCGTGATGCGTAAGTCGCTTTCCCGCAAGGCAAGCGCAAGCGCGCTGCCAACCGGCCCACCGCCAACAATGGCAATGTCTGTATCGACGTCCATGGTTATCGCGATGCCATCAACGCCTCGATATCGCGCACCGTTTTGGGCGCGGCAGCAGTGAGAATTTCGCAGCCAGCGTCGGTAACCACCACATCATCCTCAATCCGCACGCCGATGTTGGCAAATTCGGCAGGCACGCCTTCGCCGGGACGGATGTAACAACCCGGCTCCACCGTCAGCACCATGCCGGGTTGCAATGCGCGCCATTGTCCGTCGCGCTTGTAGTCACCCGCGTCATGCACATCCAGTCCCAGCCAGTGGCCGGTGCGATGCATATAGAATTTGCGATAGCTTTCTTTTTCGAGCGCTTCCGCCAGGCTGCCCGTCAACAATTTCAGATCAATGAAACCCTGCGCCAGCACTTTCACCGCCGCATCGTGCGGCACGTTCCAGGAATTGCCGGCTTTGACCTCGGCAATCGCGGCAGCCTGCGCCGCCAGCACCAGTTCATACACCGCTTTTTGCGGCGCGCTGAAACGTCCGCTCACCGGAAACGTGCGCGTGATATCCGAGGCGTAACCATCAAGTTCGCAGCCCGCATCGATCAGCAGCAGATCACCGTCCTTCAATGTGGCGTCGTTGCTTACGTAATGCAACACACAAGCATTGGCGCCCGACGCAACGATGGACGTGTACGCCGGCGACTGCGCGCCCAAGCGCCGGAACTCATGCAGCAACTCGGCTTCAATTTGATACTCAGCAACGTCCGCGCGCGCAGCACGCATGGCACGCACGTGCGCGCCGGTGGAGATCGCCGCCGCGCGGCGCATGGTCGCCAGTTCGTCGGCGTCCTTGATCAAACGCATATCGTCAAGCAACGTATGCACGTCGGCAATGTCGCGCGGCGCGGCTACACCAGTGCGCGCCCGTTCCCGAACGGCGTTCATCCAACCCAGTACACGCGCATCCCATGCGCTGTCGCCGCCCAGATGGGCATAGACCGCCGGCTGGTCGGCCAGCAGATCGGGCATCAGCTTATCCAGTTGATCGATGGTGTACGTTTCATCAAAGGCGAACGTTTCTTTTGCGGCAAGCGGGCCATGGCGAAAGCCGTCCCAGATTTCACGTTCTTCGTTTTTTTCGCGGCAAAATAGCAGGTTGCGTGGCCTTTCCCCCGCAACAACAACCATCACCGCCTCCGGCTCGGTAAAGCCCGTGAGGTAATAAAAATAACTGTCGTAGCGATACGGATAGTGCGCGTCGCGATTGCGCGTGCGTTCCGGCGCGGTGGGCACAATGGCCACACCCTTACCGATTGCCTGCGCCAATTTTGTACGGCGGGAGATGTACGGGGTTGTGTTCATGGCAAAGTGATTATAGCGCCCGCAAGCACGTCAACCCGCGCCCGCGTTACGCAGGCGCAAATCCAGCTTAGCCAGCCGCTGCGGCGTACCCACGTCGTTCCATTCACCGCAAAAATGTTCGCCCGACACGCGGCTCTCGGCGATGGGCTTGGCGAGTTGTGCCGCCAAGCGGGCTTTTTCGCCGCGCACGATGCCAGCGAACAACGCCGGGTGATAGGCGCCGATACCGCTGAACGTGAGTCGGGCGCCGTCAACAGTAAGCATGCCGTCGCGCAAGCCGAAGTCGCCCTGCGGATGATGTTCCGGGTTGCTCACCAACACCAGATGCGCTGGGTGATTGGCAGAGAGTGCCGGCGCACGTTGCGCCAGTCCGGAGAAATCGTAGTTGCTGTAAACATCGCTGTTCACGACTAAAAACGGTTCGTCATCGAGTTGGGGCAATGCCCACGCGATGCCGCCGGCGGTTTCCAGAGGCTCTTGTTCAAAAGAATAGGCAATGCTTACGCCAAGGGCTGCGCCATTACCTATTGCCTTTTCAATCTGCTCGGCAAGGTGCGACACATTCACCACTAGATCTACTACGCCCGCCCGTTTGAGCCGCTCAATCGCCCACACAATCAACGGCTTGCCGCCCACCTTCAGCAAAGGTTTGGGTGTGGCATCGGTCAGCGGTCGCATGCGTTCGCCGCGGCCTGCTGCGAGAATCATGGCTTTCACCTGAACACTCAGAAGGTGTAGCCGATGCTGTGCGCACCGCCTTCGAGCTCATCCAGCAATTTTGCCAGCGGCCCCAATTCTCGATAGCGCGCACAGACGCGGCGCGCGTAAGCAATGAAACGCGGCGTGTCTTTCAGATAATGCGGCTTGCCATCGCGATAGTTAATGCGCGCAAAAATACCCAGCACTTTGATGTGGCGCTGCAAACCCATCCATTCGAAATCACGCCAGAATGCGCCAAAGTCGGCGTTTACCGGCAGGCCGGCGGCTTTGGCGCGCTCCCAGTACCGGATCACCCAATCGAGTTCGCGTTCCTCGGGCCAGCTTACGAACGCGTCGCGAAACAACGATGCCACGTCGTACGTAATCGGGCCATACACCGCGTCCTGAAAATCCAGCACGCCGGGATTGGGCGTGGACAGCATGAGATTGCGCGGCATGTAGTCGCGATGCACATAGACGACCTGTTGCGCCAGCGCGGCATCCATCAGCAGTTTGGCCGCACCTTCAAACGTCTCGCGTTGCGCGCTGGTGAAAACCGTTTGCAAGTGCTTGCCGACGTACCAATCGGGGAAAAGATCGATCTCTCGCCGCAGCAACGCCGCATCGTAGGGCGGCAACACACCGGGGCGGCTGGCGCGTTGCCACGTGATCAGCGCGTCGATGGCGTCGCTGAATAACGCGTCGGGATTGTCCGCGGTAAAACCGTTGAGAAACGTGGTCGCGCCCAGATCACTCAGCAGCAAAAACCCGCGCTCGACATCCTGTGCGACGACCTGCGGCACGTTGAGTCCGGCCTCGCGCATGAGTCCCGCGATGCGCACAAACGGCCGGCAATCCTCCTGCGGTGGCGGGGCGTCCATGGCGATCCAGGTTTTGCCATTTTCCGTAATCCGGAAATAACGCCGAAAACTCGCGTCCGCCGACGCTGGCGCAAGGGAAAACGTGTTTGCTTTGAAGAAGTTACCCGCGAGCCACGCTTGCAGCTCCATCAGCCGCGCATCTTTTTCGGACAAAGCTTGGATTGCCTTAAGTTGGGATTTATGCGATTTTAGCACCTCGCCTTGTCATCCCTGTAACGCCAGCAACGCCTTCCCTTGCATGATCGTCTGTCCGCGTAAATCCCGTATTGCGTTAGCGCTGTTATGCGCGCTGCCGGCGCTCGCCGTCGCGCAGCAGGGATTGCAATTGCGCCCGCAGCCGTCGTTAATCGATTTGCCGGCGACGAACAAAGACGACACGCCGATGTACATGGAAGGCGATCGTCTGCAAGGCCACACCGACCGCGAAACCGAAGCGCAGGGCAGCGCGCGTTTTCGCGGACGCGGACAATCGATTTCCGCCGACTGGATGCGCCACGACAAACGTGACAACGAACTCACCGCGATCGGCAACGTGCGTCTGGAACAAGGTTCAGAAATTACCGAAGGCGCGCGGCTGCGTTACAACCTGGATACCAGCCGCGGATTGATGGAAAGCGCACGTTATTCGTTAAGCCCCAAGGAGACCGGCATCGCACCGGGCACGCGCAGCGCCGTTTCCCCCTTTGACGCACGCGGCAGCGCCGATCGCGTGGTATTTGAAGGGCCGGGACTGTTGCGGGCACAGCAGGCAACCTACACTACTTGTGAGCCGGGGGACGACTCATGGCTGTTCCGTGCGCGCGAGATGTTGATCGACAAAAACAATAATATTGGCACCGCGCGCGACGCTAATATCGAATTTCTGGGCACCACCATTTTCTATACGCCCTACATGTGGTTCACGCTGCATCAGGAACGCAAATCGGGATTTCTCACGCCGCATTACGGCAACAGCAGCACCGGCGGCTTTGAACTGAGCGTTCCCTATTACTGGAATATGGCGCCCAATCGCGACATGACGCTTACGCCGCGCGTGCTTTCAAGGCGCGGTTTGCAGTTGCGCACGGACTTCCGTTATCTGGAGCCCAACTACAAAGGCCAACTGGACTTCGAATATCTGCCCAACGACAACGTCACCGGCGCCAATCGGCAACTGCTCAAATTCAATCATGCCCATTCGTTTGCCAATGGATGGGCAGGCGCGCTCGATCTGAATCACGTGTCCGACGGCAAATACTTTAGCGACCTGTCGACACAGGTGGCACTGACGTCGCAAACCTACCTGGTACGACAGGGCTCGCTATCACGCGGCGGCGCCTGGGGCAATGGCGGCACCTATAGCTTTTCGGCGCTGGCGCAAAACTGGCAAACCCTGCAAACCGATCCGCTGGCGCCGCTGGTACCACCCTATGGCCGGCGTCCGCAACTGTCGTTCAGCGCGCAAAAGCAGGATGTGCTGCGCGGTGATTTTGATGTCATCAGCAGCTTCGCCGATTTCAGTCACCCGACACTGGTGAACGGCAAGCGCTTCATGGCGTATCCCAGCCTGGCGGTGCCGCTTACCGCGTCCTACGGCTATGTGACGCCCAAAGTGGGCCTCCACCTGACGCGCTACGCGCTGGATAAAAGTACCACCACGCTGCCGAACAAATCACGCGTGCTGCCGACCTTTACGGTCGATAGCGGACTGCTGTTCGAGCGCGGCACTAATCTGTTCGGCAAGTCGTTTACGCAAACGCTGGAACCCAAGCTTTACTACGTGAATATTCCGTATCGCGACCAGACCCTGATGCCGAATTTTGACAGCGGCTTGCAGGACATCAACTTCGCCACCATTTATTCGGAAAACCAGTTTAGCGGCCATGACCGCATCAACGACGCGAACCAACTGACTTTCGGCGTCAATTCGCGGCTGATTCATCCGGATACCGGCATTGAGGTGTTGCGCGCGGGGCTTGCACAGCGTTACTACTTCCGCCCGCAGCAGGTGTTTGTGCCGGGTGTGCCGGTGCGCAGTAACCAAAGCTCGCGCTCCGATCTGCTGGCGGCGTTGAGCGGCAATGTGGCGCCGCACTGGACCGCTGAATTCGGCTGGCAATACAACACTGACACTTCCGAAACGCAGCGCATGAACGTCGGCGCTCGTTACCAGCCGCAACAAGGCAAGGTGCTGAATCTGTCGTACCGCCACACCATCAACTCGATACGGCAATTTGATATATCCGGGCAGTGGCCGGTCTCGGGCAAATGGAACGCGGTGGGGCGCTGGAACTATTCCACGCAGGACAAGCGTTTGCTCGAAGCGGTTGCCGGCGTCGAATATGACGGCGGCTGCTGGGCGCTGCGTGTCGTGGGCCACCGCCTGTCGACCGCGATCGGCGCGAGCACCAGCGCCGTTTTCGTTGAACTGGAGTTGAACGGCGTGACGCGCGTCGGGTCGAATCCGCTGGAAGTGCTGCGCCGGAACGTCAGCGGCTACACGCGCTACGACCCACGGCAATCGCGGCCCAACGAATACTTTGTTCCTAATCAATAAATAGCCGGTGTTGGCTGTATAATGTAACCATATGTTTTTAAATGTTATTTTTTGTCGTCTGGGCCTGACATTCTTGGCGGCGTTAGTGCTGGCAAACGGCGCATGGGCCCAGCAAAAACCGCGTCAGATCATCACGCTCGACCGTATCGTGGCGGTGATCAACGATGAGATCATTACGCGCAACGACCTGACGGAACGCGTCAGGCTGGCCGAAGAGCAACTCCGGCGCCAGGGCACGCCGCCGCCATCGCGGCCGGATCTTGAGCGGCAACTGCTGCAACGCATGATCAGTGATCGCGCGCAAATGCAGTTCGCCAAGGAAAACGGCGTACGGGTGGACGATGTTGAACTCGATCGTGCGATAGCCCGGATTGCTGAAGATAACAAGATATCACTGTCGCAACTGCGTGCGTCGCTCAACAAAGATGGTGTGCCGTTCCAAAAATTTCGCGAGGACATTCGCGGCCAAATCATCATGGCGAGGCTGCGCGAGCGCGAAGTCGAGGACAGAATTGTCATCACCGAAAGCGAAATCGACAACGTGCTGGCTAATCCGCAGCAGCAGGCGGCCGGGGCGGACGAATTCAATGTGGCACACATCCTGGTGCGGGTGCCGGAAAACGCCAACCCCGGTCAAATACAAGAGAGGCAAGAGCGCGCCGAACAAGCACTGGCACAACTGAAATCCGGGTCGGATTTCAGGCAAGTCGCGGCAACCTATTCCGAGTCGCCAGATGCACTACAAGGCGGCGATATGGGATGGCGTGATGGCGAGCGGTTACCGACGCTGTTCTACGATGCGCTGCGCAACATGAAGGGCGGCGAGTTGAGCGGCGTACTGCGCAGCCCCAACGGATTTCACATTCTTAAGTTGAATGACCGGCGCGGCGGTCAGGGGCCAGTGCTGGTACAGCAAACCAACGCGCGGCATATTCTGATCAAAGCCAGCGAACTGGTGTCGGACAACGAAGCGCGCAGCCGCTTGCGCAATCTCAAAGAACGCCTCGAAAACAAAACAGATTTTGCGCAGATTGCACGCGCCAACTCCGAGGACACCAGCGCGTCGAAAGGCGGCGATCTCGGATGGCTTTCGCCCGGCGACACGGTGCCCGAATTCGAGCGCGCGATGAACGCCTTAAAACCGGGGCAGATCAGCGAGCCGGTGCGCTCGCCGTTCGGTTGGCATTTGATCCAGGTGGTTGAGCGGCGCAGCTCCGACATGTCCAAAGAACGCCGGCGCCTCACCGCGCGCCAGGCGCTGCGCGAGCGCAAGAGCGAAGAAGCCTACGAAGAGTGGGTACGCCAACTGCGCGACCGCGCGTTCGTCGAAATCCGGCTCGACGAGCGGTAGGCATTACCGTGCCCAGCAGGACCCGTTTCATGTCCTCAGTTGCCTAACACTCTGCCCACCATCGCCGTCACCGCCGGCGAACCCGCGGGCATTGGCCCCGAAATATGTGCGGCGCTAAAACACGCCGCACTGCCTGCGCGCATCGTGGTTATCGCAGACCGTGCGTTGTTGCGCGAGCGCACACAAATGGCGTGGCCGGATTTCGGCGGAGGATGCAGCGCAACGGCGGCTGACGTCAGTGTCTTGCATGTGCCGCTTGCTGCCCAGGCCGTGGCTGGAAAACTCGATCCCGCCAACAGCCGCTATGTATTGCGCACGCTCGGCGTTGCCTGCGACGGTTGCATCGACGGGATGTTTGGTGCGATGGTCACGGCCCCCGTGCATAAAGGTGTGATCAATGACGCAGGCGTTGCTTTCACCGGCCACACAGAATTTCTTGCCGAGCGCACCCACACGCCGCACGTGGTAATGATGCTGGCGGGCGGCGGCATGCGTGTGGCGCTGGCGACAACGCATCTTGCGTTGAAGGATGTCGCGTCACACATCACTTACGAGAGTCTCTCGCAAACGCTGCGCGTTTTGCATCATGATTTGCAACAGCACTTCGGCATCGCGAAGCCGCGTATTGCGATTGCCGGACTCAATCCGCATGCCGGCGAATCCGGCCACCTGGGACGCGAGGAAATCGACATCATCGTGCCCGTCATACACGCATTGCGCGACGCGGGGATGAATCTTTCCGACCCGTTGCCCGCCGACACTTTGTTTAATCCCGGACGCCTGAAACACTACGATGCAGTGCTGGCGATGTATCACGATCAGGGTTTGCCGGTTTTGAAATACGCGAGCTTCGGCGCCGGCGTGAACGTCACGCTGGGCCTGCCGATTATTCGCACTTCTGTCGATCACGGCACCGCGCTGGATATCGCGGGCAGCGGCAAGGCGGATGCAGGCAGTTTGATCGAAGCAGTCAGGCTCGCCATCGAATTGGCGCGCGTACGCAACGCACGCTAAACCAATATGCGTCATCAGCCGCGCAAACGCTTCGGACAAAATTTCCTTCAAAAACAAGATGTTATAGACGACATTCTCCATGCCATTGCGCCGCGTCCCGACGACCTGATGGTGGAAATCGGCCCTGGCCTTGGCGCGCTGACGAATCCGCTGGCGAACGCGCTTAAGCAACTGCATGTGATTGAACTGGATCGCGATATCGTCAAAACGCTGCAGGAAAAATACGCCGGCAGCACCGTGGTGATTCACGAAGGCGATGCGCTGAAGTTCGATTTTGCTTCGATTGGCGGCGGATTGCGCGCTCAATTGCGTGTTGTCGGAAACCTGCCCTACAACATTTCAACGCCACTGCTGTTTCATCTCGCGGAACACATCGATTGCGTGCGCGACATACACGCCATGCTACAAAAGGAAGTTGTCGATCGCATGGTGGCAGCGCCCGGTACCGCTGCGTACGGCCGTTTATCGGTCGCGCTGCAATATCGGTTTGAGATGGAAAAAGTGCTCGACGTCGGCCCCGACGCGTTTTATCCACAGCCGAAAGTAGATTCGGCGGTGGTACGCATGCTGCCGCGCGCTGATAACGACTGGCGCGGCCCGAAAGCCAGCGATGAAGCGCTGTTCGCGCGTATCGTCACCACCGCGTTTTCACAACGGCGAAAAACGTTGCGTAACACCCTGCGCAATGTGCTGGAATTGCCTGATTTTGAGGCGTTGGGGATTGATCCCGGCACGCGCGCCGAAACGCTGTCGGTCAGCGATTTTGTGGGGATTGCCAATCTGCTGTATCAACGTCAGAAACTTTCAACCACCGATGAACACCGATGAACACCGATTACATTCACAGCGGTCTTGTTTTATCTGCGTTCATCCGCCCTTATCTGCGGTTAATGTTTTTCAAGCCGGTTTCCGCTGCACAAACTCGATCTTGTAGCCGTCCGGGTCTTCCACAAACGCGATTACCGTAGTGCCGTGTTTCATCGGGCCCGGCTCGCGCGTGACTTTGCCGCCACGCTTTTTGACTTCTTCGCAGGTTTTATAAGCATCATCAACTTCAATCGCAACGTGGCCGTAGCCGTTGCCCAGGTCATAGGATTTGGTATCCCAGTTATGGGTCAGCTCCAGCACCGACGTTTTGGATTCGTCGTCGTA
>JBEBHE010000296.1:0-5764 GCA_040081205.1 Burkholderiales bacterium | reverse complement strand
GACGTTCTCCGCAACAGCCGGTTGCCAAAAACTCGGCCAGCCGGTGCCCGATTCAAATTTGTGCTCGGACTTGAATAACTCGGTATTGCAGCAAACGCAGCGATACACGCCTTGCTGATGATTATCCCAATACGCGCCGGAGAAGGCGCGCTCGGTGCCTTTTTTGCGCGCGACATCAAATTGCTCGTTGGTGAGCATCTGTTTCCATTCAATGTCGGTCTTTTTCACTTTGTCGGTCATGGCGATCCCCGTTTCCTGAGCTACACGCATTGAGTCGCTTTTACGGTCGTTAACTTACAGTACCTTGCCGGGATTCATGATGCCGTCCGGGTCGAGTGCGCGCTTTACTGTGCGCATCAGGCTAATTTCAACCGGGTCTTTGTAGCGCACCAATTCTTCGACCTTGGCAATGCCGATGCCGTGTTCGGCGCTGAAGCTGCCTTTGTATTGTTTGACGATGTCGTAGATTACCGTGGTGACATCGTTGGCCTCCCGGGCGGCGGCGTCACTGCGCAAGCGGCCTTCGATGTAAGTGTTGTAATGCAGATTGCCGTCGCCGAGGTGCCCGAAGCAAATGATATGGGTGCCTTTGAAGTGCTTTTCAAGCGCCGCCTGTCCATCGCGAATGAATGACGGAATTTCACCCACGGCCACGGCGATATCATGGCGATAAAGCATGCCGGCTTCGCCTCGCGCAGCCTCCGGTATGGACTCACGTATACGCCACATAGCCTTGGACTGTGCCTGATTCTCGGCCAACGCGGCGTCAATCACCAGGTTGGCTTCCATGGCGTTTTCCAAAGCGGCGGTAAGCTCGTTGCGTAATGCCTCGCCGGGCGAGGAATCACCCAATTCCGTCAGCACATACCACCCATGCGGCGTGCCGATTGGATTGCGCGTGCCCGGAATGTGCTTCATCACCAAATCAACGCAGGCGTGTGAAATCAATTCAAATGCGCTGATGCGGTCGCCGAAACGTTGCCGCAACAGCGAAAATAATTTCAGGGCGCTGTCCGGGTCGGGCACCGCTATCCACGCGGTGGCTGTGGTGCCTGGCTTGGGAAAAAGTTTCAACACCGCGGCGGTAATGATACCCAGCGTGCCTTCCGCGCCGATAAACAAATGTTTGAGATCATAGCCGGTGTTGTCCTTGCGCAGCGAACGCAGGCCGTTCCAGATGCGTCCATCGGGCAGCACGGCTTCGATACCGAGCACGAGATCGCGCGTGTTGCCATAACGCAGTACATTGACGCCACCGGCGTTCGTGGAAAGATTGCCGCCAATTTGACAGCTTCCTTCAGCGCCCAGCGACAACGGAAACAGCCGGTCAACGTCCGCCGCAGCCTGTTGAATATTTGCCAGCACGCAGCCGGCTTCGACCGTCATCGTGTTATTGAGCGGATCGACGTTGCGTATGCGATTCATACGTCCCAACGCAATCACGATCGGGTTGGTTTTCGCATCCGGCACGGTCGCGCCGCACATGCCGGTATTGCCGCCCTGTGGCACCAGCGGTGTTTTCGTCTCGGCACAGATTTTGACGATGGCAGCGACTTGTTCGACGTTTGCTGGACGCACCACCGCCGCCGCTGCGCCACGATAGATGCCGCGCCAATCGACGACATAGGGTTCGAGCTCGGCGGGGGCAGTAAATATCCCTTGCGGTCCTACGGCTGCGCCGAGACGTTCGATGGTGGCGATGCGGGAGTGGATGGACATGGCGCGCTAAAGACTGGAAAACGCGATTCTAACATTTCGCCATACGTTCTTCTGCCGAGTTGTTGTAAGCTTTATGTTACCTATCCGACTGAAAAACAGTACCTGCACCCGCTTCGGAAAGACTTCGAAAAGGATCGCATTCATTATGTTGCGTTTGATCTTGTTTTGCCTGATATTTTTTCCGGCATTTGTGGCGATAGCACAAGAATACCCATCGCGTGCGGTGACGCTGGTGGTGCCGTATCCGATCAGCGGGCCGACGGACATACGTGGCGCTTCGCGTATGACCAAGACCTACAAGCTGATGGCGGCAAATGCACCGCCCGCGATCTCCGACACGTTAAGCCGCATCGTGCAGCAGGCGATACGTTACGAATCTAAGTATCCCGTTCTGCTGGATCGCCAGCCAGGCGGTGCAACAACAAGGGGTGCGCAGCATGTCGCCCGGTCGGTGGCCGACGGCTATACGCTACTGCTGGCGAGCAACGAAACGATGATTCTTGCGCCACATTACGCACCGCAGGTGAGCTATGACCCTACACGGGATTTTGAACTGGCAGCACCGCTGGTCAACATGCCGTTTGTGCTGATGATGAACACGGGATTCCCGTTCAAGACGCTGGATCGTTTGATTTCTCATATCAGGATGCGCCCTGGTGAGGTGAATTTCGGCTCGTCGGGCGAAGGCAGCACCGGACATCTTGCAGGCGAACTGATGCGCCGCGCTGCTGGATTGGATATGGTGCATGTGCCGCACAATGGCGGCCTCGCG
Organism: Burkholderiales bacterium; assembly: GCA_040081205.1. Lineage (GTDB taxonomy): Bacteria > Pseudomonadota > Gammaproteobacteria > Burkholderiales > SG8-41 > UBA5216. The sequence goes on along the minus strand of JBEBHE010000296.1, from coordinate 3,273 downwards.
GCTTTGAACGGGCTGGCGACGGGACAGACTTCACTGATGCTCGCCGCGCTGCCGTTGGCGTTGCCCTACCTCAATAACGAGCATTTGCGTGTGCTGGCGGTAGCGAGTCCGCGACGGGCCGAATGGCTGCCTGACCTGCCCACGCTCACGGAATCGGGAATTCCAGGTGTCGACGTGGCGGCATGGTTTGGGGTGTTCGCGCCAAACGGCGTTTCGCCGAATGTGGTTCGCTGGCTCAACGAGCACATCGCTGAAGCGATTAATGAAGGCGCCACGCGCAGTCAATTAATCGCGTTGGGATTGGAGCCGGTGCGTAGTCCGCTATCGCAGTTCGCGACACGGATTTACGCCGAAGCTGAACGCTGGGGCCCGGTGCTGAGAGCAACGCGCATTCCGTCGCGCAGGGCGTCGTAAAAGGCGTAAGATGAATTTGCGGTAACGCGATTGTTACTGCATGAGATCATTTATTACTGACTACTACCAAAGACCAAAGGGGACCAAACATGAGCCAATATTGGAAATGGATTCAAAGCTGTCTGGCAGTTACCGCGGGTGCTTTCATAATGACTGTTTCTGGATCGACTTTCGCGCAGCCGCGCGATTGTTCCAAAGCGTCTGATAGCGGCAAGGCGCAATGCGAGGCTCGCAACAAAGCAGACGCCAAGTGCGGCAAGCTCGAAAGCGATGCGCGCCGCATTTGCCAGCGCGACGAATTGCCGCGCAATTGCGCCACCGAGAGCAATAAGGCGCGCTGCGAAGGCGAAGTGGCGGCGCACAAAGCATGCCGTGGCGATGCAAAAACCTATCGCGCCTGCTTTGAATCGAAAAAGCCGGACGCTAAAAAGAGCTAACTGCGTTTTCAGTAATATCCCGAAGACCACTCAAGGTCTTCGGTGCGATGCTTTGTTGCGCTACCGGCTATTCGGTCAGGCGCGGCGTTTGCGAGTGGAAATCGGATTCCGGAGGATGCCGATTTTTTCGATCTCGCATTCCACCAGATCACCATTTTTCAACCACCACGAACCTTCGCCCTTGTAGCCTGCGGCAACACCCGCCGGCGTGCCAGTGGAGATGATGTCACCGGGGTAGAGGCCGGCGTGCGAGTACCACGCGACTTGCGCGGGAATGTGAAAAATCTGCGTGCCGGTGTTGGCGTTCTGCCGCATTTCACCATTGACGCGCGTGACCAGCCGTAAATTATGCGGGTCGGGAATCTCGTCTTTCGTGACTACCCACGGCCCCAGTGGAGCGGCCGTCGGAAAATTTTTGCCGATCATGATGTTGCCTTCCTTGCGCTCGGAAAACTGCACGTCGCGCGCGGACACGTCGTTCATGATGGTGTAGCCGAAAATATGTTCATACGCTTCTTCGGACGGCACGTCGGCGCATTCGTCGCCAATTACCACCGCGAGTTCGTTTTCATAATCAAGCTTCTCGGTCCAGCCCGGCTTGCGGACGGTGTCGCCATTCGCAATCAGCGTATCGACATGTTTGATGAACCCCGCTGGACGCGAGTAAGCGGCACTGCCGACTTCGGCGGCATGATCGGAATAGTTCTTGCCGATAGCCATGATTTTGCCTGGAACCAGCGGCGGGCGCGCGGTAACGGCATCCAGCGATACCACGTGTTCCGTGTTTCCAGCGGATAGTTTATGTTCCGCCTGTGCCAGCGCGTCGCGCACACGCGCCAGTGAATCGGCGCCGCCGCGTATGCAGTCGAGCAGGGAATCCGGCAGGCCGCGGCCGCTTTTGGCTTCGGAAATATCCAATGCCTGACCGTTGGAAAGCAAAACGCCGAAGTGATCGACGCGGGCACGAGGCGGACGGAAGCTCAGCAATTTCATGTGTTCTCCCTGGTTACGCTAACACTTTTTTCTTCCGGCGGTTTGACCGACTGGAACATTTTCAGCAGCGTCAAATCGTAAACCACCTTCAATGCTCCACATACTACCAGCGGCCAGCCAAAACTGGAAACTGCCAGCATATATCCGCCAAGCGCTGGACTCAAGGCGGCGGCGAGACTGCGCGGCAAATTGGTGATGCTGGCCGCGGCGGGGCGCTCGGCCGGTGAAACCACGGCCATCACGTAGGACACCCGCGCGGGAATGTCCATCGATGACAGCGCCGCTCGCAAGAACAGCAGCAGGATGACCAGCGGCAGCGTGGGCATGAAGGGAATCAGCATGCACAGCACGTTGGCCGGCAAATGCGTGAACACCATGGTGTTAATCAAGCCGAAGCGCGCGGCGATGGGTGCCGCAGCAAGTTGCGAGAATGCCGCGAGTAGTCCCGTACACAGAAAAAGGGTGCCAGCCTCCGCTACCGACAGGCCGTGGCGTTGAAAAAGCCAAAGTGCCAGCAGCGACTGCACCGCGAAACCGCCGCCAAAAGAATCCAGGCTGAATACCGCCGCCATTTTGTACACTATGCGCTTCGAGGGGCCCAGCGGTGCGCTCGGCTTATCGTCGTGCGCTTCGAGCGCCGGCGAGAGTCCCCGATAGAGGGGCAACGTTGCCAATCCGGCCGCGCCGTAGAGCAGAAACATGATTTGAATCGCGGCTTTGATCTCGATGCCGACCGTGCTTGCGGCCAGCACGGGCAAAGCGGCCGCCTGCGCGCCGACCGCCGCTGCCAGTGCGGCGATTAAACTATACCGCGCGAACAAAGCAGTGCGTGATGCCGCCGGCGTAGTGTGCGTCAGCAGCGTTTGCTCCAGCGGCAAGAACACGCTGACATCGCCGCTGGAGGGATTGATGGTGCCCATGATGGCGACGATAAACAACGGCCAGAAATCCGTCACCAGCGTGATACCGACGCCGGTGGCAGCCATCAACAATGACGCGGCAGCTAGCAAACTGCGGCTGCGATATCGATGTGCGATCAACCCGACGCCGAGCGTCATAACGCCCGAGCCGAGCAGCGTTACCGTGATGAGGATGCCGATTTCGAGCGCGTTGTAGCCCAGCAGCGTCAGGTAATACGGCAACAGCAACGCTATGTAGCCATCGACAAATGCGCGCAGTGCGCGTGCCGCAAACAAACGTTTTGCGTCGGGCATCGTGCCGGCAGGCAGTAATTGAAATTGGGGAATTCTCATTTCAAAGCGAGCGTAGCAGAAAAATATATAAAGACAGGAGGCGGTTATACTCTTCGCATCTATCACGTGAGCAACATGTGACGCTCACAAAACGCGGATACAGTGAATACAGACCGGATGACAAAACAATTTAAAAACATAGGCTTGCTGTCGGCGTGCCAGGCATTGCTGATGAC
>JBEBHE010000295.1:0-5779 GCA_040081205.1 Burkholderiales bacterium | reverse complement strand
CGGGGAGCCAAAGTCATTTCGTGCTTACCTGCCCTGCGTGTCGCTGCCGGCGTCGTCATGCAAAAATTGACAACCAAGCGCCTGCTAATGTCGCCAACCTGTATTACGCGGACAGGCAACAATCGGCGGCGTAGTCCAAGCGACTTGCCCGTCTACCAAATCGGATTCCGCTCAGTCTGTGAGCAGACCGGAAAACCACCTTTAAGCTTCTTTCCCATTGTTGCCGCCGGTATTTGCGCGGCGCGATGGTAACGGCTACCATTTGCCCCTGCATATCACTATTCGGATCTGATATTAGTTTACGGGAGCGCAGGAAATTATGGCTGAAGAAACCAAAACCAAAGTCGTTATTCTGACCCGCAGCTATCGCATCAAGGGATATATTCATTTGCTCCCTGGCGCGCGCGTCACTGATTTCCTGGTTGATTCGAAAGACTTTATGGCGGTTACCGACGTTGAAGTGTGGGAAATGGGCGGACGCCAGGTGCTCACCGCCCCGTTTGTTAACGTTAGTCGCGATCATATCGAGATCGTTACGCCGGAAAGTAATTAGGCGGGCGCCCAAGCCGGGTGGGCAGCTATCTGCGGGCAAGTGCGCTGTGCAATTTTCATTGCTGCGTGCCGCATATCCGCGCTATCACGGAAACACTAGAATAGCCGCGTGAGCAATCCCGCCCCATCTTCAGACGCCACACGCACCGGCAGCCATTCGCTACGCTTGTTGCTGGTGATGGCGGCCATCGCTTTCGTTGTTACCGAAGCCACTTATCACGCTGGCGCATTGTCGGGACTCGACCAGGCCTACAGCGATTTATGGCATCGCGTCAGCGGCGTGCGTTATACGCCCAAACACACCGCGCTGGTGGTGATTGATGAAGAATCGCTCAATCGCTACCGCGACGATCCGTTGGTGTTTTGGGCGCCACTCCATGCTAAGGCTATAGCGACACTGCGCGAGGCTGGCGCTACGGTCATCGGCATAGACTTTCTGTTTTCGATCACACCGGAAAATTGGCTGAAAAAATTCAAGCTATCGAAGAACAAAGACCTTCAGCAGTTTGATTTGGCATTCAGACAGGAATTGAATTCCGGCAAGGTTGTTCTCGTAGGTGCTATCGCGCACAATGAAGGCAAACCCGATGATCCCATACTGCCTGATTCTGATTACCTGCTTTCATTGCCCAATATGGATTTGGTCTCAGGCATTGGACTTGCGGATCTTTTGACGGATAAAGACGGAGCAATCCGACGATTCAGAATTGCCCCGCCCGCAAATTGGGCGAAAGAAATAGCCCCAGGTGCCCCCCGGCTATCGTTCAGTGCGCTGATGGCGGTACGTGCGTCCGGGCAAAGCCCAGCGGTAAATGATTGGAGTCTGGGCGGCTTTGGCTACACATCCTCTAGCGTACACAACATTAGCTATGCCGGGCCGCAGGGAACTATCCCGCGCGTGTCTTTTTTCAAATTGCTGGAAAAAAATGCTTTGAATGACCCTTCTGTGAAAGCGCTACACGGAAAAGTTGTAATAATAGGCGGTGACTACCTCGGCATGAACGATATGCACTCAACGCCATACGGCAATTCCGTGATTGGCGGCGGTATGCCCGGTCCCGAAATTCAGGCCAACATCGTCGAGACATTACTTTCAGGTAGAACAACGAGCGCCGCACCTGACGTGTTGCGCTGGATTATCACCGCACTTGTGTTGCTTGCCGCTATTATCGTCGGCCTGCGCACATCGCCATGGTGGGGGTTAGGCGCAGTGATAGTAGGCGCATTGCTGGCCTTGGCCGCAGGCTACGCATCTCTTCAAAAATTCTGGTTGTTTCCTACAGCGCATTTGCAACTGGGACTGCTCACGGGGTTTCTTTTGGTACTGGGCCTGCGTCTGACACGCGAGGAACGTGACAAGGCGCGTATTCGCAACATGTTCGAGGGCTATGTTTCCGACGACGTGGTCAACATGCTGCTGAGCAGCGGCCAAAAGCTGGACATGGGCGGCCAATCCATGCACATCACCATACTGTTTTCGGATATCCGCAATTTCACCACCATTACCGAGAAACTCAGCGCGCACGAAACGGTCGAATTTTTGAATGTCTACTTCGAGCGGGTGATCAACGTTATAAGGGCTGAGGGCGGCAGAATTGACAAATTCATCGGAGACGCAGTGATGGCCGAATTTGGCGTGCCCTACCCGTTTGCGGATCACCCCGCGCGCGCGTTGCGTGCGGCAGCAGGCATTCGACAGGTGGCCGAAGAATTCAAGGCGTGGATGCGCAATCGCTTCCCAGGCAAGGATCTGCCCGAGTTTCGCATCGGCGTAGGCGTTCATACCGGAAATGCGGTGGTTGGCAACCTGGGGTCGGCAAAACGCATGGAATTTACGGCCATTGGTGACACGGTTAACGTTGCGTCCCGACTCGAGAGCGAGACAAAGAACCTGAGTTGCGTTATCGTAGCCAGTGCAGAAACCGTGCGCGCGGCTGGACACATGGTTGTAACCGGACGCCACGACAATCTCACCGTCAAAGGGCGTGCGGAACCGATAGAGATTTATGAAATTCTTGACATCAGGATGTAGGAGACGAACATGCGTACTCTCAAATTTTTTGCAGCATTGATTCTGCTCGGTAGCGCCAACGCGTGGGCCGATGCGGGCATGATTACGCAGATTAGCGGCCAAGTTTCCATTGCCTCTGCAAACGGCACGCAGGCTGTTGTGCCCTTCATAAAAATTGCCACAGGCGACAAACTCACGCTCAGCAACGGCGCGCGCGTGCAGATGGTCTATTTCGGCAATGGCCGGCAGGAAATCTGGAGCGGCAGTGGACAGGTCGACATTGGTAGCCTCGACAGCAAAAGCAGTCTCAAACCCGTGGTCTCGCAATTGCCGCCGCTGGTGGTGAATCAACTCGCGAAAACGCCTGCAGCGGGACAACAAGGCAAGACCGGGATGATTCGCGTTCGCTCGCTGGGAAATCCGGACGCCCGCACGCATCTGGACAAGCAGTACAAAGAATTGAAAGCCGGCACCGCAGCAGACGACACCACAGCGGAAGTTTTTTTGCTATCCGGACTGATTGAAATTAAAGACTACGCTCGTGCCAAGGAAGTACTGGCCGAGTTGGGCGGCAAACCCACGTACAAACCGGTGGTGGATCACTTCTCCCCGATTGTTACTGCAGCCGCCCTCAAGTAAGCTTCAGTAACTATTTGTTTTTATTGAGTTTATTTATGTGGATGCCGTAGCTGCCGCAACCGGCGCTACCGAAGCGATAGCGGAAAAGAGATTCCCTACGGTCTGCTGCGTAATCCCGCGCGTTATAAATACAATGCGCGTTTCGTGGTCGTCGCTTGGCCATTTCTCCAGTTCAATCGGCGGGTGAAACAAATGCTGCACACCCTGCACGATCAACGGCCCTTTGTGCCCGGCCACATTGACCAATCCCTTTACGCGAAACAAATCCGCGCCGCGTAGCGTGCCCAGCACTTCCATGCACTGCGAAAACGACGCCCACGTAAACGGCTCTTTGTAACGCAGGCAAAACGACGTGACGTTGGTGTCGTGCCGGTGCGCATGGCCATGTTCATCGTGACCGTAGTGTCCGTGGTCTTCGGCGTTGTCGGCACCCATCCAGCGCTCCACGTCTTCAAGGCGCGATTGCATGCTGCGCAGCGCTACATCGATCAGAAATGCCAGTTCGATTTCGCCATTGACCGCGCGCTTTACCGGCGCGCGCGGATTCAATTCGCGCAATATGGCTTCCAGCGCGGCAGCTTTGGATTCATCCACCAGATCCGTTTTGGTAATAACAATGCGATCCGCCAGCGCGGCCTGTTTCACCGGCTCCGACAGTGTTTTGAGTTGCTCCAGGCCATTCACAGCGTCCACCAGCGTCACCACGCAATCCAGCCGGTACTGACTTTGCAGCATGGTGTCCGTCATCAGCGTTTGCATGACGGGCGCCGGGTCAGCCAGCCCGGTAGTTTCAATCACCAACCGGTCGAAATCGATGATTTCACCGTTGCGCCGCTTGATGAACAAATCGCGCATGGTTTCCTGCAAATCGCCGCGCAGCACGCAACACAGGCAGCCATTGTTGAGCAGCATCATCTGTTCGGACGACACTTCCACCAGATCGTTATCGATGGCCTGCTCGCCCAGCTCATTGACGATCACCGCAACGCGATTCATCTCCGGACGCTTCAGCAACTTGTTAACCAGCGTGGTCTTCCCGCTGCCCAGAAAACCCGTGACCACGCTGACGGGAATGCGTCCCGACAGCGCGCTACGGCCTAAAACAGGAGCATCCATATCAGCCTATTGCGTCCATTCCACGATATACAAACCGCCGGTGAACCGGTCCTGGCAATACACAACACCGCGATCATCCACGTACACGTCGTTTATCTGCACCGCGCCTTTGGGAGAAAGTTTCGGCGTGCCCGGCACGAAGTAAGCAACTTCCTGCGGCTGATACGGATTGGACAAATCATACGCACGCAATCCGCCGTTAAAAAACGTGGCGAGAATAATGTTGTCGGATTTCCACGCGCAATCGGCGGAATAGTTTTCCCATAGATTATGCGAACCAAAGCGTCCGCCGCGCTTACCGAAACTTTCCGGCGACGGCAACGGCACTGTGGATATCGGCACCGGATTGGTTTCGTCCGCGGCGTTCAACACCCACGTCAGCTTCGGCCAGTCGGCGCAGTTATCACGCACGCATTCCTCGGTGACGATCAGTAAATCCTTGCTGAACAGCGGCATCACGGTATGCACAAAACCGTTGAATGGCGGTGCGTTTTTCCAGCGTGACACCACTTTAATATTGGATTTGTCTTTGATGTCCAGTATGTAACCGCCGCCATCGATGTAGCCGACATAAGCGCGATCCGGGCGCTGCTTCGCATAGACATTGGTGTTGTGCGCTCGGTAGCCGCCGTCGATCTTCAGGCGCGGCGGCGGCGCTACCGAGTCGCCTTTGCGTGTGCCCGGCATCCACCAGCGGCCCGCTTCAGTCGGCTTCGAAGGGTTGCGCACGTCGATAATGCGATAAAACTGATCGTCCTTGTCATGCGTCGGCTCGAAATCCGGCGCACCGCTCGCCATATGCACAAATTCGCCGTCGTCGAACCACACCGCATGCACGCCGCGCGAGAATTTTCCCGAGGCATCAAAGTGCGAAATGAGCTTGGGCTTTTCCGGAACCGTAATATCAAACAGATCAATGCCTGCCGGCTTGTTGTTAAAGCCCTTGGTTTGATACGCGACCACCATCGTGTTGCCCACCACGTCCAGCGAGTTCGAACGAACATCGCCATGCGGCAGATCCGTTTGAATTACGAATTTTGGCTTGCGCGGATCGCTCACATCGAGTGCGGTGAAATTCTTCGGAGCGGACTCGTGCGCCATCCAGATAATGCGCCGGCCATCCTTGGTGACCTGCATATTGATGCCCTCGCCCATGCCGCCGAAACCTTCCATTTCGTGCTGGGCCAAAAGCTTCATATTGAATGCCAGCGTTTGTGAAGCCTGGCTTTGCGGGGACATCGATTTTGCTTCGCTCATTTTTCGTTCGCTCTCTATTTGAAAATGTTTCGATTACTTTTTCTTACCGGGCCGCCTGCGCGCGCTTTTACGTGGATCACCCGCCATCTGTTCCAGCACAGCACAAACCGCCGCCGTGTCTTCTTTCGCGAAACCTTGCGACAGCGCGGACGAATAATACGCCTTGCTCGCCTCGAACAGCGGTACCGGAATATTCAGCCTGGC
>JBEBHE010000036.1:0-20908 GCA_040081205.1 Burkholderiales bacterium | reverse complement strand
TGGTGATGCTGCCGTGCTCGAATACACGCAGCGATTTGATCGTCTTGGGATGACTGGTGCGAAGACGCTGGCGGCGCTTGAAATTCCCAGGGCCGAACTGCTTGCGGCGCTGAAATCATTGCCCGAGGCGCAGCGTGAAGCGCTTGCGGCTGCCGCTGCACGCGTCCGTGAATTTCACGAAAAACAATTCATAAAAACAAATACTTATATCGATTCTGATGGTAACGAGTTGGGGCAGCAGGTGACGCCGCTGGATCGCGCTGGCATTTATGTGCCTGGCGGCAAAGCGGCATATCCATCAACGGTGATCATGAATGCGACACCGGCGAAAGTGGCGGGCGTAGCGGAAATCATCATGGTGGTGCCCACGCCGGGTGGGGAGAAAAATCAGCTGGTGCTGGCGGCGGCGGCGCTGGCCGGTGTGGATCGTGTATTTACCATCGGCGGTGCGCAGGCGGTGGGCGCACTGGCGTACGGCACGCAGACGATACCGCAGGTGGACAAAATAGTCGGTCCCGGCAACGCGTATGTGGCCGCCGCAAAGCGGCGCGTGTTCGGCGTGGTGGGCATCGACATGGTGGCGGGGCCGTCGGAGATTCTGGTGGTGTGTGACGGCAACACCGATCCCGACTGGATTGCGATGGATTTGTTTTCACAGGCCGAGCACGATGAAATGGCGCAGTCGATTTTGTTGTGTCCGGATGCAATTTACATCGATAAAGTGGCGGCAAGCATCGAACGTCAGATCAAGGATATGCCGCGCAAGGACATTATTCGCGCATCGCTCGACGGGCGCGGCGCGTTGATTCAGGTGCGCGATCTTGATGAAGCGTGCGCTATCATCAATCGCATTGCGCCGGAGCATCTTGAACTCTCGGTTGAAGATGCCAGGGCCTTGCTGCCGAAAATACGCCACGCGGGTGCGATTTTCATGGGCAAGTATTCCTCCGAAGCGCTGGGCGATTATTGCGCCGGGCCGAACCACGTGTTGCCGACGTCGCGCACCGCGCGGTTTTCATCGCCGCTGGGCGTGTACGATTTTCAGAAACGATCGAGCATTATTAACGTGTCGCAGGCGGGCGCGGTGAAACTCGGCAAAATTGCCGCGGAACTCGCGTATGGTGAAGGCTTGCCCGCGCACGCGCGCTCCGCCGAATACCGGATGAAGTGAAGACGTGGCGAATCCATGAGCAACTATTGGAGCAAGGTGGTGCACGGCCTCACGCCCTATGTGCCGGGCGAGCAGCCGAAGCTTGCCAACCTGGTGAAACTTAATACCAATGAAAGCCCTTACGGCCCCAGCCGCAAGGTGCTGGAGGCGTTGCGCGCGGAAGTAGGCGATACGCTGCGCTTGTACCCTGATCCCGGCAGCGACAAACTGCGCGCGGCCATTGCCAGACGTCATGGCTTGACGCCAGATCAGGTGTTTGTCGGCAACGGTTCGGACGAAGTGCTCGCGCATGTATTTCTTGGACTGTTGAAACATGATGCGCCGATTTTGTTTCCCGATATTACATACAGTTTTTATCCGGTGTATTGCGCGCTGTACGGCATTGCGTTTGCAGCGGTGCCGCTTAATGATGCGTTTGAGATCAACGTTGCGGATTACGTGCGTCCGAATGGCGGCATTGTGTTCCCCAATCCGAACGCGCCCACCGGCTGCCTGCTGCCGTTGTCGGACATCGAACGTTTGCTGAAGGCGAATCCGTCGTCGGTGGTCGTGATCGATGAAGCGTATGTCGATTTCGGTGGTGTGTCGTGCGTGCCGCTCGTCAAACAATATCCCCAGTTATTGGTCACACACACTTTGTCGAAGTCGCGTGCGCTGGCGGGCTTGCGCGTGGGTTACGCCACCGGCAACGCGGTATTGATCGAAGCCTTGAATCGCGTGAAGGACAGCTTTAATTCTTACCCGCTGGATCGGTTTGCGCAGGCTGGCGCTACGGCGGCGATGGACGATGACGCCTATTTTGACGCGATGTGCCGCAAGGTCATTGATTCCAAGGTGCGCCTCGTAGCCGATATGCAGGCGCTGGGTTTTGATGTGCTGCCGTCGGCGGCGAATTTTGTCTTCGCGCGTTTTCCGGGGCGTGATGGCGCCGACATCGCAGCAAAACTGCGTGAGCGCAGCATTATCGTGCGGCACTTTCGCAATCCGCCGCGTATTTCACCTTTTATGCGTATTACCATCGGTACCGACGAACAATGCGCGGGTTTGGTGGATGCGTTGCGCGAAATCGTTTATACTAATAAAAACAAGTAGTTACCGTAGTCGTTCAACAACGTTGCTAAAAAGCGAATCGTTATCATGGCACGGCAGGCGCAAGTCACGCGAAACACCAACGAAACGCAGATCAGCGTTTCGTTGAATCTCGACGGCAGCGGCAAATCAAAACTGGCCACCGGCGTAGGTTTCCTCGATCACATGCTCGATCAGATTGCGCGGCATGGCGTGTTTGATCTCGAGGTGACGGCCAAAGGTGATTTGCACATTGATGCGCATCACACGGTTGAGGATATCGGCATTACGCTGGGTCAGGCGTTTGCCAAAGCCATCGGCGACAAGGCCGGTGTGCGCCGTTATGGGCACGCCTATGTGCCGCTGGATGAAGCGCTGTCGCGCGTGGTAATTGATTTGTCTGGCCGTCCCGGACTCGATATGAAAATCGATTTCGTGCGCGCGCGCATCGGCGAATTCGATGTCGACCTCACGCGCGAGTTTTTTCACGGCTTTGTGAATCACGCGTTGGTTACGCTGCACATCGACAACATCAAGGGTGACAACGCGCACCATCAAGCCGAAACTGCGTTCAAGGCGTTTGGACGCGCGCTGCGCATGGCGGTGGAGTTCGATCCGCGCATGCAGGGCGTGCCTTCGACCAAGGGTTCGCTCTAATCCTTTATCGTGTTTTTCGCCTTCGGCAGCAACTCATGAGTTCCATCGCAGTCATTGATTACGGCATGGGCAATTTGCGCTCGGTGTCGAAGGCGATCGAGCATGTCGCGCCCGGCGCGAGCGTACGCGTCACCGACGATCCGTCGGTGGTGCGCGGCGCCGACCGTGTGGTGTTTCCAGGACAGGGCGCGATGCCCGATTGCATGCGCGAACTGCGTGGGCGTGGATTGTACGAAGCGGTGATGGACGCGGCGCGCGATAAGCCGTTTCTGGGCATCTGCATCGGTTTGCAAATGTTGTTCGAACACAGCGAAGAAGGCGACACGCCGGGGCTGGGCGTACTGCCGGGCCGCGTGCGTCGCTTTGGGCATAATCTGGCGGATGGCAACGGACAAAAACTCAAAGTGCCGCACATGGGCTGGAACGAAGTCGAGCAGCGCATCGACCATCCGCTGTGGAACGGCATCGCTAACCATGCGCGCTTTTATTTTGTGCATAGTTATTACCCGGAACCCGGTATTCCCGGGCTGACGGCGGGCGTCAGCCGGTATCCCGCCGAGTTTTCGTGCGCGGCGGCACGCGATAATCTGTTCGCCGTGCAGTTTCATCCGGAAAAAAGCGCGGCGGCAGGCCTTAGATTATTAGCGAATTTCGCAACATGGGTGCCCGCCACAGGCGCTGTACGCCATGCCGCTTGACCGCAACAGATTATTTGCGGCTATAGTATGATTCGCATAACGGAATTTTTCTGACTTTGCTGACTTGCTAGCCTGTTGAACCGGTAACCGACCCGCCACACAGCCTCCGCGCCTTCCTGCGCAATGCCGTTCCGTCTTCTTGCCTCCAAGCGTTCATACAAACTTTTATACCTATGCTGATTATTCCAGCCATTGATCTTAAAGATGGGCAATGCGTTCGCTTGCAGCAGGGCGTTATGTCCAGCGCGACCGTGTTCTCGGATGACCCCGGGGCTACTGCCAAGCGCTGGCTCGATCTGGGCGCGCGGCGTTTGCACGTAGTTGACCTTAATGGCGCGTCTGCGGGCAAGCCGAAAAACGGTGCTGCAATAAAAGCCATCGTTGCTGCGGTGGGTGACAAGCTGCCGATACAACTGGGCGGCGGTATCCGCGATCTCGACACGATCGAGCAATATCTTGATGCCGGTATCAGCTATGTCATTATCGGCACGGCAGCGGTAAAGACACCGGGATTCCTGCACGATGCCTGTACGGCATTTGCGGGGCATGTGATGGTGGGGCTCGATGCGAAAGACGGCAAAGTTGCAGTGGACGGCTGGTCGAAAATGACCGGGCATGATGTCATCGATCTCGCGAAAAAATTTGAAGATTACGGCGCGGAAGCTGTGATCTATACCGACATCGGCCGCGATGGCATGTTAAGTGGCGTAAACATTGAGGCTACCGTCAAACTGGCGAAAGAACTGACGGTGCCGGTGATCGCCAGCGGCGGCATTACCAATCTGGATGACGTCAAAGCGCTGTGCGCGGTGCAGGGCGAGGGCATACAGGGCGCGATTACGGGACGCGCGGTATATCAGGGAACACTTGATTTCGCCGAGGCGCAGAAGTTGGCGGATGAACTTACCAAAGGTAAGGCGTGAGGCGCAAATCGTGAGGCGTGAGGCGTGAGGTGTGAGGCGAGAGACCGCGGTCAGGTAACACGTGAGTTCAGCAGTGCGCCGCACGCGAAATATGCCGATTCGGGCGTAGAACGTTCTTTATCGCGACACCCGCGCCTCACGCCTCACGCCTCACGTCTCACGCGCTATGCTTGCTAAACGCATCATTCCCTGTCTCGACGTCACGGCGGGACGCGTGGTAAAGGGCGTCAATTTCGTTGGGTTGCGCGACGCCGGTGATCCCATTGAGATTGCGCGCCGATACGACGATCAGGGTGCGGACGAGCTGACGTTTCTGGACATCACCGCCAGCAGCGACGACCGTGATCTGATTCTGCACATTATTGAAAGTGTCGCAGCGCAGGTATTCATACCTTTTACCGTGGGCGGCGGTGTGCGTTCGGTGAACGATGTAAGGCGCTTATTGAATGCCGGTGCGGACAAGGTAAGCATCAACACCTCGGCGGTGCAGAATCCACAGTTGGTGGCTGATGCCTCGGGGCGTTATGGCGCGCAGTGCATTGTGGTGGCCATCGACGCGAAGCGCGTGGTGCACACGCCCGCCGCGCAAAGCGCGCCAGCGTCCGATCCGCCGCGTTGGGAGGTGTACACGCATGGCGGACGCAAAGCCACGGGTATTGACGCCCTCGAATGGGGACGCAAAATGCAGGAACTCGGTGCTGGCGAGATTTTGCTCACCAGCATGGATCGCGACGGCACGCGCGTGGGATTTGATATCGAGCTGACGAGGGCATTTTCAGATATGCTGGAAATTCCGGTGATCGCCAGCGGCGGCGTGGGTAACCTGGAACACCTTGCTGATGGTGTGTTACAAGGGCGCGCCGACGCCGTACTGGCGGCGAGTATTTTTCATTACGGCGAATATACGGTTCGGCAGGCGAAGGAATACATGGCGGGCAAGGGCATCGAGGTGCGGCTGTGAGCAATGAACGTGATGGACCCATGAACGAGCGCTGGCTAAACAAAGTGAACTGGGCCGAGGATGGTCTGGTGCCCGCGGTGACGCAAGACGCGGCAAGCGGACGCGTGCTCACCGTCGCATGGATGAACCGTGACGCGCTCAAAAAAACGGCGGCGACGGGTGAGGTTCATTATTGGTCGCGTTCGCGCAAGAAATTGTGGCACAAGGGCGAGGAATCAGGGCACGTGCAGAAGGTCAAATCGATAAGTCTCGATTGCGACGAAGATGTGATATTGGTCGAAGTGGAACAAGTCGGCGGCATCGCTTGTCATACCGGGCGCGCGAGTTGTTTTTTCAACCGGTTCGAAGGCGGCGCCGACGGCGGCAAATGGGTGGCGGTTGATCCGGTGATCAAAGACCCGAAGGAAATCTACGGAAAATGAGAGCCCGCAAATGATCGATGCAAAGGTATTGCAACGGCTGGGCGAGACCCTGGCGGCGCGCAAAGGGGCTGATCCGTCGAGTTCGTATGTGGCCGGGCTGATGGCCAAGGGCGAAGATGCGATTTTGCGCAAAGTCGCCGAGGAATCCGCGGAAACGCTGTTGGCGTCCAAGGAGGGTGATAAACTGCACGTGGTACGCGAGGTCGCTGACCTGTGGTTTCACAGCATGGTGCTTTTGGCATGGCATGGATTGACGCCGGATGACGTGCTGGCGGAGTTGCACAGGCGCGAAGGTATTTCCGGCATCGACGAAAAAGCCTCACGCAAGTAGTCTAATGGATGAGGCCTTTCGGCGTAGACTAACTTCGCATGGCGAGTGTTATGTCGATGGTCGAAGCCAAAAAATCGCGTAAGCCGTAGGCAAACATTGGCGGCGCAAACTGGATATTAGGAGAACAGCATGGGTTCATTCAGCATCTGGCACTGGTTGATCGTTCTGGCGATTATCGTGCTGATTTTTGGCACCAAGAAGTTGCGGAACCTCGGCGGCGATCTGGGCAGCGCGGTCAAGGGTTTCAAGGATGGCATGAAGTCTGAGGGCGACAAAGCCGCAGACGCTGCCGCAACCAAAGGTGAAATTCCGCCGGCCACCGGGCAGACGTACGAAGCGGAAGTCAAGAAAGAAACCACCAAGACGTGAGGCGTGAGGGGTGAGGCGCAGGGGTTGATGTAGGTGTTCCGACTTATTACTTGTGCCGCATGTTTCAATTCCGATTTGCCCATCACCCCCACGCCTATCGCCTCACGCCTAACGCCTCACCTCAAAAATGTTTGATATCGGCTTTTCCGAGATGATCGTTATCGCGGTCATCGCACTCATTGTGCTCGGACCGGAAAAACTGCCTCGCGTGGCGCGCACGGCGGGGCATCTGCTCGGGCGCATGCAGCGCTATGTGAACGACGTCAAAGCCGACATCAATCGCGAGATCGAACTCGACGAACTGCGCAAGCTGCAAAAAGAAATGCAGAACACCGCAAGTTCCATTGAGCAATCGGTGAAAGGCCAAATCAGTTCGGTGGAATCCGAATTCAAACAGTTGAGCGACAGCACGCATACCGCATTGTCCGAGCCCGTCGCTGATCCAGTCGCCGACGCCTTTGCCGATCCGCCGCCGGTGCAGCCCGCCGCAGCGCTGGATGCGCCGCCATTGGCGCCGCTGCGCGAGCCGCCGATGGAACCTGCGCCTCCTGTGCCGATGGCCGTTGTCGCAAGCGCGCCTTCTTCGCAGCTTGAGTTAAGTTTGGACGCGGCGCCGCTGGCCAATGCGCCACCACCGGCGCCGGTATCCGCCACATCCACGACGGCGAAGGTATAGCCGTGGCGCTGACCGAAGACACGTTTATCTCGCATCTGGTTGAATTGCGCGATCGCCTGATGCGCGCGCTGATTGCCATTGTGGTTGCGTTTGCGCTGATCGGATTCTGGCCGACCTATGGCGTGATCTACGATTTTCTAGCGTTACCGCTGATTCAAACGCTGCCCGCAGGCTCAAAGATGATCGCCACCGGCGTGATTACCCCTTTCCTGATTCCCTTGAAAGTGGGGTTGATGGCCGCGTTCATGGTGGTGTTGCCTTATGTGCTGTATCAGGCATGGGCGTTTGTTGCGCCCGGCCTTTATGTGCACGAGAAGAGACTGGTGTTGCCGCTGGTGGTGACCAGCACGGTGTTGTTTGTGGTTGGCGTGGCCTTTTGCTACTACTTCGTGTTTGGGCAGTTGTTCCGCTTTATCGCCGGATTCGCGCCCGCCAGCATCACGCCTGCGCCGGACATCGAGCAGTATTTATCGTTCGTGCTCACGATGTTCCTGGCATTTGGCGTCGCGTTTGAAGTGCCGGTGGCGATTATCGTGCTGGTGCGCATGGGTGTGGTCAACATCCAGCAGCTGCGCGATTTTCGTGGCTACTTCGTGGTGTGCGCGTCGATTGCCGCTGCGGTGGTAACGCCGCCGGACGTGGTGTCGATGCTGGCGTTGCTGATTCCGATGTGCCTGCTGTATGAAGCAGGCATCATTGCGGCAAGTTTTATTTCGTCGGTGAAAAAACCTGATGAAACGTCCGCTGATGAAAAACCCGCCGACGAAGCGCTCACGCCGGAACAAGTGGCGCAGGAATTCGCCGCCGTGGAAAAAGAGCAGAACAGCGGCGGTCGCTGAAAGCTATATAAGTATTTGTTTTTAAATACTATTTTTTGCGAGTGACTTTGGGTCGCTTGCCCACGGTAACCTTCAGTTCCACTTCTTTTTGCGCGCGTATTACCTTGAGCGCGGCGCCTGATCCGGGTGTGATGGCCGATATCAACGTCAGCATGCTTGCCGAATCGGTGACCGGCTTGCCGTCCACCGCAACCAGCACATCGCCCGATTTCATGCCGGCCTGATCGGCGGGCGTGCCGTTGAATACTTCGGTAATCAGCGTGCCGCGAGTCTCCGACAGTTTGAGAGACTCCGCGAGTTCGCTGGTTAAATCCTGAACCGCAACGCCGATCCAGCCGCGTGTCACGGTGCCCGTTTGCACCAGTTGATCGAGCACTTGTTTTGCGGTGGTTGCCGGAATGGCAAAGCCGATGCCGAGCGACGCGCCACCCGGCGTGCGTGAATAAATCGCCGTGTTGATGCCGATCATGTTGCCGTTGATATCCACCAGCGCGCCGCCGGAATTGCCCGGGTTGATCGCGGCATCGGTCTGAATAAAATTTTCAAAGGTGTTGATGCCCAGATGACTGCGCGACAGCGCACTGACAATGCCGAACGTCACCGTTTGCCCGACACCGAACGGATTGCCGATGGCCAACACCAGATCGCCGACCTGGGCTTGTTCGGACTGACCGAAGGTGATCGCCGGCAATTTCGGCAGATCGATTTTGATCACCGCGAGATCGGTTTCCGGATCGGTGCCGATGACTTTTGCCTTGGCGCGGCGATTGTCGGCGAGCGCGACTTCGATTTCATCGGCGGCTTCGACCACATGCGCGTTGGTGAGGATATAACCTTTTTCGCTGACAATCACGCCGGAGCCGAGGTTATTGCTCTTTTGCGATTGGCCCTGGCTTTCGCCTTCGCCGCCGAAAAAATAGCGGAACACCGGGTCATCCATGAACGGCGTGCGCTGCGCTTTGACTTCCTTGCTGGTGTAAATATTGACCACCGTCGGCATCGCGCGCTTCGCCGCTTCGCTGAAAGAAACCAGTTTGCCTGCCGACGACATAGCGGGTGCTACGGCCGGTTTTACCGCCGGCGCGGCGGGACGCGCATTCCACGCCAGCAGTTCAGGCCGCAGCGTCGTAACGACAAACAGCGCAGCGAGGCAGAGGGTGACGCCCTGCGCAAAAAATAACCAGAATTTACGAAACATTGTTTTGGATTCCTGTGTGTACGGATTATTGCCTAAAAATGCTGATGGGTGAAACCGCGCGGTTATATTGGTCGTGGATGTTTTGGCGTCATGCCAACGGACCATCGATTCAACGAGGATATGCCTATGTAACTATATGTTTTTAAATGATTATTCAATGAATTATTTCACTTTTTTAGGCGAGTTCGTGTAAAATAAGGCGTTTTCGTGATTAATGAACTGCTTGGCCGTATTACTCCAATACCTCTCTTCAGGAAAATTCCCAGAATGTCTGAACAACAACCCGACAAAGACCGGCGCAGTATGCTCGTGGCTGCGAGCGCGGTGGCCGGTGGTGTGGCGACCGTGGCGGCTGGTGTGCCGTTTGTGGCGAGCATGTGGCCGTCCGAGCGCGCCAAAGCGGCCGGCGCGCCGGTGGAAGTCGACATCAGCCAGCTCGCCCCCGGTGAACGCATGACCGTTGAGTGGCGCGGTAAACCAGTGTGGATAGTGCGCCGGACGCAGGATATGCTCGATACGGTGAAAAAAGGCGCTGACAAAGTGTCCGATCCCGCTTCGCAAAAAGCCATGCAGCCGGAATACGCGAAGAACGAGATGCGCTCGATCAAGCCGGAAATTCTGGTATTGGAAGGCGTATGCACGCATTTGGGATGCTCGCCGGTAGAAAAGTTCCAGGCCAAGGCCGAAGATTTTGCGTCCGACTGGAAAGGCGGTTTCTACTGCCCGTGTCATGGCTCGCTGTTTGATCTGGCGGGCCGTGTATATAAGAACAAGCCCGCACCGGATAATTTGAAGGTGCCGCCTCACACCTATCTTGCAGACAACAAGATATTGATTGGCGTGGATAGCAAGGGAGCCTGATCGAAAAATGGCCGCTACTAAAAAAGAACCCGTAGTGATTGAAGGCGCCGGTCCGCTCAATGCGCCGCTCGGCGCATTGCTGACATGGGTGGATCAGCGTTTTCCACTGGTTTCACAGTGGAAAGACCACATGTCCGAGTACTACGCGCCGAAGAATTTTAACTTCTGGTACTACTTCGGATCGCTGGCGATGGTGGTGCTGGTGTTGCAAATCGTGACGGGTATATTTCTGGTGATGCATTACAAACCGTCGGCTGCGGAAGCGTTTGCATCAGTCGAGTACATCATGCGCGATGTGCCGGGCGGCTGGCTGATACGCTACCTGCATTCCACCGGCGCCTCGGCGTTTTTCATCGTGATCTATCTGCACATGTTCCGCGGGCTGATGTATGGCTCATATCGTGCGCCGCGTGAATTGATCTGGATCTTCGGCATGGTGATTTATCTCGCGTTGATGGCCGAAGCCTTCTTTGGCTATTTGCTGCCGTGGGGCCAAATGTCGTTCTGGGGTGCGCAGGTGATCGTGAATCTGTTCGATGCGCTGCCGATTATCGGACCGGATCTTTCTACCTGGGTGCGTGGCGATTTCGTGGTGTCGGATGCAACACTGAATCGCTTCTTTGCGTTTCACGTGATTGCGATCCCGCTGGCGATTTTGGGGCTGGTGGCTGCGCACATACTGGCGCTGCACGAAGTGGGTTCCAATAATCCGGATGGCATTGAGATCAAGCAGAACAAAAACGCGCAGGGCATTCCGGTGGATGGCATCGCGTTCTTTCCGTATTACGTGGTGAAAGATGCACTGGGCGTGGTCGTGTTCGCGGCGGTTTTCTGCGCGATACTTTTCTTTGCGCCGGAAATGGGCGGTTATTTCCTCGAGTACAACAACTTCATTCCGGCTGATCCGCTGAAAACGCCGTCGCATATCGCGCCGGTGTGGTATTTCACGCCGTATTATTCGATTCTGCGTGCGATCACCGAAGACTTCATGTGGGCGCTGCGTATTGGCGTCGTGGCTTACGCGCTGCTGATACTGTTTACCTCGCGCGGTTGCCTATCAAAACTGCTGGCGGCAGTGATTGCGCCGGTGGTGCTGATCGCGATGGGCGTGATAGAAGCCAAGGTGTGGGGCGTGGTGCTGATGGGCGTGGCGACGCTGATTTTCTTCCTGATGCCTTGGCTGGATAAGAGCCCGGTGAAATCCATCCGTTACAAAGGCGTGTTGTCTCGCTGGGCGCTGACGATATTTGTGGTGGTGTTCCTGGTGCTGGGCTTTTATGGCACGCAGCCGGTGACGGTGGCGGGCACGCTTATTTCGCAGATCGGCACGCTGATCTATTTCTCGTTTTTTCTGCTGATGCCGTGGTACACGCAGATGGAGCAGACGCATCCGGTGCCCGACCGGGTGACGATGTGAGGAGCGCTGCCATGATAAGAAAAATTTTATCCGTTACCGTTATGTTTCTGGCGCCGGTGCTGGTTTTCGCGGCAGGTGATCATGTCAAGCTGGATCGCGCGCCGATCAACGCAAACGACACCGAATCACTGCAGCGCGGTGCCAAGCTGTTCGTGAACTACTGCCTGAACTGCCACAGCGCGAATTACATGCGCTACAACCGTTTGCAGGATATTGGCCTGAACGACAAAGAGATTCTCGACAATCTCGTGTTCAGCGGCGGCAAAGTCGGTGATCTGATGAAAGTTGCGATGGACCCCAATGACGCCAAAGTGTGGTTCGGCGCCGCGCCGCCGGATCTGACGGTGGTCGCGCGCTCGCGTGCGTCCGGCGACGGTTCGGGGGCGGATTGGCTTTACACCTATTTGCGCACGTTCTACCGCGATGCTTCGCGTCCGACGGGTTGGAACAACACCACGTTCCCCAACGTCGGCATGCCGCATGTGTTGTGGGAGTTGCAGGGCGAGCAGGTGATGAAGGCTGACAAAGTACGTGCTGACGGTTATCTGGCCAGCGTTGAAAAACCTGCGCTTGCCAAGCCCGGTAAGTTGTCTGCGCTGGAGTACGATCGTGCGGTAACCGATCTGGTGAACTATTTGGTGTACATGGGTGAGCCGGCGGCAAAAAGCCGCAAGACTATCGGTATCGTCGTGCTGGGGTTCCTGCTTCTGTTGATCCCGCTAATCTATGCGTTGAAGAAAGCGTTCTGGAAGGATGTTCACTGATTTGGTGAACCGTTAGTAGATTTGCGGTGAACGGCGAACCGCGAATTTCGCATGGCACATAACGCTTTGCGAATTTTGCGGCTCCTGATTTGCTGATCACCGATTACACAAACAGGTATTTCCCATGATGACTTTATATTCGGGCACCACGTGCCCTTTCAGCCAACGTTGCCGCATTGTGCTTTACGAAAAGGGTATGGATTTCCAGATCGTCGATGTCGATCTGTTCAACAAGCCCGAAGATCTCGCGGTGATGAACCCGTACAACCAGGTGCCGGTACTGGTGGAGCGCGACCTCGTTCTGTATGAATCGAACATCATCAACGAGTATATTGACGACCGCTTTCCGCATCCGCAACTGATGCCGGCAGATCCGGTGATGCGCGCGCGCGCGCGGTTGTTTTTGTATCGCTTCGAGAATGAAATGTTCAATCACATTCACGCCATCGAAAAAGGCACGCAGAAGCAGGCCGAAAAAGGCCGCCAGGTGATCCGCGATTCATTGACGCAGATTTCGCCGGTGTTCGCCAAGCAGAAATTCATGCTGGGCGAAGAATTCACCATGCTCGATGTGGCGATCGCACCGCTGCTGTGGCGGCTTGACCACTATGATATTCAATTGCCGAAGCAGGCCGCGCCGTTGATGAAGTATGCCGAACGCCTGTTCAGCCGTCCGGCGTACATCGACGCGCTCACCGCGTCGGAAAAAGTCATGCGTAAGTGATTTTCGTGATGCCATGGCCGAGCGTTCCACCAAGCCGTATCTGATCCGCGCGATCCACGAGTGGTGCGCGGATAGCGGCCTCACGCCGTATCTTTCGGTCAGAGTGGACGAAAATACGCGTGTGCCGATGGAGTTCATCAAAGATGGCGAGATCGTGCTCAATCTGAGTTACGACGCTACCCACAAGCTCACTATTGGTAACGACGGGGTGCAGTTCTCCGCGCGCTTTAGCGGTGTATCGCGCGAGTGCTCGATTCCGATGTCGGCGGTCGCGGGCATTTTCGCGCGCGAGAATGGACAGGGGTTGTTTTTCGCCGCCGAGACGGAAATCGGTGCGAATAGCGCCGCTTCCGGGGCGCCGCCACTTGGTAACGTTGAGCCCGACCCACCGTCTACACCACCGCCGCGCCCGAAACTGCAGATCGTAAAATAGGCGTTAAATACCCGGGTGTGCGGCACACGAATACTGCTAAACCAAGCGAGGAGGTTGTGATGCGGCATTTGAAGGGGGCGTGCGTATTTTGCGTAGTTTGCGCGGCATGGTTCTCACTGAGCGGCGCAGCCTGCGCAGCCGATGCGCTTTCTCCCAACTTTCCGACCAAGCCGATACGTTTCATTCTCGGCTATCCGCCCGGCGGCGCCAGTGATGCGGTTGCGCGCCTATTGGTAGCGCCGATGACCACGCGGTTGGGACAACAAATCGTGATCGACAATCGTCCCGGTGCGGGTGGGAATATTGCCGGGGAAATTGTTGCCCGCTCTGCACCCGACGGCCACACCTGGTTCCTTGGCAACAACGGCATTCTCGCGACCAATCAGGCGCTGTATCAAAAAATGCCGTTTGATGCGTTGCGCGATTTTGCGACCGTGGTGCTGCTTGCCACACAACCGAGCGTGTTGGTGGCGCATCCGTCTTTGCCGGTGAAAAACGTAAAAGAGCTGGTCGCGCTCGCGAAGGCGCGCCCAGGCCAGTTGAACTATGCGTCGTCGGGTACCGGCACTGCCGGGCACCTCGCCGGCGAATTGTTCAAAGGACTGGCGGGCGTGAGTTACCAGCACATACCGTACAAAGGTGGCGGGCCTGCCGTGATCGATCTCGTCAGCGGGCAAGTGCAATTCATGTTCGCTACGGCGGCGTCCGTCATCCAGCACGCGCGCTCGGGACGCTTGCGCGCATTGGCAGTGACATCCGCGCAGCGTTCGCCTTCAGTGCCGGAATTGCCAACCGTCGCCGAATCCGGCATGGCGGGTTTCGAAGCGCTGACATGGCATGGCATCGTAGTACCCGCCGCGACACCCGCGCCGGTGATCGCAAAAATCAATGCCGAGATCAACGCGGCGCTTGCAACCAGCGAATTGAAAGAGCGTCTTGCAACGCAGGGCGTCGAAGCGCGCGGCGGCAAACCGGAAGAATTCGCCACGTTTCTGCGCACTGAAATTCCCAAGTGGACCAAGGTGGTGCGCGATTCCGGTGCGAAGGTCGATTGATTTTATTAACTAAAAATACAATAAAAACAAATACTTACACACTCACTGTGCTGCCCGATACGCTTGCCATAGAATACGTCCACTTCATCGGAACTGGAACAATAACCGCGCAGCCAGAGGTGCCGGCGTTACGATGAAACCGGTTCAGTAACTCACCAACAAAGGAGCATGATCATGATGTCACCTGACGAAATAGCAAGATTGATCCCCGCGGAAACCGCCAAATTCCGTTCGCCGATTCCGACGCAACCGATTTCAAATGACGAATTCGTGCCCGGCCCGCAATCCGTGAAGCAGCGCGAATTTGAAGTGCGCGTGAAACAGATCGGTTCCGAGCTGGCGAAAAAACAAGGAGTGTCGCGCCGCACTTTTTTCCAGGGTGCTGCCGGCATGGCCGCCGCGTTCGTGGCGATGAACGAAACTTTCGGGCCGTTCTATGACGTGAGCAAGGCAGAAGCTGCCACGCCCGAAATGGCGAACGAGCGCGCGAACGCGCTCAAAGGCCAGTTCATCATGGATATGCACACGCACTTTCTGCGTGACGACACGCGGCTATCAAATTTCGTGCGCTCGCGCGAGGCGGTGGGCAAGGCGTCGTGGAATCCCGCGCTGGTGGGCAAGCCGCAGACACTTGAAGATCTGAAATTCGCGAACTACTTCAAGGAAATCTACATGGACAGCGACACCAAGGTGGCGCTGATTACCGGCTCCGGTTCGGAAGAACCGCGCGACTGGTTTCTGACCAATGAAATGAAGGCGGAGACGCGCGCCGACGTCAACAAAAAGGCCGGCTCCAAGCGCATGTTCTCGCATGCGATTTTCATGCCGGGCATGCCGGGCTGGCTCGAAAAAGTCGACAAGGATTACGAAACCAACAAGCCCGATTCGTTCAAGGGCTACACGGTGGGCGACAACACCAACAAGCAGCTTTCCAAGCACCCGTGGCATCTCGATGACGAGAAACTGCTGTATCCGTTTTACGAGCGGCTGGTGAAGTGGAGCAAAACCACGCCGAGTCTCGCCAATGTGTGTGTCCACAAAGGGTTGTATCCGCCCTCGACCACCAAGCAGTTCCCGCATCTGGTGGAGTACGCCGACGTGCGCGACGTGGCCAAGGCCGCCAAGGATTTTCCACAACTCAATTTCATTATCTACCACTCCGCTTTCCGCTATACCGGCGGTGCGTGGAACGTGGGTTGGGAGCAGTTCGAGAAAACCGGCCGCATCGACTGGGTTACCGATTTTGCGGAAATCCCCGCCAAGCATGGCGTGAAAAACGTCTACGGCGATCTCGGGCAAATCTTCGCGCAAAGCACCATCGCCGAACCGCGCCTTTGTGCGGCGATGATGGGCCAGCTCGTCAAAGGCCTTGGTGCCGACCACGTGGTATGGGGCAGTGATGCCATCTGGACCGGTGCGCCGCAATGGCAGATTGAAGCGCTGCGCCGCCTGGAAATCCCCGAAGAGATGCAAAAAAAATACGGATTTGCGCCGTTGGGTGCCGCCGATGGCCCTGTCAAGAAAGCGATCTTCGGCGAGAACTCGGCGCGGCTTTATCACTTTACCGCCAAGCAGCGCGCTGCCTTGGATGGCGACGTGGTGGCGGTTGCCAAGGCCAACTACGATCAATACGGCGAAGGGCGCACCAACCTGCGCTACGGCTATATGCAGAAGCCCGCGGCGTAGATTCCGCGGTTGACGGTAAAATGGCGTCACTCGAAGTGACGCCATTTTTTTATCCATTGTTGATTTCAGGAGCCTGCCATGACCCGCCGCTACGACGCCAAAAAATTCACCATCGCACATCTGCGCGCTACCGCCGAAAAATGCAAGAACTGGGGCAAGTGGGGTCCGGATGATCAGGTTGGCACGCTGAACTACGTTACCCCGCAAAATATCATTGATGCCTCGCGTCTGGTGCGCAAAGGCAAGGTGTTTTCGCTGGGGCTTAACTTCGACCGTACCGGCCCTCAACGCGGCCTGTGGGGCAATCGCTTCAACCCGATTCACACCATGCTCGCTACCGGCACGGATGCCGTCGCCGGCAATCAGGACAAGGGCGGTTTGCGCTACGCCGACGATATGGTGTCGCTGCCGCTGCAATGCGGTACGCAGTGGGACGCGCTCGGCCATATTTTTTACGACGATAAAATGTGGAACGGTTACGACGCGAAACTCGTCGATACCAACGGTGCGCAAAAAAACGGCATCCATAAAACCCGCGACAAAATGGCCGGGCGCGGTGTGCTGCTCGACATGGCGCGCTATCTCGGCAAGGACTATTTGGAAGACGGCGAAGCGATCACCAACGACGACCTCGACGCCTGCGCCAAGACGCAGGGCGTGGAGATCAGGCGCGGCGATTTTGTGATCGTGCGCACTGGGCAGATGGAACAGCGCCTGAAAGCGGGTGAATGGGGCGGTTATGCCGGTGGTGATGCGCCGGGCCTTGCGTTTGAAACTGCGGAGTGGATCCACCAAAAAGAAATTGCCGCGATCTGCACGGATACCTGGGGCTGCGAAGTGCGTCCCAACGAAACGGATGACGCCTCGCAACCGTGGCACTGGGTGGTGATTCCGATGATCGGTATCACCATGGGCGAGATTTTTTATCTCAAGGATCTGGCGGATGATTGCGCGGCGGACAAGGTGTACGAATTTTTCTTTTGCGGGCCGCCGTTGCCGATTACCCGGGCAGTGGGGTCGCCTATTAATCCGCAGGCGATCAAGTAGGAGCGCTCGTTCAGCGACTATAGGTGAAGGTGCGCGATTCGGTTCGGATTTGGTGCTTTTTTCGATTTCGTGCACAACATCGGTGCTTGGGTGTCTCCACCCATGAACGCGACGTTTGTCAAAAGCGGCCGGCATAGCATCGGCGCGGATATTGCTTACGCACAACCGATATAAATTTTGACAACATCGTTCCCGTCGCAAGCAACTCGAATCAGTTGCTATGGCGGGAAATCCTGAATGGGTGCAAGCGCGTTGGATACGAACCCGACTCAACATGAAATAGAGCGGTATCTCGCTACGATTTTCGCGGCATGCAAGCCCAACACAGCGGGCAAAGTTGCCGATTACATTCCCGAACTTGCGGTAACCGATCCCGATCTATTCGGCATAGCCGTCGCGACTGTCGATGGTCGATTGTGGTCATGCGGAGATGCCACGGCGGAATTCACCATCCAATCCGTGTCCAAGGCATTCACCTACTGCATAGCCCTCGAACTGGTCGGCCGCCAGAAGGTATTCAGTCATGTCGGCGTGGAACCCAGTGGCGACGCGTTCAACGCGATCATCTTCGATTCTCATACCAACCGGCCGTTCAATCCGATGGTGAATGCCGGCGCGATCACGATTTCTTCCCTGATTCGAAACGCGTTAGGCGATGATGCCCTGAATCTTGTGCTTCGCCGCTTTTCCGATGCGGCTGGGCGCGATCTTGGGATATCGAACGCCGTTTATCGTTCAGAAGCGGAGACTGGGCATCGCAACCGCGCGATCGCGCATTTGTTGTTGAATGTCGGCGCGACCGAAGCCCCCGTCGAGCCGGGACTCGATTTCTATTTTCAGCAATGCTCGATATTGGTAACCGCTACGGATCTGGCGTGGATGGGGGCGACGCTGGCGAATTTGGGCAGAAATCCGGTGACCGGCAAGCGGGTCTTCGACGTAGGGGCGGTGCGGGATACGCTTTCTGTCATGTTTACCTGCGGGATGTACGACTACTCAGGCAATTGGGTGCTGGATGTAGGCATACCCTGCAAGAGCGGCGTGGGCGGCGGAATCATGGGTGCGGTAAACCGGCAGCTTGGCATCGGCTCGTTTTCGCCCCGGCTGGATGAAAAGGGAAACTCGGTGCGCGGGTTGCACGTATTCAGGCAGCTTGCCGAAGAGTTCGGGTTGCATGCATTCGAATGCACGAATTTCGGATCCGAATTCGTTCGCGGTTTACTCTAACCAATTACATTGCGGCAATCGAACGCAACACAACTATCAGTGATCCTGACTAGTGGTGGGCCATGTTGTAACGATATTTTTCAAGCTTGGTCTCATCCAGGGTGAGCCCCAGCCCGGGCGCATCGGACAATCGCAGGCTGCCCGACGAAATATCAAGCCGCGTAGTGGCAATCGTATCCACCACTTTCAGCGGGCCGACGCATTCAAGTCCGGCGACGACATTGTGTGACGTAGCGGAGAGCATAACCTCCGCCAGCGTGCTCGGATCGAGTCCGAAGCCGTGGCCAATCACACAGGGTATCCCCGCCGCCTCGGCCGTTGCCAGCATGCGTTGCGCGCGCAGGATGCCGCCTGCTTGCTTGATGCCGAACTTGACGTAGTCGGCCGCGCCCGCTTTGATCACCGCCAGCAGGCTGGCGTGATCACTCACCGATTCATCGGCCATGATGGCTATGCCGCCTTCCCTGCGCACTTTGGCGAGGCCGGCGATATCTTCTTTGGGCGCTGGTTGTTCGAACAGTTGCAGGTTGTAGGGTTTGACCATGTGTGCGAGTTTGATTGAGGTATCGGCGTCGTAAAGCGCGTTGGCGTCGATGCGCAACTGCATGGCGCTGCCGACGGCCGCGCGCACGGCAGCGACGCGGTCGTGGTCGGCCTGTATGCCACCGCCGCCCACTTTGATTTTGGCCGACTTGAATCCTGCCTTGAGCCAGCGCAGGCCTTCGGTCGCTGCTTCGGCGGGCGGCAGTGCGCCGATCCAGCCATTGAATTGCACCTGTGGCATCACTGCGCCGCCGAGATAAGTATGCATCGGCACGCCGTAGATGTTCGCGGCAAGGTCGATGCACGCCATCTCCGCGCCTGCGCCGGCGCCCGGTTGCGCGGGCGCGAGCTTGTCGAATAATTCGATCAAGCGATGCACGTTGAGCGGATCCTGTCCGATGAGGGCGGGGGCAATGCGCTCGCGCAGCGCGACGGCAAGTTCCGCAGCAGTGCCGGGCGATTTGGCGTTGGCGGAAGGTTCAATGCTGCTGATACCCACGGTACCATCCGATGCCGTGAGGCGAATCACCACGCACTTGGTGACTTGTTTGGTGATGCCGGCGCTGGTAAACGCGCCGTTGAGAGGCATTTCCACAGCAAATACTTCCATACGTTCTATGGTGCGTTTCATGGCGGGGTTTCTCTTGGTTGTTCGATTGTGAAAGTAAGCATTTTCGGAAATTAAATTGCTGGGTGCGTCGTGAACGGCCGCTCTTTTACCGGGGTTTGCGTCGCCGTATTTCTTCTATTACCGCTGAATTGTCGAGATTGCCTTCGCCCGCCGCAACACAGCCGTCAACGATACTGACGTAGGTTTCCGCCAGTGGCAATCCCTGTCCGCGTTCTTTCGCCTGTTCCAGCATCAATAGAAAGTCCTTGCGCGTCTGGGTGATAAAGCCGTGCGGGGCGAAGTCGCCGCTGACCATTTTCGGGCCTTTGATGTCCATTACTTGCGATTGTGCAGCGGATTCTCTGGCCACCTTCAAAAACGCGCCAGGATCCAGCCCCAATTTTTGTGCGAACACCAATCCTTCCGCCAGCGCGGCGCGGTTCACGCCCAGTATCAGATTGATGGCCAATTTTGCGCGGCCGCCGTTGCCCGCTGCGCCCAGGTGATGGCGGCGCGGGCAGATGGCATCCAAAACGTCTTTCGCTTCTTCGGCTGCTGCCGGGTCGCCGCCGATCAGGCCCAGCGCGTCGCCACTCTCGGTTTGCTGGCTGGTGCCGGAGACAGGCGCTTCAACGTAGCGCACTTTGTCCGCCGGCGTACGGGCAAACAATTTCGAAATCCGGTCCGGGTCGCAGGTGCTGACGCATAACGCGATGAGCGGCGCTTTGCCTGTGGGGAATGCAGCAACCAGTGCATCAACCGTTTCTTCCACTTGATCCGTGTTAAAAACCGCCAGCACGACCTTGTGGCAATCACGCGTGATTTCGGCAACCGACGCAGCCGCTTTACCGCCGAGCTTGACGAACGCATCGAGTTTTTTGCTGTCCACGTCGTAGCCCAATAGTTCAAGGCCCGCCGCGTGCATGCGTTTGGCGCAGGCCATGCCCATCAAGCCGATGCCGATGAGGCCTATTGGTGATGCTGGTATTGCCGGTGTTGTGTTGTTCATGGGGTTTTCCATTGCAAAAAACGAATGCGGATTATAGATGCCCTGTCGCTGCTCCTGCCGCCTATAGCGGCGAGGGCGCAGGTATAATGCGCGCCTGCGCCGGTATAGCTCAGTGGTAGAGCAATCGCCTTGTAAGCGATAGGTCGTCTGTTCAATCCAGACTACCGGCACCACTCCGCTGGGCGGATTTAAAAATATATAATAAAAACAAATAGTTAC
>JBEBHE010000294.1:0-5857 GCA_040081205.1 Burkholderiales bacterium | reverse complement strand
CGCCGTTTTATTTGTCGTGAGTCCGTGCGGCTTGCGCGGCCTGTGGTTATCCGGTTATTCGATTTTAATATTTGCCTTCTTGATGATGTCCGTAACTTGTGCGCTTTGCTTTTTCAGATACGCCGCCATGTCTTCGGCGCGGTGGTAATTCACGTCAAGGCCAACACTGCCGAGTTTGTCACGCGCGTCCTGGGTTTGCAGCACTTTATCCACGGCGCCGGTGATTTTATCGACCAGTGCTTTGGGCGTGCCCGCCGACACCATTATGCCGATCCACGCTGCGAAGTTGAATCCCGGCATATCGGCTGCGGCGGCATAAGTGGGAACGCCGGGCGCCAGTGGGCTGGGTTTTGTGACGGAAATGCCATAGGCTTTGAGTTTTCCCGAGCGCACGTGCGGCATGGTCGCCGACACCGTTTCTGTCATATAAGCGACTTGACCGCTGATCACGTCGGTGAGCGCCGGCACGCTGCCTTTGTACGGCACGTGCGTCGCCTTGATGCCGGCGACGCTGTTAAAATATTCAACCGCAAGGTGCGCGGCGGCGCCGGTGCCGGACGAGGCATAGTTGTATTTACCGGGATTGTTTTTCATCACGGCGATAAACTCCTTGATGTCCTTAGCGGGGAACGACGGTGCCGTCACCAGCACATAGGCAGCCAGTCCGGCAATGGCTACGGGCGCTAAATCGCGTTCGGACACATACGGCGTTTTTTGCAGTAACGGCGCCACGGTGACCGGCCCGCTGGATGCCGCGAGCAGGGTGTAGCCGTCGGGCGCGGCCTTGGCCACGATGTCGGTGCCGATCATGCCACCGGCGCCGGCGCGATTGTCCACTACCACTTGATGACCGAAAATTTCACTTAACTTGAAGGCAATCACGCGCCCGACCAGATCGGTGGCCTGGCCCGGCGGCCACGGCACGACCAGTCGCATTGGGCGATTGGGATAATTTTGTTGCGCCTGTTGCGCAATTGCCGTGCCGGAAAGCAGCAGCGCTGCGGCGATCGCCAAAAATTGCTTCATGTTGTCTCCTCTAAAGATTGTTATGCGCATACTATAACGCAACTGCGGCCAATTCGTGGACGCGCTCATGCGAGAATTCTGGTGGATATGGAAAATCTCGCAACGGATCACGGTAATTTGGCACAATGAGAGCGCATAAAAAGTTTAATTTCCGGAGGAATACCATGATGTTGATCTCGCTCAAATGGATGCTCGCGGCCATTTGCATTTGCCTTGCGGCTACACCGGTCGCGCAGGCGCAGAACGCCGTTGCATATCCCACCAAGCCGATCCGCATCCTCGTGCCGTTTTCGCCGGGCGGTGGCGCCGACCTCATGGCACGGATTATTACGCCACGCTTGATGGACAAATTCGGTCAAACAGTCGTTGTCGATAATCGTCCGGCGGCGAGCGGCATTGTCGCCACGGAGTTGACGGCGCGCGCGGCGCCCGACGGTTACACGGTGCTGATCTGCACCAGCAATCACGCCGGATATCCGGCGATGTACAAGAAATTGCCATTCGATATTCGCAATGATTTTGAGTTTGTTACGCAAGCAACGCTATCGCCGCTGGTACTGGTGGTGCATCCCTCGGTGCCGGCGAATAACATACAGGAACTCATCGCATACGCCCGCAGCAATCCCGGCAAGATGAATTACGGCTCGTCGGGTTCCGGCGGCCCGATACACATCGCGGGCGAAATGCTGAATTCCATGGCGAAAATCAAGGTCACGCATGTGGTTTACAAAGGGGTTGCGCCCGCGCTGGTCGCGCTGCTCGGCAACGAAGTGCAGATGAGTTTTACCAATCTTTTTTCCAGCCAACCACATATCAAAGGCGGGCGTCTGCGCGTGCTGGGGATTACGAGTGCCAAGCGGCTGCAAAACGCGCCGGACTGGCTGACGCTTTCCGAATCCGGCGTGCCGGGCTACGAAGCGAGCATTTGGTATGGCGTGTTGCTGCCGGCGAAAACACCGCGACCGATCGTCAACGTGCTGCACCGTGAAATCACCGGCATCCTCAGGCAGCCGGATGTCAGCCAGACTTTCATCAATCAGGGCGGTGAGGTCATTGCCAATTCACCCGAGGAATTCCGCAAGGCGTTTTTCAGCGATGTCGACCGGCTGGGCAAGGTTATCCAGGCCGCCGGTATAAAGGCTGAGTAGCGCGCGAGCGTGGAGCGGTTAAATGCTTGAAGTGATTCCCAGCGGAAAAATCCTCGGCGCAACGGTCGCCGGGTTGAACCTCGCGCACTCGTTGAGTGATGCGGAATTCTCGGCAGTCAGTCAAGCGCTTGGCGCACATGGCGTGCTGCGTTTTCCCAGGCAGCAACTCACTGCGCAACAGTTGGTGGATTTCAGCGCGCGTTTCGGTAAGCTCGAAATCAATGTTGCCAATGCGTATCAGGAGCCGGGCCTGCCTGAGGTGATGATTCTTTCCAACATGGTCGAAAACGGCAAGCCCATCGGACTGTCGGACGCCGGACAGAGCTGGCACACCGATATGTCGTACAGCCGTACCATTGCATTTGCGAACGTGTTGTACGGCATCAAGATTCCGCACCGCGGCGATAAGACGCTGGGCAATACCGAATTTTGCAGCATGCATGCCGCGTACGACGGCTTGCCGGATGAATTGAAGCAGAAACTCGAAGGCAAAACAGTACTGCATGACTTCAATAAATTCTGGGAGATGATGCGGCGCGAGAAAGGCAGTTCGCGTCCGCCGTTGACCGAAGCGCAACGCAAAGCCAAACCGCCGGTGTCGCATCCGGTTTTTCTTACGCATCCACTCACCGGACGCAAAGTGTTGTATGCGAATCCGGGCTACTCGATGCGTATCAATGAGCTGCCCGAAAACGAAAGCGATGACATCCTCGCATTTTTGTTTGAGCATCAAACGCAGCCCGCTTATCGCTACGCGCATCAGTGGGAGGAAGGCGATCTGATGCTGTGGGAAGACATCGGCACTATCCATAACGCCGTCGCCGATTACGCGGCGCACGAGCATCGTTTGATCAAGCGTTGCCAGGTGATGGCGTCGCAGTTTGGCGACCATTTTGCTCAATAAAAACTATTTTAAAAACAAATACTTAATCATGAATGCGCTATTTCGGATGGCCGTTGCTTCGATGTTGCTGGCGAGCGCATCGGCGTTGGCGCAGACGCCGGGAAATTATCCTTCACGGCCGATCCGCTTCGTCGTTGGCTTTGCCGCAGGTGGTCCCACGGATGTGATTGCGCGCATCACCGGGCAGGACATCGGTGCGGCGTTGGGGCAAACCGTAGTGGTCGAAAACCGCGCCGGTGCGAATGCGCAAATTGCCACTGAACTGGTGGCGCGCGCGACACCCGACGGCCACACGCTGTTGTTCTCGTCGCTGTCGTTGTTGGTGAATGCGATTTTGCTTGAGAGCAAAGCGCGCTACGATCCGTTCAAGGATTTCATGCCGATTAGCAATGCAGCCGTGTTGCCGATGGTGGTGGTGACCAGCCCCGCAACGAAACTCAACTCATTGAAGGAATTGTTGTCCGCCGCCAAGGCCAAGCCCGGTGCCATTACCTATGGCGCACCGGGACATGGCGGCTCCGGGCATTTGGCAGGCGCGCTGTTGGAAAACCTGAGCGGCACCAAGATGACTACGATTCCGTTTCGCGGCAATGGGCCGGCACTGACCGACGTGATGGCCGGGCAGGTGACCTTCATGTTTTATCCGATGGTCGGCATCGCGGATCACGTGGCGAGCAAGCGGTTGAGAGCACTGGCGGTGGGTACAGCCAAACGTCATGCCGATTTTTCCGAGGTGCCGACGATGGCGGAATCGGGTTTTCCCGGCTTCGAGGAAACCGCGCCGTGGGTAGGCTTGCTTGCGCCTACCGGCACACCCGCAGCCATCGTTGATCGTTTGAGCGCCGAGATGCGCAAATCGCTCGCCAAACCTGAAACGATCACACGCCTGAAAGCGTTGGGCGCGATTACGATGGGCGATACGCCGGGTGAGTATCTTAAGTTTTTGAAGAAGGATCACGAACGCTGGGCGCGGGTGATCAAGGCGTCCGGGGTGAAAGCGGAATAAGGCCGGTCTGCCGCCTCAGGACTTCGCTCCTCGCCGTTTCACTTCTTCGGCCAGCTCGCGCCCCGTCAGGTAGTGCGGCACCCGAAACAGAAGGCGTTTTACGCGCTGCACGAAAGCGTTGGCGCTGCGCACTTCTTCTTTCCAATATTTATCGGCGAGCGCGATGTTGCGGGGCAGGTCGAGATAGAAACCGTCGCGCGAGCCTTTGCCGCCAAACGTGTATAGCTTGCCGTCGATGATGCGCCATGAATCCGCATTGCCGCCCCACGGAATGCCGTACACGATGCCGTTGGCGCAGTAGCCGCCATACTGCGGCATGTAGCGATCGGGGTTCTTGTCGAACAGCGCTTTGTGTTCGGTAGTCGCGAAGCGAAATGTGACGTGTGCGACGACGGACTTGATCGCAGGATCGCCTTGTCGATGCTGACGCTCCGTGAAATAGGCAACGACATCGGCGCCGAACAGCATGAGGTGCTTGTCGTCTCCATCGGCGATGGCATTCACCGGAGACAGCGCGCCACCGGGACTCTGCACGATCAAAGGCGCGCATCCCGACACCATGGCCCCGAGCGCCACCATGGTTAACAGCCGTTTGAGCGCTTTCATGGGCTGCCTCTCGTCAGGCATTTCATTCATTGATCCTGTTGCATATCCACGCCAGCACATGCGTCAGGCGCGGCGGCAGAAAGTCTTCCGCTTCATCACAGGTTACCCAGCGCCATTCGTCGTGTTCCGGGCGGCCCAGCTCCGGTGACACCGGCAGGATAATTTCCTCGACACGCGTTTCAGCCACGTAATAGCGCGCGATTTTGTTGTCGGCGTAAGGTACGGTTTCTTTGAAGTCTTCGCCGAATACGAATTCCAGATCCGTGATGCCGGTTTCCTCAAGCGTTTCGCGCTTGGCGGCATCCAGCGGATCTTCGTGAAGATTGACGATGCCTTTGGGGAAATCCCAAGTGTTGTAAGCGCGCAGTATCAGCAGGCGCCACGCG
Organism: Burkholderiales bacterium; assembly: GCA_040081205.1. Lineage (GTDB taxonomy): Bacteria > Pseudomonadota > Gammaproteobacteria > Burkholderiales > SG8-41 > UBA5216. The sequence goes on along the minus strand of JBEBHE010000294.1, from coordinate 781 downwards.
CCTGCCGCGTAGCGCACGGGCACCACGCCGCATGACAGGATTTTGGGTGCAATAATTTTGTTTCCGGTATCCATGATTACTTTCTTGTTACCAATGACGCAGGTCGGAACGCGCAGCGACTCCGACCTACCACATTTCAATCCGTCCACAACCATGCTGCGCCGCGCACACCGCTCGAATCGCCATGCACGTTGCGCATGACGCGCGTGCGAACGGTGTCGGAGAATACCCACTTTCCCCACAATGCGGGAATGTTTTGATAGAGCCGCTCAATGTTCGACAGGCCGCCACCGAGCACAATCACGTCGGGATCGAGCACGTTGATGACAGAAGATAATGCGCGTGCCAGCCGGTTTTCGTAGCGCAGCAATGCCTGTTCAGCAGCGGCTTCGCGGACGCTGCGTATGACGATTTCTTCCGCGCTGATCGATGAGCCCTGCGCCTGGGCATAATCGCGCGCAAGCCCCGGCCCCGACAAAAAGGTTTCGATGCAACCCTGCTTGCCGCAATAGCACGCCGCACCGGGGCGTTCAAAGTTTTCCGGCCACGGCAACGGATTGTGGCCCCATTCGCCGGCGATGGCGTTGGGGCCATCTACGACACGCCCGTTAATCACAATGCCACTGCCCACGCCGGTGCCGAGAATCACACCGAATACCGAAGCCGCACCCGCTGCCGCGCCGTCAACAGCTTCGGATAAGGCAAAACAATTGGCGTCGTTGGCGAGCCGTACCTCGCGGCCCAACACGCGCTGCAGGTCGATCTTGAACGGCTGTTGATT
>JBEBHE010000293.1:0-5862 GCA_040081205.1 Burkholderiales bacterium | reverse complement strand
ATACATAATAAAAACATATACTTATGGATAAATTTCCCATAGCCCTGATTTGAGTCCGTCAAGGTTCCAGCCGCCGATATGGTAGCGGATCAGCCGCAATGTGGGATGGCCGACAGCCGCCGTCATGCGCCGAACCTGGCGATTTTTTCCCTCGTGGATAATGAGTTGAATCCACGCAGTGGGAATGTTTTTGCGAAAACGCACCGGCGGATCGCGCGGCCACAGCCATGCCGGTTCATCGACGCAGCACGCTTCGGCAGGCCGCGTGAGCCCGTCGTTTAGCGTTATGCCTTTGCGTAGTTGCGTGAGCGCGGATTCATCCGGTTCGCCTTCGACTTGTACGTAGTAAGTCTTCGGGAGTTTGTGACGTGGATCGGTGATGCGATGTTGTTCGTCGCCGTCATCGGTTAATACCAGCAGCCCTTCGCTGTCGGCATCCAGTCGGCCTGCGGCGTAAACATTTGGCTGCGGAATAAAATTCTTGAGCGTCAACTTGCCTTCCACGGCACGAAACTGGCACAACACGCCGTAGGGTTTGTTAAACAGAATGATCATGGCTCAAAAAAACAACGCCCGCGGGGCGGGCGTTGTTGCGGTTGCGCGTGATTACAATGTAGTCGCTGGAATTACTGGCTGCCCCACGGTTTGATCGCTTCTTTTAACTGGTTGTAACCGTCGATATAACGCGGACGCTTGCCCGAGTAAATATTGTCAAAGGTGGCGAGTTGCGCATCCAGCCACTTCGCCAGTTCGGTGTTGCCCGGATTCGCCGCTTTGTACGCTTCGTTAATCAGCACGAAGTGAATGCGCGGATCATACGGATCCTTGGTGCCGCCAACGGTTTCGTCGCCGTTCAGTAGGCGCATCAACATCGCGTCGGCAGAGCCGAGCGTTTGCTCGTAAATCGGCGCGCCTTCCATGCGGTACATCACGCTGGTCATGTCCTTGCCGTTGGTCATGGTGAAGCCCATGTCTTTCCACACCTGCTTCATGTCCTTGCCGGCCTTGACGTGATCGAGCACCAATTGTCCCCACGCGCGCAGCACATCGGGCGCGTCGGCCATCAGGTCGGTCAATCGGTCGCCATCGAGGTCGGTTGCATAAACGATGCAGCCGCGCTGATTCATCATGTCGTGCAGCAACAGCCCGAAGTTGGTATCAGAGATGTGCTCGTATACATCACCGCCCCAGGTTTCCATGCCGGCTTTGAAGTCTTTGGGCAGCAGCGCTGCGATGGCATCGACGTTTTCCTTGTGCTCTTCGTAGGCATCCACTGCATACTGGCGCTTCAACTTGAATTTCGTGCCCTGCAACAGCCAGCGCATGATGCCGGCGTTGACGGCGTCTTCCTTGGCTTGCGTCGGCTTGGTGGCGATGCGGCCGATCTGGCCGGTGTCATGCACCAATTTTAGGAACAGGCGCGCGGCGTAGGCCATGCGCACGCCGGGGGTGTTCATTTCGGAGTGGATGTTGCCGGTGGCTTTTTCGACCACGAATTTCTTGTTGTCCTGCGAATAGGGCAGGCCAGGCATGAAGCGCACATTGGTGATCGAGCCATACGGACGCACATTGCAATACACGCCGGATGCGGTGCGCAGCGGCGCGTTGGCGGATTTGCCCGCGACCACGACTTTCTTGCCGCCGTCATTCACCATGAAGTCGCCCGCAGTGGACCACTTGAGGCAGGTGTAATCCATCTTGCCAAACCACTCCAGCGATTTTAGTTTGGTGTCGTGACGGAACTGCGCCATCATCGGCACGCCCAGGAACGGCAAACCCAGAACGTCCAGCGCCATCAGCGTGCCGTTCAACGCAAAGGTATCGGTCAGCGCATGCGCTACCGGCTTCACGCCGCCGTGGGTGCTGCCGCCTTCCCAGATCACCGCATCGCTGATGCCGCGCGGCTGCGTCTTGGAACGTTTGTAAATGCTGTCGAGCAGCTTGAACAAATCGCCGTCCTGTTCTTCTTTGGCGATTTTGAAAAGGTCGAGTTTTGCGGTCATGGTGCTAAGTCTCCGTTGGAAAAATGGATATTGATTCTGGCAAAATACAAAGCAGTTATCGGCGTCTTTGGGCTTGTTAGCGTCAGGCGGCGTGCAATCGGGGCGTCCCGAAGGCTAGTTCAGGCGGGCGCGCCGTAAATGCGGTCTGCCGAACTTCCTTTATTGGTGCGTGGCGCAATTATCGCATTTATTGGATTTCACATAAATGTCCGAAAAATAGCGAATTTCAGTGAGGCGAAAAACATCGTTCGTATTGTGGGCGAGGCGGGCGAAACGGTTCAGGCAAGACAGAATCGGTAATGCTATTCTGAGCATTGACGCAGCTGAGTGGGCTGGAAGGCTTCAGAAGTGCTGAATAGCACGCATTTTTTGCGGTTTTTGCCCAAGGTAACAAGTAATTGCACACACCGCTTCGCGCGCGAGAAGCGACAATGCCGTCGCAAGCTTCCAGGGAGCCAAATGAAATCAATACATGTACCCGCCATGGACGCTGAGCGCGTCGCGAAGGAGATCGGTGATTTCGTCATCGAACAGGTACGCATGAGCAACGCCACGGGCGCTGTCGTCGGGCTCTCCGGCGGCGTCGATTCGACCACGGTTGCCGCGACCATCAAGCGCGCGTTCGACCGCGACCCGGGCGGCTTTGAGCTGGTTGGATTGATCCTGCCGAGTGCGACGAACCAGCCCGCCGACACCGAAGACGGCACCAAGGTCGCGCAGCGCCTCGGCATCCGCTACGAAACGTACACGCTGCAACCGCTGCTTGAGTCGTACCGCACGACGAACCCGGAAGCGTTCGAGAACAAGTTCGACAGGGGTAACCTGACGAGCAGGGTGCGCGCAACCGTCCTCAACACCAAGGCCGCGACCGAACGCAAGATACTGGCAGGCACGGGCAACCGCGACGAGGACTACGGCATCGGCTATTACACGCTTTTCGGCGATGGCGCAGTCCACATCAGCCCTATTGGCGGATTATCGAAACGCCTGGTGAAAGAACTCGCGAGCCATCTTGGTTTCACGGATCTTGCGCACCGTGAGCCCACCGCAGGACTGGAGCCGGGACAGACCGACTTCAAGGACCTCGGTTACAGCTACGAGATGGTCGAACTGGTTACCGAAGGCTTCGACCAGAAGTTTTCTCGAAGTGACGTCGCGGAACACCCACAGATCACGCTACGGTTTGAAGCAGAGCAAGCGCGCTACGCCACGCTCTTCGGAAAAGCGAAGTTCGCAAGCACCAACGCGATGATCGACGACATCATGGCGCGGCACGCGGTCGCGCTCAGGAAAGCGTCGCTCATCTCACCTGCCATCGCGCCCGTAACGCTCGACTACCGGTAAAGTGCAATAAACGGCAAACGCCAGCCTGCCGCCGCTGGTTGCTGAGAGCCGGCGACCGTGTCGCGCAGGTAATCTGAAAACTGGGGATTACGAGGGCGAAGGAAATGGAATCGTTCAATATGCGATCCCGCACTTTCGCCGTTTTAAAACAAAAAAGCCCGCATTGCCCCTAACACGCGTAGGGCTTACGGACTTTCTTCGGGCGGCGCCGGCTAAACCACACAGCGCGGCCATTAACAGGACGGTGCTAGGCCGCCTGAATGTTTGAAGCTTGCTTGCCTTTGGGGCCTTGTGTTATTTCAAACGAGACTTTTTGGCCTTCTTTGAGCGTTTTGAAACCACCCATCTGGATCGCCGAGAAATGGGCGAAAAGATCTTCGCTCTTGTCGTCCGGCGTTATGAACCCGTAGCCTTTGGAGTCGTTGAACCACTTCACCGTGCCTGTTGCCATGATTCTTCCTTCCTGAAAATAAAATAATACTTGCAGCCTTGAAGCCAAGCACTCTCTTGCCGGCAACTAACAACATTACCGCTGCGCAACTGCACGCAGAATTAAAGCATACACCAAATTTGCCGTTAATAACCGTCTAGCCGTTTGTCGGCGCAGCACTTGAATTTTCCGCGATTACGTCCAAAATACAACCTAACGCGCGGATTTGACGATTCTTTGGCGATGATTGTACCCGGCGCATTTTTGAGTTATGTTTAACCATGGCAGGCAAACAACGCGATGACACGGTACTGGAGGCGAAGCGGGTCAAGACCAAGCCGCCGCCGATGTTCAAGGTGATGATCCTGAACGACGACTACACGCCCATGGATTTCGTGGTGATCGTGTTGCAAAAGTTTTTTTCGCTCGGTCGTGAAAAGGCGATGCAGATCATGCTCAAGGTGCACCGCGAGGGCATGGGCGTGTGTGGCGTGTATTCCAAAGATGTTGCGGCGACCAAGGTGGATCAGGTACGCTCGTACGCCAAACAGCACCAACATCCGTTACAGTGCATGATGGAAGAAAATTGATGGACCGACCAACCGTAATAATAGAAGCCGCCAATCTCAATAAAGGACGCCGATGATTGCTCAGGAACTGGAAGTCAGCCTGCATATGGCCTTCATGGAGGCCCGCCAGAAGCGCCACGAGTTCATTACCGTGGAGCATTTGCTGCTGGCGCTGGTGGATAACCCTTCTGCCTCCGAGGTGTTGAAGGCGTGCGCCGCTGATGTCGATGATCTGCGCAAGCAGTTGGCGGAATTCGTCACTGAACATACGCCGATACTTGCAGGCGACGAAGTGGACACGCAGCCGACGCTCGGTTTCCAGCGCGTGATCCAGCGCGCCATCCTGCATGTGCAGTCGTCCGGCAAAAAAGAAGTCACCGGCGCCAACGTGCTGGTGGCGATCTTCGGCGAAAAAGATTCCCACGCGGTTTATTTTCTCAATCAAAAAGGCATCACCCGGCTGGACGTGGTGAACTTTATTTCGCACGGCATCAGCAAGACGCCGCAGGCTGCGCCGGCTAAATCCGAGAATGAATCCGAGGTAGAACAGGAAGCGCCGGCCTCCGGCGGTGCGCTGGAAAACTACACGTTGAATCTCAACGTGCTGGCGCAGCAGGGCAAAATTGATCCGCTGATCGGTCGCGACAAAGAGCTTGAGCGTGCGATCCAGATTTTGTGCCGCCGCCGCAAGAATAATCCGCTGCTGGTGGGCGAAGCAGGCGTAGGCAAAACCGCGATTGCCGAGGGGTTGGCAAAGCGGATTGTGGATGAGGCGGTGCCCGATATTCTGCAAAAAAGCACGGTGTACGCGCTCGACATGGGCGCGTTGCTGGCGGGCACCAAGTATCGCGGCGATTTTGAACAGCGCCTGAAAGCCGTGTTGAAACAATTGCAGGAAAATCCGCACGCGATTCTGTTTATCGACGAGATTCACACGCTGATTGGCGCGGGCGCGGCGTCGGGTGGCACACTCGATGCGTCGAATCTGTTGAAGCCGGCGTTGTCGAACGGGCAACTGAAATGCATTGGCGCGACTACTTACACCGAGTTTCGCGGCGTGTTCGAGAAAGATCACGCGCTGTCGCGACGTTTTCAGAAAATCGATGTGCTGGAACCGTCGGTTGAAGAGACGGTGCAAATTCTTAAAGGGCTCAAGTCGCGCTTTGAGGAGCATCACGGCGTCAAATACATGGCGGCGGCGTTGACGGCGGCAGCGGAACTGGCGGCGCGGTTTATCAATGACCGGCATTTGCCGGATAAAGCGATCGATGTGATCGACGAGGCGGGTGCGGCGCAGCGCATTTTGCCCAAATCGAAACAGAAAAAAGTCATCACCAAACACGAGATCGAGGAAGTCGTGGCAAAGATCACGCGCATCCCGCCGCAGACGGTGTCGACCGACGACCGCAATTCGCTTAAAACATTGGCGCGCGATTTGAAGTCGGTGGTGTTCGGTCAGGACAAAGCCATCGAAGCGCTGACGACCGCTATCAAGATGGCGCGCAGCGGTCTGGGT
>JBEBHE010000292.1:0-5898 GCA_040081205.1 Burkholderiales bacterium | reverse complement strand
TGACTTGTCCGTGACGAATAACCGGGTGTATATGCGCACCACGCGCGGACCGCAGCGTGTGGATGTCATTTACCGCCGCATCGATGACGATTTTCTCGACCCGCTCGCGTTTCGCGCCGATTCCGCGCTGGGCGTGCCGGGCCTGTTCGCCGCCTATCGCGCGGGGCAGGTCACGCTCGCCAATGCCATCGGCACGGGCGTCGCCGACGACAAATCGACGTACATTTACGTGCCGGAGATGATCCGTTTTTATCTCGGCGAAGAACCGATCATCGATAATGTGCCGACCTGGCGCCTGGACCGCTCCGACGATTTAAAATACGTGCTCGATCATCTGCCAGAGCTGGTGGTTAAGGAGGTTCAAGGTTCCGGCGGCTACGGCATGCTGGTCGGCCCGGCATCAACCGCGCAACAGATCGCCGATTTCCGCGAGCGCATTTTGCGCAGTCCCGCCAACTACATCGCGCAACCGACGCTCGCGCTGTCCACCTGCCCCACCTTCTGCGATACGGGCATCGCACCGCGCCACGTCGATCTGCGGCCGTACGTGCTGTCCGGAAAAACCGTATCGCTGGTGCCGGGCGGACTGACGCGGGTAGCCTTGCGCGAAGGCTCGCTGGTAGTCAATTCGTCGCAGGGCGGTGGCACCAAGGACACCTGGGTGCTTGAGGCCGGGGAGCCATAACCATGTTATCGCGAGCTGCAAACAATCTTTACTGGATGTCGCGCCACATCGAGCGCGCCGAAAATACCGCACGCCTGCTCGACATCACCTACCGCATGTCGCTGCTGCCCTATCGCATCCATGAAACCGAGCAATCGTGGGCGGAACCGTGGGCGCTGCCGCTCGTTATCAACGGACTCGCCAGCGCCTACTACGAACGGTTTCCAGGCACACTGTCGTCGGATCAAGTGCTGCGCTTCATGGTGCTGGACCCCTCGAATCCATCCAGCCTGTATTCGTGCATACAAGCGGCGCGGGAAAATGCCCGTACGGTGCGCGGCGCAATCACATCCGAGATGTACGAAGACATCAACGCGTTGTGGCTCGAAATGCGCAACAAGGACTACGACCGGCTGCATGCGCAGGGGCTCAGCGAATTTTTCGATTGGGTAAAAGTGCGCTCGCACCAGTTTCGCGGCGTGACTTTCGGCACGATGCTACGCGACGAGGGCTACAGTTTTATACGTCTCGGCACGTTTATCGAACGCGCCGACAACACGGCGCGTTTGCTGGATGTCAAATACCACACGCTGCTGCCGAGCGCGGCCGACGTAGGCGGCGCAGTGGATTACTATCAGTGGAGCGCGCTGCTGCGATCGTTGAGCGCGTTTGACGCCTACCGCAAGGTGTATCGTGACCTGATCACACCGACCAAGGTTACAGAGCTTCTGGTATTGCGCGACGACGTTCCTCGCTCCCTGCACGCCTGCATGAACGACATCTACGACATTCTGAAAGGACTGTGCGACGAATCGTCACGCGAAGCCGAGCGGCTCGCCGGAGAATTGCACGCGCAACTGCATTACGGGCGCACCGAGCAAATCATCACGCTGGGCCTGCATGAATACCTGATGGCCTTTCTCGCCAAGCTCCTGTTGCTGACGGCGGAAATCAATCGCGATTTTCTGGTACCGGTGTATTCGCAGCAGCAGGTGATGTCATGATGGTGCGCATTCCCATTCCATCTGCACGCCTTGTCACCGGCGGGGCTTTACACTAAGCTTCACGCGTTTCGCTAACCTCACCACACCACGCCCATGACCTATTGTGTCGCCCTTATGTTGGATGCCGGCATGGTATTCGCCTCTGACTCGCGCACCAACGCCGGTGTTGATCAGGTTTCCGTATTCAAAAAAATGCACCTGATCGCGCGCGATAATGACCGCTTGATCGTGATTCTCAGTTCCGGCAATCTGTCGATCACTCAAAGCGCCATCAATCTGCTCGAACACAATTCGCGCAGCAGCGACGCCAACAAGACCGTCGCCAACGCATCGTCCATGTTCGAGATCGCCGATCTGGTCGGCAATGCACTGCGCGACGTGCGGCGGCGCGACGGCCCGTATTTGCAGCAGAACAACATCGACGCCAGCGCATCGTTCATCGTTGGCGGGCAAATTCGCGGCGAGCCGCAGCGGTTGTTCAACATCTACTCCGAAGGCAACTTCATCGAGGCCACCCCGGAAACGCCGTATTTTCAGATCGGCGAAAGTAAATACGGAAAGCCGGTGATTGATCGCGTGATCAAACGCGAAACGCACCTGCTGGAAGCAGCGAAGTGCGTGCTGGTATCATTTGACTCAACCATGCGCAGCAATATTTCCGTGGGCCTGCCAATCGACCTCGTGATCTACGATAACAATAGCCTTTCTTTGCGCGTGCAGCGTCGCATTGACGAATCAGACGCCTACTTCAACATGATTCACAACGAGTGGGGCGAAGGCTTGCGCCGCGTATTTGCGCAACTACCCAATCCCGACTGGAACGGTGACGGCGTCCCGGATGCCGAATAGCAAATGAAACACACCGTTCGGCCCACTACCCGGAATAAACCGCTTTGAGCATTCAGGTTGCCCTGCACCACCAGACCCGTTACCGCTATGACCGTCCGGTCACGCTGTCGCCGCACGAGGTAAGGCTGCGTCCGGCGCCACATTGCCGTACCCCGGTGCTGTCGTATTCGCTCAACGTCAAGCCGGAGCAGCACTTCGTCAACTGGCAGCAGGATATATTCGGCAATTACATTGCGCGCTTTGTGTTTCCGGAACAAGCGCGCGAGTTGGAAATCACCGTCGATCTCGTCGCGGACATGACGGTGATTAATCCGTTTGATTTTTTTATGGAGAGTTACGCCGATCACTTTCCTTTCGCGTACCGCGACGATCTGGCCAGAGACCTCACTCCCTATCTCGCCATTGGTGAGCGCGGTCCGCTACTGCTGAAATGGCTCGCCGATTTCCGCGCCCATCACTGGCGCGACGGCAACAACACCATAGATTTTTTGGTCGCCATCAATCAACACCTATCCACCAAAATAAAATATTTGGTGCGGATGGAGCCGGGCGTGCAGACGGGCGAACAAACGCTTACGCTCGCCAGCGGATCGTGCCGCGACAGCGGCTGGCTGCTGGTGCAACTGTTGCGCCACTGCGGCGTGGCAGCGCGTTTTGTTTCCGGTTACCTGATTCAACTCACTTCCGACGTAAAGCCGCTTGACGGCCCCGCCGGCCCGGCGCACGACTTCACCGATCTGCACGCATGGGCCGAGGCGTACGTTCCCGGCGCGGGATGGATAGGCCTTGACCCCACCTCGGGACTGCTGGCCGGCGAAGGCCATATTCCACTCGCCTGCACACCCTCGCCGGCGAGCGCCGCAGCGATTATCGGCGCGGTTGATCCGTGCGAAACACAATTTGATTTCGCAATGTCGGTGACGCGCATTCACGAAGACCCGCGCGTCACCAAACCTTATACGACCGTGCAGTGGACGGATATCGACAACCTGGGCAAACAGGTGGACGCCGAACTTAAGGCGGGCGATGTACGGTTGACGCAAGGTGGCGAGCCCACCTTCGTTTCCATCGACGACATGGATGGGCTGGAATGGAACTACACCGCGCTCTCGCCCAAAAAATGGACGCTTGCCGAGCAACTGGCCTGGCGGCTCAAGGCGCGTTTTGCGCCCGGCGCCCTGATCTTTTACGGGCAAGGCAAGTGGTATCCGGGCGAACCGCTACCGCGCTGGGCGATCGGCATCCATTGGCGTAAAGACGGCAAACCAGTGTGGAAGAATGCTGAACGCATCGCGTCAGACCATGCGCCAGCCACGGCTACCGGCGACGACGCGCAACGCTTTGCGCACGCCGTGGCAGATGCGCTCGGCATCGCCGGCGATTTGGTGATCCCCGCCTACGAAGACCCGTTTCTCCTGCTGTCAACCGAAGGCAAGCTGCCCGTCAATATTGATCCACTTACGGTACCCATGAAGGAGGCGGACGAGCGCGCACGGTTGCGGCAGGCGCTCGAGCGTGGCGTAAACAATCCGGCCGGCTTCGTGCTGCCGCTCAAGGCGCATGACGAAACACTGAAAGCCGATGCGGTAACGGAATGGGAAAGCTCCCTATGGCCACTCAAGCGGGAACGGCTCTACCTGCTGTTTGGCGACTCGGCGCTGGGCAACCGCTTGCCGCTTGCCTCGTTGCCGGAACGGCTGCCGGAAGACATCGAGCCCGAGTTCGAACGCGATCCTTTCGAGGAACGCGGCGATCTGCACGATGCGCATACCGTGGCAGAAAAAAAACGCTTCAGCGAAAAATCGCGCAGCAAAGTCAAAAAAACGGCACCGCGCGACGTGGTGCGCACCGCGTTGTGTTTTCAGGTTCGCGACAAGCGCCTGCACGCGTTTCTGCCACCCTTCAAACGCGCCGAAGATTATCTGAATCTGATTGCCGTCATCGAGCGCGTAGCCGAAACACTGGCGTTGCGCGTGCGCATCGAAGGCTATGGCCCGGTATCCGATCCGCGCATCAGCGTGCTTAACGTGACGCCCGATCCGGGTGTGATTGAAGTCAATATTCATCCCGCCACGGACTGGATCACGCTCTGCACGAATACGCAGGTGCTCTACGAAGAAGCACGCCAGGCGCGGCTCGCCACGGAAAAATTCATGCTGGACGGACGCCACACCGGCACCGGCGGCGGCAACCATGTCACGCTGGGCGGTGCAACGCCCGCCGACAGCCCGCTGCTGCGGCGGCCCGATTTGCTGCGCAGCCTGATTACCTACTGGCAGAATCACCCGGCGCTGTCGTATTTGTTCTCGGGTCCGTTTATCGGACCAACCAGTCAGGCGCCGCGCGTGGACGAAGCACGCGACGACAATTTGTATGAGCTGGAAATCGCGTTCCAGCAAATGGCGCTCAAGCAGCAGGCCGGTGAAGAATCCCTCACGCCGTGGCTGGTCGACCGCCTGCTGCGCAACCTGCTGATCGATCTCACCGGCAACACGCATCGCGCCGAGTTCTGCATCGACAAGCTGTACTCGCCCGACAGCGCCACGGGACGGCTGGGGCTGCTGGAATTCCGCGCCTTTGAAATGCCACCGCATCCGCAAATGAGTCTCACGCAAATGCTCCTGCTGCGCACACTGGTGGCGCGCTTCTGGAAGACACCCTACGAAGGCAAACTGATCCGCTGGGGCACGCAACTGCACGACCGTTTTATGCTGCCGCATTTTGTCGCCGCCGACATGCTCGACGTGGTGCGCGATTTGCAGCGCGCCGGTTACGCCTTCGATTTCAGCTGGTTCGCGCCGTTCATCGAATTCCGCTTCCCGCGTTACGGCACGGCCACCTACGAGAATGTCCGTCTCGAACTGCGGCAAGCTATCGAGCCGTGGAATGTGCTGGGCGAGGAAGTCAGTGCCGGCACTTCCGCGCGCTACGTCGATTCCTCGGTCGAACGCCTGCAGATCAAGGTTAACGGTCTTACAGAGTCACGCCACGTGGTTGCTTGCAATGGCCGCCCCTTGCCGCTGCATCCCACCGGCGTGCCGGGCGAGTTTGTGGCCGGCGTTCGTTACCGCGCATGGAGTCCGCCTTCGGCACTGCATCCCACCATTGCGGTGCAGGCGCCGCTAGTATTCGATGTGGTCGATACCTGGAGCAAACGTTCGATCGGCGGCTGCACCTACCATGTCTCACACCCGGGCGGCCGCAATTACGAGACACTCCCCGTCAACGCCAACGAAGCCGAAGCGCGGCGCGTTGCGCGCTTTTGGGACCACGGACACACACCGGGACCCATGGTGGCGGAGCCCGAAGCGCTGAATCCGGCGTTTCCGCTGACGCTGGATCTGCGCTGGACACCCTCTTGAACAGCACTATAAATATACA
>JBEBHE010000291.1:0-5900 GCA_040081205.1 Burkholderiales bacterium | reverse complement strand
TTTCGTGTGACACGCGAAGAGCAGCATCTGACGCGCGGGCGGGCGAACACGTTAAGGTTGGCACTGTCGGGGCAATTGGGGCCTGAAGCCTTTACGTCTGACGAGATGGCGAAGGCGATGGACCTGTGCGTGTCATGCAAAGGCTGCAAGCGTGAATGCCCGACCGGCGTGGACATGGCGAAGATGAAGGCCGAGTTTCTTCATCACTATAAGCAACGGCATGGGTTCACGCTGAAAGACAAATTGATTGCCGGTTTGCCACACTACGCGCCGTGGGTGTCCAAGCTTGGGCTGCTGGCGAATATCGCGCAGGCTATTGGCAAAGGGTTTGCCGGATTTGCATCGCAGCGGTCGTTGCCGAAATGGAAAGGCAACGCAATTAGCGCTCTCGCCTCCGCGGGGGGGCGAGGACAGCGCGTGGCAAAGTCCGAAGTGGTCCTTTTCATCGACACCTTCAACAATTACTTTGAACCTGACAACGCCCATGCCGCACTAAAGGTATTAGAAGCTGCCGGCTATACCGTTCACGTGCCACATGCCAAGGATAAATCGCGCCCGCTATGCTGTGGCCGCACCTTCCTTGCCACCGGTATGGTGGATAAAGCGCGCGCCGAAGCGCAACGCACCATCGACACCCTGATGCCCTACATTGAGCGCGGCGTGCCCATCGTGGGGCTGGAGCCGTCGTGCCTGCTGGGCATGCGTGACGAATTTCTGTCGATGCTGCCGAACGCGCAATCGGCGGAGCTTGCGTTGAACGCCTACCTGTTCGAGGAATTCATTGCGCGAGAACTCGATGCGGGACGTTTCAAATTGAATCTCAAAGCATTGCCACAGAAAAAAGCGCTACTGCACGGCCACTGTCACCAGAAAGCGTTTGCTGCGATGCCCGCCGTGCTGCGTGTGCTGAAACTGATTCCTGAATTGCAAACCGAAATGATCGAATCCAGTTGCTGCGGCATGGCGGGCAGCTTCGGTTACGACGCCGAGCATTTCGATGTGTCGATGCAAATGGCCGAAGCGTCGTTGCTGCCGAAAGTGCGCGAGGCAAGCAAAGACACGCTGATCATTGCCGACGGCACCAGTTGCCGACATCAGATACAGGATGGCGCGCAGCGTGAGGCGATCCACGTCGCGCGCGTGCTGGCGGACGCACTCGCATGAGTGATGCCACTGAGTGGCTGCTCGAATTAGAAAATCTCCACGTTCATTTCGTTACCCCGCGCGGCGTGGTGCGCGCGGTCGAGGGCATTTCTTACAAGGTGCGCGCGGGTGAAGTGGTGGCGCTGGTGGGTGAATCGGGCTGCGGCAAGTCGGTGTCGTCGCTGGCAATCATGCGCTTGCTGGCAAAACCCTCGGGACGGGTGACGCAAGGACGCATTCTGTTTGAGGGTCGCGATCTGCTCGCGATCAGCGAAGACGAGATGCGCGCGATACGCGGGCGTGACATCGCGATGATTTTTCAGGACCCGATGACGTCGCTGAATCCCGTGCTCACCGTCGGTTTTCAGATTACCGAGCCGTTATTTCTTCATTTGGGTATGACACCGCAGGCGGCGCGTGCGCGCGCGATTGCGTTGCTAAAAATGGTAGGGATACCCGACGCCGAACGCAGGCTGGATCAGTATCCGCATCAGTTTTCCGGCGGCATGCGCCAGCGTGTGGTGATCGCGATTGCGCTTGCCTGCAACCCCAAGCTGATCATCGCCGACGAGCCGACCACCGCGCTGGATGTGACCATCCAGGCGCAGATTCTCAAATTGATGAAAGACCTCGCGCGCGATCTCAATATCGCAATGGTGGTGATTACGCATAATCTTGGCATCGTTGCGCGCTACGCCGACCGCGTGAACGTGATGTACGCGGCGCGCATGGCGGAGCAGGGCACGGCCGGCGCGGTGTTCGCAAAACCGCTGCACCCGTACACCGCCGGACTGCTGCGCTCGGTGCCGCGACTCGACCGGCCGCGCGGGTTGCGGCTGGAAACCATCGACGGCGCGCCGCCCGATTTGCTGGCGCCGCCGCCGGGTTGCCGCTTCGCGCCGCGCTGCGCGGCGCGTCAGCCGGCGTGCGAGCAAGGTTTGCCCGAGATGGTCGAGGTGGCGGCCGATCGTTTTGCGGCGTGTCTGCGCGCGAACGAACTTGACCGTGATGGCCCAACGGCACTGGGGCTGCAAGCTGCTGCGCAAAGCAGCGCCGTGGTGAAATCGCTCAATCGCGATACGCCGCTGCTCAGCGTGCACGGCCTGAAAACCTACTTTGATGTGTCAACGGGTTTGAAGACCTTCGGTGGCAAAAAAGCCGAGGTGCGCGCCGTGGACGACTTGTCGTTCGATGTTTTTACAGGCGAGACGGTTGGCCTCGTCGGCGAATCCGGCTGCGGCAAAACCACCGTCGGGCGCACGCTGTTGCAGTTGGAAAAATCGACTGCGGGAACCATTCACTTTGGCAGCACCGATGTCACGCACGCACGCGGAGACGCACTGAAAAACTATCGCCGCAAGATACAGGTGATTTTTCAGGATCCGTTCAGCTCGCTCAATCCGCGCATGACCATCGGCGACAGCATTGCCGAGCCGCTGCTGGTTTATCAATTGCAGCCGGACAAAGCGGCAGCGCGCGCGAAAGTTATCGAGTTGCTCAAACAAGTGGGCTTGTTTGACTACATGGCGGGCCGCTATCCGCATGAGTTATCGGGCGGGCAACGCCAGCGTGTGGGCATTGCGCGCGCGCTGGCGATGGAGCCCGAATTCATTGTGTGCGACGAGCCGGTGTCGGCGCTGGATGTATCGATCCAGGCGCAGATCATCAATTTGCTGGAAGATTTGCAGAAAAAATTGGGACTGACGTATTTGTTTATCGCGCACGATCTGGCGGTGGTGCGGCATATTTCGGATCGCGTGATCGTCATGTACTTAGGCCGCGTGATGGAGATCGCGGATCGCGATGCGCTGTACGCGGAGCCGCTGCATCCGTATACACAGGCGCTGCTCGAAGCGGTGCCGGTGCCCGATCCGCAGATTGAAGCGCGACGCGAGCATCGCGTGCTGGGCGGCGAAGTGCCGAGTCCGTTAGCGCCCCCGGCAGGCTGCGTGTTTCACACGCGCTGCCCGCGCGCGGAGGCGGCGTGTAAGATGGCGCGGCCACCGTTGCGCGAGGTTCGGCCGGGCCATTTCGCGGCCTGCATCAAAATATGAAGGCGGCTGCAACGGCGCTTGGGTGGAGAATGTGATTGCATCTTAAGTATTTGTTTTTATTGTATTTTTTTGTGTCGTCATGGGCGGGTGCGCAAGCGCCATTACCCGCTCAGACTGCAATACAAACCGGCGGCGTGCTGAAATTCGCAGTGGTGGGCGAGCCGACCAACTACGATTGTCACGCGCAATCATCGTTCAGCTTTATTCATGCGGTGCGCCCGCATTATTCGACCCTGCTTGCCATCGACACCGCGAAGTATCCGTCCGTCAAAGGCGATCTCGCGGCGTCGTGGACGGTATCCGACGACCGGCTCACCTACACTTTCAAACTCAAACCCGGTGTGCGCTTTCACGATGGCGCCGCGCTGACGGCGGAAGACGTGCGGGCGAGTTACGAGCGCATACGCCGCCCGCCGCCGGGCGTGATCTCGGTGCGCGCAGAGCGTTACGCCGACATTGCATTCATCGATACGCCGGACACGCAGACGGTGGTGTTCAAACTCGCGCGGCCGAACAATGCGATGCTGTCGCATTTTGCCAGTCCGTTTGATTGCATCTACCGCGCTGCCAAACTTGACGACGATGCGAAATTCCCCGAGCGCAACGTGCTGGGCACCGGGCCGTTCGTGTTCGACGCACACGTGCCCGGTGTGCAATGGCGTGGTCGGCGTTTTGCGGCGTATCACGACAAAGGCAAGCCCTATCTTGACGGCTATTCGGCGTTGTTCATGCCGCGTGATCGCATGGCGGGGGCGTTCGCGGCGGGTGATATCCACGCCGAATTTCGCGGGCTGGCGCCGGTGGATCGCGAACAAGTGGTGCGCGCACTGGGTGCACGTGTCGCGGTGCAGGAGTCACCGTGGTCATGCGCAATGGTGGTGACATTCAATACCGCGAAAAAACCGTTTAACACGGGCCGCGTGCGGCGCGCGCTGTCGCTGGCGATAGATCGCTGGAGCGGCGCCGAGGCGCTCTCAAAAGTGTCGATGGTGCGACATGTCGGCGGGTTGATGCGGCCCGGTTCCGCGATGGCATTGCCGGAGCAGGAACTCGCCGTGCAACCCGGTTTCGCAAAAGACATCGCGGCTGCGCGCGCGCAGGCACGCAAGCTATTGCAGGAGGTGGGCGTCGGCGATTTGTCATTCACTCTGACCAACCGCCAGTCAGAATCGCTGTATGGCCCCGTCGGCGATTTTTTGGTGGATCAATGGCGGCAGATCGGCGTTACTGTGCGTCACGAGCGCAACGCGCCGCGCGCTTTTCTCGAAGCATTGCAGCGCGAAAATCCGCCGTTCGACGCAGCGCTGGATTTTGCCTGCGATTATGCCGACGATCCCAATCTGCAACTTGCGCGTTACCTGTCGCATGATCGTACCGCGACTAATTATGGGCAGCATTTTGACCGCACGCTCGACAGTCTGTTCGACCGTCAGTCAGGCGAAACGGATCGCCGCAAGCGTTCTGAACTGGTGCGCGAATTCGAGCATCGCGCACTGCGGCTGGCGTACGTGGTACCGGTGTTGTGGTGGCAACGCACGGTGGTGATGGACCGCAACGTGCGCGGCTGGCGCATCACGCCCAGCCACTATGCCGGTCAGGATTTGGCGGACGTGTGGTTGGCGAGATAGTGACTCGCCGCCCCTAAATCTTGCCGATGCTTTTAACCGCGGCGGCCATGCGCTTGTAGTCAGCATCAAAGAATTTCGCGAACTCCGCGCCTTCGCGATAGTCGGGCACCACTTGCACTTTCTCCAGAGCCTGTTTAAAAAGCGGATCGTTCGCCGCTCGGCGAATGAGATCACGCATCTTGGTCAGCGTTGGCGCGGGCACGCCTTTCGCCGTAAACAGGCCCACCCATAAATACGCTTCGATATCGAGCCCCATCGATTTGAATGTCGGCACGTCCGGCATCGCGGGATACGGCTTGACGCCCCAACTGCCGAGCGCGCGCAATTTGCCCGTTTGTATGTAGGTATACACGGCCGCCGGCCCGCCGCTGGTAATTTGCGAGTGACCGCCGAGCGCCTGAGTGATCGCCGGCCCGCCGCCGGTGGTCGGCAGATGGCGCATCTTGACCTTGACCGCGTCCATAAACATGGCGATGGGCGTGTGCGTGACGCCATACACGCCTGAACTCGAGAACACCAGTTCGTTGGGCCTCGCTCTGGCGAGTGCGATCAGCTCTTTGCTGTTTTTCACTGGCAGCGACGGATGCACGACCATGATCAGCGGATCAGCGGAGAGCAGCGCGATCGGCTCGATCTGTTCGAGCGTATACGGTGTCTTCGCGCCGTAGAGCTTGTCTTTTTCGATAACGAGGTAAAGATTCGGCGTGGTGACCAGGATGTGATGGCCATCGGGCGGCTGGTTGGCGACAAACGCCGTGCCGGCAGCGGACGTCGCGCCTGGACGGTTGACCACCGGCGCCGGCTGGCTGGTGAGTTTTTCCAGCACCGCAGACAGTGGCTGCGCGTGAATCTGATTCATGCCGCCGGGCGGATTGGGCACGGTGATATTAATCGCCTTGGACGGAAAATCCTGCGCTTGCGCCGCTGTGCCCGTCATGGCGGCGATGGCCATTGCTACGGCGCGCCACGTGATGCCGGCCAGCGGGGTGGAGTGTCGCTTCATGTGATTCTCCTGTGAACGCGCGCCCCGCGCCGGGTTTACACAAACATTGCGTTGCGGATGGTTTTCAAGCGC
>JBEBHE010000537.1:0-1523 GCA_040081205.1 Burkholderiales bacterium | reverse complement strand
GGATATTGCGGGCCGTTATACATCCACAATCCGGGAAAATTAAACGGCGGGCGGAAGCCCTCGGTGAATCCCATGATGTGGGTGTAGAACTTGCGCGAGGCTTCGACGTCGAGCGTGCGGATGGAAAAGTGATCGAGTTTACCGATGGGCATGGCGGTTCCTGCAATAGGCAAAAGTGGAGTCGTGGAATTCTAGCACCCATTTTCCAGCACTCATTGCGCGCGCGATCGTTTGTAGTTGCGGCTGACCATCAAGTGGTCTAATGTCAAAGCGTCCGCAACGCGTGGTGAACGACGCGAAAGACCGAAAGAGGGAATGACCGTAATGGCAATGACAAAAGACGGGCGCGCTTATTGGGTGCTGGTGCTGTGCGCATCGGCCATCCTGATGGTTACCATGGGTGTGCGCCAGTCGCTCGGCCTGTTTGTGTCGCCGCTCAATACGTCCACAGGCTTGGGCATTGTCACGATCAGCTTTGCGCTGGCGGTGGGGCAGTTTGTGTGGGGTGCGGCGCAGCCGATTTTTGGCGCGCTGCTGGATCGCGCGGGCACCGTTCGCATTATTGTTATCGGCGCGGTGATGATGGCGCTGGGGCTGGCGGCGACGCCGTTTATGGCTAGCGGTTTCGGGCTGGTGATGATGCTCGGCATTTTGACGGCAGCGGGCGCGGGTGCGGGCAGTTTTTCGATTCTTATCGGCTCGGCGGCGCAGCGTCTGCCCGCGGAGCGCCGCGCGTTCGCGTCGGGATTCATCAATGCCGGCGGTTCGTTCGGGCAATTCGTATTTGCGCCGCTGTCACAGGCAGTGATTGCCGCGTTTGGCTGGGTAGCAGCGATGTGGACATTGGCGGCAGCGTGTCTTGCGACCATTCCGCTGGCGTTCAAGCTGGGCAACAAACCGCACGCCGCGCCGGTAGCGGGCGCGCCGCAGGAAATCACGCTGAAGGAACAAATCCGCGTTGCGTTTCAGGATCGTAGCTACTGGTGTTTGCATGCGGGATTTTTTACCTGCGGTTTTCATATTGCGTTTTTGGTGACGCATCTGCCGGGCGAAGTGGGTTTGTGTGGATTGCCTGCGGCGGTGTCGGCGGCGTCGCTGGCGATCATTGGCGTGGCCAATATCGCGGGTAGTCTGAGTGTGGGCTGGCTCGCACAAAAGCATCGTATGAAAATGTTGCTGTTTTGGGTTTACGGCGCGCGCGCTGTGGCGGTCGCGGTATACCTTGTTGCGCCCAAAACCGAATGGACGTTTTATATTTTTGGCGCGGTGCTGGGTGTTACCTGGCTCGCTACCGTGCCGCCGACCGCGGGACTCGTCGGCAAATTGTTCGGCGCGCGGTATCTCGCGACGTTGTTTGGCTTGACGTTGTTGTCGCACCAGATCGGCGGATTTTTTGGCGCGTGGCTCGGCGGCATTGCTATCGATAGCACCGGCAGCTATCAATGGATGTGGTACGCGGATATTGCGCTGGCGAGCATGGCGGCGTTGGTGAACTTGCCGATACGCGAGGCACATCCGCGCTT
>JBEBHE010000035.1:0-21439 GCA_040081205.1 Burkholderiales bacterium | reverse complement strand
GTGATTGCGCATGCTCGGTTGAATCGGCTTGAATAAGCCCCATATAAAACACATCGAAACTTTGTAGATTGAGGCAATAAAATGAGCAAAATCATAGGCATAGACTTGGGCACCACCAACTCCTGCGTAGCCGTTATGGAAAACGGCGTGCCGAAGGTGATTGAAAACTCCGAAGGCGCGCGCACCACGCCGTCGATCGTGGCGTACATGGACGACGGCGAAATACTCACCGGCGCGCCGGGCAAACGCCAGGCCGTCACCAATCCAAAGAACACGCTGTATGCCGTGAAGCGTTTGATCGGCCGCCGCTTCGAAGAAAAAGAAGTGCAGAAAGACCTCGACTTGATGCCCTACAAGATCGTCAAGGCCGGCAACGGCGACGCCTGGGTGGAAGTGCGCGGCAAGCAGATCGCCTCGCAGGAAGTGTCGGCGCAGGTGCTGATCAAAATGAAAAAAACCGCCGAGGATTATCTCGGCGAACCGGTTACCGAAGCGGTGATCACCGTACCTGCGTACTTTAACGACTCGCAGCGTCAAGCCACCAAAGACGCCGGACGCATCGCAGGCCTGGATGTCAAACGCATCATCAACGAGCCGACCGCGGCAGCGCTCGCTTTCGGCATGGACAAGAAAAAAGGTGACCGCAAGATTGCTGTGTACGATCTGGGCGGCGGTACGTTCGACGTATCCATCATCGAAATCGCCGAAGTCGATGGCGAGCATCAATTCGAGGTGCTCTCCACCAACGGCGACACTTTTCTCGGCGGCGAAGATTTCGATCAGCGCCTGATGGATTATTTGTGTGATGAATTCAAGAAAGAATCCGGCGTCGATTTGCGCAAGGACATGCTTGCGCTGCAACGCCTGAAAGATGCGGCGGAAAAAGCGAAGATCGAGTTGTCGAGCTCGCAACAAACCGAAGTGAATCTGCCGTACATCACGGCCGATCAGTCCGGGCCGAAGCATTTAGCCATCAAAATTACCCGCGCGAAGTTCGAATCGCTGGTCGAGGAATTGATCGAGCGCACCATCAAGCCCTGCGAAATCGCGATCAAGGACGCCGGCGTGAAAATTGCCGACATCGAAGACGTGATTCTCGTCGGCGGCCAGACGCGCATGCCGAAAGTGCAAGAGAAAGTTAAAGAAGTTTTCGGCAAAGAGCCGCGCAAGGACGTGAACCCGGACGAAGCGGTTGCGGTGGGTGCTGCAATTCAGGCTGGCGTCCTGAAAGGCGACGTCAAGGACGTGCTGCTGCTCGACGTAACGCCGCTGTCACTCGGCATCGAAACGCTGGGCAGCGTGATGACCAAGCTCATTCAAAAGAACACGACGATTCCGACCAAGGCCAATCAGGTATTCTCGACCGCCGAGGACAATCAAACGGCAGTGACCATACACGTGCTGCAGGGCGAGCGCGAAATCGCCAAGGCCAACAAGTCGCTGGGGCAATTCAACCTGACCGACATTCCGCCCTCGTCGCGCGGCACGCCACAGATCGAAGTCACCTTCGACATCGACGCCAATGGCATCCTGCACGTGTCGGCCAAGGACAAAGCGACTGGCAAGGAAAACAAGATCAAGATTCAGGCGTCCAGCGGCCTGTCCGAGGAAGAAATCCAGCGCATGGTGAAAGACGCCGAAGCGCATGCCGAAGAAGACAAAAAAGCGCTGGAACTGGTCAGCGCGCGCAACCAATGCGACGCCTTAGTGCATTCGGTAAAGAAGATGCTCAAGGATCACGGCGAGCAATTGTCCGCGGATGAGAAATCCAAAATTGAAGCCGCATTGAAGGACGCCGAAGAGGCCCTGAAATCCGACGACAAGGACAGCATCGAAGCCAAATCCAAGACGCTGGCCGAAGCTTCGCAAAAGCTCGCCGAGAAAATGTATGCGCAGGAACAAGCCAAGCAACAGGCGGCAGGCAGTGCGGAAGGTGGCGCGGCGGGCGGTGGTGAGGCCAAATCCGACGCCGGCAAGAAAGATGACGGCAATGTGGTGGATGCCGAATACACCGAGGTAAAAGACAAAAAGTAACGGCACGCAAACGCACCAGCGGCACCGCGAAGGGTGAAGAGATTGTTCTCTTCGCCCTTTCGCGTTGCTGTCTG
Organism: Burkholderiales bacterium; assembly: GCA_040081205.1. Taxonomy (GTDB): domain Bacteria; phylum Pseudomonadota; class Gammaproteobacteria; order Burkholderiales; family SG8-41; genus UBA5216. Next base: position 19,331 of record JBEBHE010000035.1, on the reverse strand, counting down.
TCGATCCTGAGTCTTATATTTCAACAAACAAAATGGCCAAAAAAGACTATTACGAAGTACTCAGCGTCAATCGCGACGCGTCGGACGAGGATCTGAAAAAATCCTACCGCAAGCTCGCGATGAAATGGCATCCAGATCGCAACCCGGATAATCCCAAGGCCGAGGAACATTTCAAGGAAGCCAAGGAAGCCTACGAAATTCTGTCCGACGCCAACAAGCGCGCGGCGTACGATCAATACGGACACGCGGGCGTGGACGCGTCCGCTGGAGCGGGCGCCGGCGCGGGTTACGGCAACTTCTCTGATGCCTTCGGTGATATTTTCGGTGATATTTTCGGCGGAGGTCGCCAGCGTTCGAGTGTGTATCGCGGCGCCGATCTGCGCTACAACCTCGAAGTCTCGCTGGAAGAAGCCGCGCGCGGCACTGAAACGCGCATCCGCATCCCGGCGCTCGAAGAATGCGGCACCTGCAAAGGCTCCGGCGCGAAGCCCGGCACGCAGCCTACCACCTGCTCCACCTGTAAAGGCCAGGGCCAGGTGCGCATGCAGCAGGGCTTTTTCTCGATCCAGCAAACCTGCCCGAAATGCCATGGCACCGGCAAAATGGTCGCCAGCCCCTGCGGCACCTGCAGCGGCGCCGGTCGCGTGAAGCAGCACAAAACACTCGCGGTGAAAATCCCTGCTGGCGTGGACGAAGGCGACCGTATCCGTTTGTCCAGCGAGGGCGAAGCAGGCGTCAACGGCGGGCCTTCAGGCGATTTGTATGTGGTGATTCATATTAAACCGCACACGGTGTTCCAGCGCGATCACAACGATCTGCATTGCGAAATGCCGGTAAGCTTTACCACCGCTGCACTGGGGGGTGACATTGAAATCCCCACGCTCGACGGCTACGCCAAGATCAAGATTCCTGCCGAGACGCAATCCGGAAAAATCTTCCGGCTGCGCGGCAAAGGCATCAAAGGCGTGCGCTCAACCGCTCACGGCGATTTGATGTGTCATGTGGTTGTTGAAACGCCGGTGAATCTCACTACGCGGCAACGCGAACTGCTGCAGGAACTTGAATCCATCGATCAGCGCAGCGCCGGCGAACACAATCCGCTCGCCAAAGGCTGGATGAAAAAAGTGAAAGAGTTTTTCGGGCAGCAGTTGTAAATCACACCCACCGTTGGCACGTCACGCTATATCGAGGATGACGTGCCCGATTTTCTCGCCACGCTCCACCGCCTGATGCGCCTGCACCACGTCCGCCAATGGAAAACGATGCGCGATGGCGAATATCGGCTGGGTCTCCGCTAACCAGCGTGCGATATCGGCATGCGCCTGCGCTTTAGCGGCGTCGGGCATGGTGTAAACAAACACCTGCCGCAGCACGGGGTTACGCCACGACAGTTCGGGATACGGATACAGCGGACGCGGAATGCCCATTGAGGCATAACACGCGATCACGCCGTTGTCGTTGAGCACTTGCGCGCTGATTGGCAGATTCTTGCCGAGTTCCACTTCGACGATACGATCGACGCCGCCAACCTCGGCTTTGATGCGCGCGGCGACATCTTCATTGCGATAATTAATCACCACATCCGCGCCCGCCGCACGTGCATGCGCGGCTTTGGCTTCCGAACTCACCGTGGTTACCACGCGCGCGCCGGCCCACTTCGCCAATTGAATCGCGTAATGCCCGACGACGCCTGCGCCGCCGGTCACCAGCACGGTCTGGCCTTGGATCGGCCCGTCGGCGAATAGCGCGCGATGCGCCGTCATCACCGGTATGCCTAAACAAGCGCCCTGTTCAAACGTCACGTGATCCGGCAACGGCACTGCCAGCGCCGCAGGCAGCGTGATGGTTTCCGCGCTGGTGCCAAACGGACGATCCCATTGCCCGTTAAAAATCCATACGCGTTCACCGATGCGGCGATTCACGCCCGCACCAATTTTGTCGATCACGCCCGCACCGTCGCTGTTCGGAATCAATTTCGGCCAGCGTATCGGCCGGCTGCCGCCGCGCCCTTTCACGTCCGATGGATTCACCGCTGACGTGTGCAACCGCACGCGCACTTCACCTGCCGCGGGTTCCACGTCGGGCAAGTCGCCGACGATCATCACTTCCGCCGCCGGGCCGTTTTTTTCATACCATACTGCTCTCATAAAATACCTTTTAAAAACATATACTTATAATAATACGCCTACCACAGCACCTGCCGCCATCGTCGCCAGCGTGCCGGATACAATCGAGCGAAATCCAAGGGCAACGATTTCATCACGCCGCGCCGGCGCCATCGTCGCAAGGCCACCGATCATGATGCCGAGACTGCCGAAATTCGCGAAGCCGCACAGCGCGTAGGTCATGATGATGCGGCTTCGTTCTGACAACGCGCCTGACGGCAACTGCGCCATGTCGCGATAGGCGATGAATTCGTTGAGGATGGTTTTGCTGCCCATCAGCGCGCCGGCGTGCGATGCTTCTTCCCACGGTATGCCGATCAGCCACACCAACGGCGCCATTACCGCACCCAACACACGTTGCAGCGTCACCGTCTTGCCGCCGAATTCCGGCAGCAGCCCCAGCGCGACATTGGCGAGCGTCACCAAAGCAATCAACACAATCAGCATAGCGATAACGTTGGCCAGCAACGCCAAACCATCGACCGTGCCGCGCGTAATCGCATCCATCGCGCTTTTAGATTCCTGCGCGGCATCCAGCGTGCCTGCCGTTGCCGTGCCCAAGGGCGGCACCATCAGCGCCGCAATCACAATCGCCGCCGGCGCCGTAATCAGCGACGCCGACAGGATGTGTCCCATCGCCTCCGGCACTATCGGGCCGAGGATGCTGGCGTAGAGCACCATCATCGTTCCCGCAATGCCCGCCATGCCGCCGGTCATCACCATAAACAGCTCGCCACGATTCATCTGTTGCAAATACGGGCGAATCACTAGCGGTGCCTCCACCATGCCCACGAACACATTGGCCGCGGTGGACAAACCCACCGCACCGCCCACACCCATAGTTTTTTCAAGCACCACTGAAATCGACCGCACGATGAACGGCAGCACGCGCCAATAAAACAGTAGCGACGACAATGCGCTCACCACCAGGATCAGCGGCAGCGCGCGAAATGCGAGTACAAAGCTGGAGGTTTGCGGCTGCTCCGCGAACGGCAACGCGCCACCGCCGAGATAGCCGAATACGAACGAGGTACCCGCCTGCGTGGCTTTTTCCAGCGCCATCAGCCCGTCGTTCAGCGAAAAGAAAAACTGTTTGAACAGCGGCACTTTCAGCAGCAGCGCCGCGATCACTACCATCAGCAACACGCCCGAAATCACGATGCGCCACGGTACGGCGCGGCGATTTTCGCTAAGTGCCCATGCCAGTGCGAGCAGCGCGATCAATCCGCACGCACTTTGCAGCGCTGCCCCCACGCGACGTCGATCCTGCTCCGCGCTCCGGCAGCGCTACTTGATCGCCAGCGGATTGACCGGCGAACCCACCGCACCCGTAATCGGCAACGCAGGCGCAACGAACAAAAACTCATACCGCTTGTCCGCCGCGCAATCCTTCGCCAATTCGGTCAGGTGAAAAATTTCGCCGACGGTCAGGCCCATGATCGGGATGGTAATCCAGTGCCACGGCTGGTTGGTGTCTTCGGTCTGATTCGGACGCACTTCCGCACCCCAGGTGTCGGTTGCCACACCGGCAATTTCTTTCTTGTGCAGCCACGACACGGTTTCAAACGCAAATCCGGGTGCATCGCCGCCCGAGTAGCCGTCCCAGCTTTTGCTGTCAAGGCAACGCTGAACGTGCCCAGTGTGCACCAGCAGATAATCGCCGCGGCCGACTTTCACGCCCTGCTTCTTCTCGGTGTAATCGAGTATTTCATTAGTAATAGCAAAACCGTCGGGCAGAGATTTTTTGCCCATCGCGCGCGCCACATCGAGTAGCACACCACGGCCGACCATTTTTTCGATGGTCTTTTCGATGCCCGCTTTCGCCGCACCCGCGCTGGAAACATTGCGACAGTCGTAGCCGTTCCACATGGTATCTTCATACATGATGTGACCAAGGCCATCCCACTGCGTGCCGCATTGCAGCGGCATGATAATGATGTCGTCGGTGCCGCGAATGCCGCGATGATCGAGTATGCCCGCGTACGCATCAGTGCCGGTGCGCGTCATCAGGTGTATCGGGTTGAAGCGGCCCAGCGCCGGATACTTGCTCTTGGCGCCTTGCGGCCCCTGTTGATCGTATTTCAGCGCGAGCGACATCACCTTGCCCTTGCGCACAAGTTTCGCTGCGGCAACGATGTGATCTGCTGTGGTGAAATTCAGCGTGCCGATTTCGTCGTCCTTGCCCCAGCGGCCCCAGTTCTTGTATTTTTTGGCGGCGTCTTTGACATCCTTGCGCGTGAGCTTGCGATTTTTCTTGTCTCGTGTGTCGATGACTTTCGGTGCCTTCGTTGCTTTGGTTGCTTTGCTGGCCATGATAAAAATCCCCTTGCTGTTGAATGAAATAGTGACCGCGCAAGTCTAGTCGCGCACTGTCGCAGGGTCAACGCGGCATCTCACCGCGCGGACAGCGTATTAGCACAGACTACTTTTTGCGCTTCGGCTTTACGGCGCTTTTTTTAGCGGCTTCCGCATCGGCGTAATATTTTTTGGCGACACGAAAGGCGCCCAAACCCTCGGGAAATCCGCAGTACACCGCCGCCTGCAGGCAGATTTCGCGCACTTCGTTTTTGGTCACCCCGTTGCGCGTGGCGCCATCGAGATGCAATGCGAGCTCTTCCGCCTTGCCGCGCGCAATCACAAACGCCAGGGTCAGCATGCTGCGTTGTTTCAGCGTCAAACCGGGGCGCGACCACACCATACCCCAACCCGCAGCCGTAGCAAGATCCTGCATTGGCCGTGAAAAATCGTCTGCGTTTTTCAGTTGGCGATCCACGTACGCGCGGCTTAACACTTTGCGACGCATCGCCACGCCTTTTTCAAACCATATGTCTTTCACGCTTGCTCTCCCCTTGATAAAGTGAAATTGTTCTTGCTATAGAGGATACACAGCGGGCCGGGAAATTCAACCCCGGGTTCGACGCAGAGCATCCTGACCGCTATACTGAATTTCTGTCAGACGCGGAACGATCACCCCATGAACGAATGCAAATTGCGCAACGCTTGCCTGATGGCAATATCCGTCCATGCACTGACTTTCGCCGTGCAGGCAACGGCACAGGATCAAGGCGCGGAGGCCGTCAGGAATTTCCCCGCGAAAACCATCCGCATCATTGTCCCGTTCACGCCTGGTGGCGGCAACGACATCATGGGTCGCTTCATCGCCGCGAAGCTGACCGAACGGCTGGGCCGTCAAACCATCGTGGACAACCGGCCGGGCGCAGACGGCGTCATCGGCGCAGACATGGTGGCAAAATCGCCTCCTGACGGCTATACGCTGCTGATCGTGTCGGTGAGCTATGCGATGAATGCCGCGCTTCACAAGCTGCCGTACGATCCGGTGAAATCGTTCGCGCCGATTTCACAGATCGGCATAGGGCCCAGCGTGTTGGCGGTAACGCGCACCCTGCCTGTCGATTCCGTGAAGCAGTTGATCGCGCTGGCAAAAACCAGGCCAGGACAATTGCACTACGCATCTTCCGGCATCGGCGGCGTCAATCATTTTGCGGGCGAGTTGTTCAAACTCGCGACCAAAACCGACATCGTGCACGTTCCCTACAAAGGCGGCACACCCGCCATGACGGACGTCATGGCAGGCCAGGTCGAGGTGCTGTTCAACGCACTCACATCCGCGCTGACGCATATTCGCTCGGGCAAATTGAAAGCGCTGGGCGTCGGCAGTCTCAAGCGCACACCCGTGTTGCCCGAGGTGCCGGCGGTTGCCGAAACAGTGCCGGGCTACGAGTCGGTTGTCTGGTGGGGAATACAGGGGCCAGCCGGGATACCACCAACCATTATTAGCAAGCTCAATGCCGAAATCGGCGCGATTCTGCGCGACCCGCAAGCGGTGAAGCGACTCGAAGCCGAAGCGGCAGAAGTAGTGATTTCCAGCCCGGAAGCCTTCGGCAAGTTGATGGCCGATGAAGTGGCCAAGTGGATCAAAGTCAGCAGCGCGGCAGGTATCAAGGCGCGTTAGCAAACAGCACTATCCTGCCAGCGGCAGGCGCACGGATTTTCCGCTTTCCGCTGATAGTTCAATCGCCAGCGTCGCTTCGAGCGTAGCGCGCGCTTCGCGTGGCGTCGCCAGCACGCAGGGCTTTCCGGTGGCCAGATGATCGAGCCACGCGCGCGTTTCGTTAGCAATCGGCCCCCAGAAATCGCCGAGCGCCCAATCACCTGGCGTGCCACTTTGGAGAAACACCATGTTGACCTGGTGGTCGGGCAGATACACATGCGGTATGCCCTTGTTGGTGTACATGATCTGATCGGTGTGATCGTCATCCAGAATGATCACACCTTCCGTGCCCAGCACTTCCACCCGCGCAGCGTGACCGAGCGCCGGGTACTTTTCCGGCAGCGCGTAGCTGATGCCCAGATTCACCGTGGCGCCGTCGTCGTACGTCAGCACCGAGTAACACACGTCATCGACGTCATGCCCGGCGGCTTTCAGCACGCCTTTTGTCCCGCGCGAATAGACCTCGACGAGTTTCGCACCGCCCAGAAACCAGCTCATCAAATCGACGTAGTAAGTCAAAGCGTCCACCACCGGTGTAGCGTGCGGATCGCGCTTCAACATCGCCAACGCCTGCGAACTCGAATTGAACACGCGCGCCGCCGCCCCGGTAATTTTGCCGATGCGCCCCTGGATGATTTGTTCCTTGGCGATCAGGTAGCGATCTTTGTAACGGCGGCTGTACCCGACACGCACATTGGCATTCGCACGTTCGGCGGCAGCGATGATGCTGTCGGCCTCCACCGTGGTCAGCGCAATCGGCTTTTCCACCAGCACCGGCTTGCCGGCTGCTATCGCCGCCAGCACCGCATCGGTGTGCGCGCCTTCAGCGGTCGAGACCACCACCGCCGTCACTTCCGGATGATTGATGATTTCCAGGTTGTCGCCAGAATAAACCCTGGCGCCAATTTTATCCGCCAGCGCTTTTGCATTCGCCGGATCACGATCCGCCGTGGCAATGAAATTCACCGCCGGATGTTCCGACGCCAGCCGCGCGCGCAGAGTACCAATACGCCCAGAGCCAATCACTGCCAATCCGATGGGGTTACGTTGCATGTGCTAATCCACCTTGATGTTCGCCGCCGCCACGACCTTGCGCCACTTCGGAATTTCGCTGCGGATGAGCTTCTCGAATGCGTCGGATGTGCCGCCCGCCGGATCAAGACCCGCCGCCGCGAAGCGCTGCGCAAGCACCGGGTTCTTTAGCGCACGATTGATTTCGGTATTAAGTTTAGCCACAGTCGCGCTCGGCGTTCTCGCGGGCGCCAGCATGCCGTACCACACATCGAACACGTAACCCGGTATGCCGCTTTCGATCACGGTCGGCGCATCCGGCAATGCCGGTGAGCGTTTGCTGCCGCCCACCGCCAGCACGCGTAGCCGCCCGGATTTCAGATGCGGCACCACTGACGACACGCCGATGAGTTGAATCTGGATTTCACCGCCGATCATCGCGGTCAGTGCTGGCCCGGTGCCTTTGTACGGCACATGGGTCATGTCAGTACCGGTCATGTGTTTCAGCAATTCCGTGCCCAGATGCGCGGCACCGCCCGCACCGCCGGAGCCAAAGTGAATCTGCCCCGGCTTCGCCTTGACCAACGCAATCAACTCCTTCATGTTGGTAGCTGCGAGCGACGGATGTGCGGTAAAAACAAAAGGCTGCGTCGCGACCACGGTAATCGGCGCGAAATCCTTTTCGGTATCGTAGGGAAGCTTCGCATATAACGCGGGCGCATAAGCGAATCCAAGACTGCACAATCCTATGGTGTGACCATCGGGATCGGCCTTCGCCACCAGATTGACGCCCACCACGCCGCCGCTGCCGCCGCGATTATCAATCACCAACGCCTGCCCCATGGATTCGGTCAACTCCAGTCCGATGAGACGCGCGATGATATCGGTGCCACCGCCGGGCGCGAACGGCACGATCAGTCGTATCGGTTTAGTGGGGTACGTTTGGGCACAGACGACGTCTGCACATAACCACAAAAACACAAAGCTGAATCTGAAAATATAATTCAAATTGCCTCCTCGACATGCAAAAACGCAGGCCACACAGAAACAGATTATAGATGAAAGACCAGCGCGATCCGCTCCAGCGCAAGCATGAACACGGATAATTTTTCGGCACATGATAAAGTGGCGCATCCGCTCTCGCATTTTTCTGCAAAGGCCGTCCCGTCATGAAAATCACACGCGTCAAAGCCCATCCGATGTCCATGAAGCTCGACAAAGTCTATTGGACGTCGCGCGCACCCTGGGGCACCTACAACACCATCGTCGTCGAAGTCGAAACCGATGAAGGCATTACCGGTATCGGCACCATCAACAAAACACCACTAAAGGACATTGCCGACATCGTGGACTCGCTGGAACCCGTCATCAAGGGTATGGATGCGCTGGCGCACGAAGCCGTGTGGGACAGGATTTTCAATCTCACGGTACCGCATATTGAAGACGGCCAAACCGACGTCACGCGCCCGCTCTTCGATCAGAACAAACGCGTGTTCATCATGGCAGCACTCGCCGGTATCGATCTCGCGCTATGGGATATTAAAGGCAAAGCCCTCAAGCTGCCGATGTGGCGTCTGCTGGGCGGCAACAAACGCGAAGTGCCCGCCTACGCCAGTGGCGGCTACTACGAAGAGGGCCGCTCGCCGCTGGCGGTGATTGATGAAATGGCCGGTTACGCCGCCCAAGGCTACACGGCAGTCAAAATGAAATGCGGCGGCGCAAACATCGAAGGCGATATTGCGCGCATCAGCGGTGTGCGCAAAGCGATCGGCGACAAAGCCCATCTGATGATTGATGCCAACGGCGCCTACACGCTGCGCGATGCCGAGCGCGCGATCAAGGCATTCGAGCCCTACGACATTTTCTGGTTCGAGGAACCGCTGCATTGGTACGATGCCACGCGCGGACTGGGCCGTCTCGCTGCGTGCACCCGCGTGCCGCTGGCGAGCGGTGAAAGTGAAATTCACCTCAATGCCGTTCGCGATCAGATTGATCTGGGCGGGATCCGCTACGTGCAATGGGATTGCACGCGCGCCGGTGGTTTAACCGAAGGTTTGCGCATCGCCGCCTACGCGCTGGCACATGGCGTGCAGATCGCCTATCACCACGACCCGCAAATACACGGTCACCTGATGGCAGCACAGCCGCACGGCTACTGCGTGGAAAGTTTTCCCAGCATTCCACGCGATCCGTTCTGGCATCAGGTGCTGACGCAAAAGCCCAAACTCGAAGCCGGTAAACTCACGCTCGGCGACGAGCCGGGATTCGGTATCGAAATCGACTGGAAAATAGTCGAACGCTGGAAGATTTAGAGCGCGCCAGCCGCGCCTGCCTGACAGCTACCCCGGCGGCCACTTGAATGCGCGACCTGCCAGAATATGCAGATGCAGATGAAAAACACTCTGCCCCGCGTCGGCGCCATTGTTCACTGCGAGGCGAAATGCGTCTCCCACGCCGAGCTGCCGGGCGATTTTATTCGCGGTAATCATCAGGTGGCCGAGTAGCGCCTGATCTTCCGGCGTGGCGTCCACCAGACGCGCAATTTCCTTTTTCGGAATCAGCAATACATGCGTGGGCGCCTGCGGGTTGACGTCGTGGAACGCCAGACACAGATCGTCTTCATAAACAATTTTCGCCGGGATCTCGCGTGCGATTATTTTTGTAAAGATGGTGCTCATGTTGCCCTCTTACTTTTTCAGACTCTGCACGGCCCACGCCACCAGTTCTTCCACCACGGCATCACTCGCCGACGCCAGCGACTGCGCGGCGCCGGGCGCATTGGGTGCGGCGGGCCGCTCTACCATGAAGCTGCGCTGCGCATGCAGCGCGCGCGTGTTGACATCAATCAGCGAGGCGCGCAGCCGCACGCTGGTCTTGCTCGATTCCGCCGCATCAAACGACTGGCTGAAATCTTCAAGCTCGATGCGCAGCGAGTAATCCGCGCGCGCGCCGTCTTGCGTCCCCACTACGCCGCGTGCCGCCGCCGCGAAACGTCCACGCAGGCGTTCGGTGAGCAACAACGCCGGCGACATCGCCCAGCGGTGTTGCGCGTACGCCTCGGGGCGGCCAGCATCGCGATACGTTAGCCGATACATGATGTTCGGGCTGTCGAGCCACGGGCTTGCGCTTACCGGCGCTATCAGCAACGTGGCATTGATGGCCGGCTTGGCTGTGACGTAGTTACGTTGCGGCCCGAGATCAAACACCACAGGCGGGTCGCGCTTTTCCGGGCCGATCGCGCACCCGCATACCGATGCAAAAAAAACAAATAAAAACAAATACTTAAAAATATTTCGCATTATTTACTCCTTGCGGATTCGGTGTAGCCCGGCTCGCCGGGGCCAGGGCGTGCCGGCGAACGCCCGAACACCAGGCCGGCAGGCTGTTCGTTGAGTTCGGAAAGCAAACGATCCAGATTGCGCGAGTTGCGCGCGATTTCTTCCAGCAGCACGTTGGCGCGCGGCGTGATGTCACCCGCTACGCTTTGCGTTGCATTGCCGATTTGCTCGGCGCTTTTGGCAACGCGATCAAGCGCATCGGCGCGCTGCGCGTATTCGCGCGCGAATTTATCAACACTGGTTAGCACGGCTTTCGCTTCCTGCAAGGCGGGCGCCAGTTCGCGCAATGCCGCATCCGCGCTGGCCATCGTCTTGCGCGCGTCACCGGCCAGCGCCGGCAGATCTTTTGCACCGGGTTCCAGCGACTTCGCCAACACGCCAATGCGCTCCGACATGCTGCGCACAGATCCGATCGCGCCAACCAGTTGCACCTGATTCGGTTCGCTCAATAACATCTCCAGCTGCTTGGCCACTTTGCTCACCTGAAAAAGAATTTCCTGCCCGGAGTTGGCGATTTCGTCGAATAAGGCACGCTTCACGGCGATGCGATCCGCCTTGTCGGTCGACGGCGGCAGAAACGCCGGCTGCTTGCCATCGTCTTCGAGCATCACATACGAGGTGCCGGTAATCCCCTGCGCGCCGAGTTGCGCAAAGGTTCCCCGGGTAATCCGCGAACCACCCTTGACCAAAATAGTGATGAGTATCGAGCCCGGATTCTCATCATCGAACTCGATGCTCTGCACTTTGCCAATTTGCACGCCGCGCAGCCGCACCGGCGCTTGCGGATTGAGCCCGGATACCGAATGCTTCGATTCGAGCACATAAGTGACATGATCGTAGTTCTCGCGGCTGAACCACAGCGCGGCAAGTACCACACTGATGCCCAGCAGCACGGTAAACAACCCGGCAACAATAGCGTGTGCGCGACTTTCCATGAATTACCCCTCTTGTTGCACTGGCGCGTGTGATGCCACCGGCGGCAATTTCAGCCCTTCCAGCGCGCGCTTGCCACGCTCGCCCTGGAAAAAATTAATAATAAACGGATGCGGCACGGCGGCCACTTCCGCCACGCTGCCGAGCGCGGCGATTTTTTGGTCAGCCAGCACGGCGACGCGATCCGAGATTGACACGATGGTATCAAGGTCGTGCGTCACCATCACCACCGTAAGGCCCAGTTCACGCTTCAAGTCCGCGATCAGCGTGCAAAACTCTCACTGCGATCCGGGTCGAGGCCCGCGGTCGGCTCGTCCAGAAACAGCAGCTCCGGTTCGAGCGACAGCGCGCGCGCCAGCCCAATGCGTTTCACCATGCCGCCCGACAGCGACGAAGGCATTTTGGAAGCGTGGCCGCGTTCGATGCCCACCATATCGAGCTTTAACATCACCAAATCGTGTATGAGTTCTTCATCCAGTGTTTTTAATTCGCGCAGCGGCAACGCCACGTTTTCAAATACCGTCAACGCCGAAAACAGCGCACCTTCCTGAAACAGCATGCCCCAGCGGTTGCGTATGCCCTTCAGTTCAAGAGGATCGCCATCACGCAGCGAAACACCGAACACCCGCACCTCGCCCCGCGTTGGATATTCCAATCCGAGCATTTCGCGCAGCAGCGTGCTTTTGCCGCTGCCGGAGCCGCCCACCAGCGACAGCACTTCGCCGCGATGCACGCACAGATTCAAATCGCGATGCACGACCTGCGTACCAAATTGCGTCCACAGGTTGCGGATTTCGATGATGCAGTCCGCGGCCGGTGTCATGTTGTTCAGCTTGTCCATCATGGAACCCCGACGCTGGAAAACAATATAGCGAAAATCGCGTCGACAATAATCACCACCGTAATCGCCGCCACCACGGAATTCGTGGTGCCGACGCCGAGGCTTTCGGTATTCGGTTCGATGCGCAGGCCAAAGTGGCAGGCGAGTAATGCAATCAATGTGCCGAACGCCACGCCCTTGCCCAGCCCTAGCCACAGGTTGGCCACCGGCACCGCGTTGGGCAACTCCGAAATAAAATACGTCAGGCTGATGTCGAGCTCATAACGCGCGGCGACCATGCCGCCCACCAGAGCAATGGCGTTGGTCCACAGCACAATCAGCGGCAGCGAAATCGCCAGCGCGATAATGCGCGGCAACACCAGCCTCAGCGTGTAGGGTATGCCCATCACCGACATGGCGTCGATTTCCTCCGTGACGCGCATCACGCCCAACTGCGCCGTCATCGCCGAACCGGACCGCCCCGCAACCAGTATCGCGGCCAGCACTGGCCCCAGTTCGCGCACTACCGCTATGCCCAGCAGATTGACAATAAAAATGCCCGCGCCGTAGGCCTTCAACTGCTGCGAAGACAGATACGACAACACCACGCCGATCAAAAACCCGACCAGCGCGGTAATGGCGAGCGCCTGCGCACCGGTGCGATAAATATTGGCGGAAATTTCCTTCCACGGCATGCGCGACGGATGCCTTACGGCATCCACAAACGCGAGACTCACCTGGCCCAGCAAAACCAGCACCTGAATAATGTGCTCACCCAGCGTAACGATGGCACGCCCCGCCACCCACAGCGGCCGCCGCCGTTCTATGCGTTTGATGTAGCGGTCCGAAAGCGCGGGGCCCGCCTGAAGATGCGTGAAAAAGACCTCGTGTTCAGATCGCACCCGCAGGTGGTCGGCGCGCCGCTTGCCCCACGCCTGCCATAGCATCATGGCGCCCGCATGGTCGAGCCGTGAAATGCCGCTCAAGTCCCATTGCGCACTTGCCGCATAGCCGGCCAGCTGCTGGCGCAGCGCACGCGCTACCGGCTGAATGGCGCGCAGGTTCCACGCACCGGTCACCTGTACCACGGGCAGACCATCCGCATTGCGCTCCAGGTTCAGGGACGGAAATTGCGCGTTCGGTACTGCGGAAGATGCCACGGAGTCTTAATCAGCAAGAGGAAGCCGGCAAAATCGCCTAGCCTTATGATTGAAAAGGATTTTCATGGATGCTATCGACAAGCTATGCGGAAGTCAAAACGACGGATTCGATAAATATGCGGCACTGCACAAAATATTTACCAGAAACACTTGACTTCCTATTTCTCGCCCTTATAATTTGAATTGTGCATCGCAGCAAAAATTAGTTAAAGCTGCGATAGAAATATCAAAAGTTTATTAACTAATTGTAATTAAAGGAGATTTAAATGTATCAAGCCAATGAGCAATTTGCCGCACTGAACAAAGCCAACCTCGAAGTTGCTGCCCGCTTCGCCAATGTCGCTTTCGGCGGTGCCGAGCGTCTGATCGAAATTCAACTGAATGCCGCCAAAGCCGCGCTGGCCGACGGTGTGGATGGCGCCAAAACGCTGGCGACCGTGAAAGATCTGCAACAGTTCGCCGATGTGAAAGATACTGTCGCGCAACCGGCGTTCGAAAAAGCCACCGACTACGTGAAGAGCGTGTACGACGTTGCCACTGAAACGCAAGCCGAATTCGGCAAGCTGATCGAACAGCAATTCGCCGCGTTCAACAAGCAGGTTGTGGTTGCGCTCGACAAGTTCGCGGAAACCGCGCCCGCCGGGTCGGAAATGGGTATCACCGCGTTGAAATCGGCGCTGGTGACCGGCAATGCCGCCTACGAAAATATTTCCAAGGCCGCCAAGCAGTTCAACGACACCGCCAAAACCAACCTCGAAGCCGCTGCCAAGCGCGCTGCGCCGGTGGTGAAAAAAGCAAAGAAGTAAGCGTTACTCAGCAACAATAAAAAGCCCCGGAGCGAAAGCTTCGGGGCTTTTTGCTTTTTTAATTCGGCAACCTTCATGCGCGCTGCAAAGCTTTAGAATTCACCCATGTCAATATCGCAAATTCCCATCGGCTCATTTCTCACGTTCGCGCTCCCTGCCACGGCATGCTTCATCGTGATGGCTTCTACAAGCATCGCCCAAAACTACCCCGCCAAACCCATTCGTATTATCGTCGGTCAAACCGCAGGCGGTGTTTCCGATTTGATCGCGCGCATGGTGGCGCAACGTTTGGCCGAAGCCTTCAAGCAATCCGTTGTGGTTGAAAATCGCCTCGGCGCAGCGGGCAACATCGGCACCGAAATGACGGTGCGTGCCGCGCCGGATGGCCACACGCTGCTCCTTTCCTCTGCGGGACCGATAGTCATCAATCCCGGCTTGTACGCGAGATTGAGCTATGAGCCGATACGCGATCTGGCGCCGATTGCGTTCATTGCGTCGTCGCCGCTGGTGTTGGTGCTGCATCCTTCGGTACCGGCGAAAAACGTGAGGGAACTCGTCGCGCTCGCCAAAGCACAGCCGGATCGTCTGAGTTACGGCTCCGGCGGCAACGGCTCACCGCCGCACCTGACGGCGGAATTGTTCAAAAGCATGACCGGCGCGCGTATGACGCACATTCCGTTTAAAGGCTCTGCGCCGAGCGTGATCGCGCTGGTAGGCGGACAAGTCGATCTGTCGTTTTCCACGGTCGCGGTGACGCTGCCGCAAATTAAATCCGGGCGTATCTACGCACTGGCGGTTACGTCCCCGCAGCGCCATCCCGCCGTGCCGCAATTGCCAACCATGAATGAAGCGGGCATGCCCGGCTTTGATTCACAGCAATGGTTCGCGCTGTTCGGTCCGGCAGCGTTGCCGAAAGACATCACTACCCGCCTCAACACCGAGGTGGTGCGCTGGCTGGAATCGCCCGAGGTGCGCACGCGGCTTTCCACCGAAGGCGCGGAACCAGGCAGCCTCACGCTGGATCAATTTGGCGCGTTCATCCGCACCGATGCTGCGCGCTGGATGAGGGTCATCAAGGCCTCGGGCGCCACGGCGGAGTAGCTTATATACTGGCACCACGACACGCTCACGCCATGATCCCGGCCATGACACCTGCCCAAGAACACGCGATCACCGGCTGCCTGCTCGGCACCGCCGCGGGCGACGCCCTAGGACTCGCCTGCGAAGGCTTAAGCCGCCGCCGGCAGGCCAAAATGTTTCGCACACTCGACAGCCATAAGCTGCTTCCGTTCGGCAAAGGTATGACGTCGGACGATACCGAACACACCTGCATGCTGGCGCAAAGCCTGATCGTTGCAGGCCACGGCAATCTCACGACACTGGAACAAACATTCAGCGCCAATTTTGCGTGGCGGCTGCGCTTCTGGCTGCTGGGGTTGCCTGCGGGCATCGGTTTTGCCACGTTGCGCTCGATCTGCAAATTGTGGCTGGGCTTTCCGGCACGCAAGAGCGGTGTATTTTCCGCCGGCAACGGCCCGGCGATGCGCGCGGCATTGATCGGTGTTTGTCATGGCAATGATCCTGCGCGCATGCGTACGCTTGTGCGCGCCGCAACACGCATTACCCACACCGATTCGAAAGCGGAGTACGGCGCGTTTAGCGTAGCCACTGCCGCGCATATCGCAGCCACGCAAGAAAGCGACATCGCGCCGGCAGATTTTCTCGCACGGCTAAGCCAGCAAATCGAAGACGCAGAATTTATCGCACTGATACGCAAGGTTACGGATAGCGTTACGCGCAGCGAGAGCGCGGCAGCGTTCGCCAACAGCATCGGTTGCGCCACGGGCGTCAGCGGCTACATGTATCACACGCTGCCCTGTGCGCTGCACGTTTGGCTCGCGCAGCAGTGACAGCGATAATTCGTCTCGGCGGCGACGCAGATACCACCGCCGCCATCGTTGGTGCATTAGTCGGTGCACGCGTCGGAAAATCCGGAATTCCCGCAGAGTGGCTTAACAACCTGGTCGAATGGCCGCGCACCGTGATCTGGATGGAACAACTCAGCGCACGGCTTGCGGCCAGCCGTGCGGATCAAAGCCAGCGCCGCAGCGTCTGGATAAATCCCGTCATGCTCTTGCTTCGAAACGCCGTTTTTATGGTCATTGTATTACTGCACGGTTTCAGACGCCTGCTGCCGCCCTACTAAACGCAGAGATACGGTCAGGCAACCGCCTTCAACTCCCGCCGCGCAACGTGGCTGGTCAGGCGCTGCGTGATGTCACGGCGCACCTGATTAAAATCCATCGCCGATACATCACGCGGACGCGCCAGTTCAATGGGGATATCGACCTCAATGCGGCCCGGCCCCGCGGTCATCACCACCACGCGGTCGGATAGCACCACAGCCTCTTCCACCGAATGGGTGACGAAAATGACCGTAACCTTTGTGCGCGCCCAGATTTCAAGCAGTTCCTGTTGCAGGCTTTCACGCGTCAGCGCATCGAGCGCGCCAAACGGCTCATCCATTAACAATACTTCGCACTCGTTGGCGAGTACCCGCGCGATAGCGACTCGCTGTTTCATGCCACCAGAGAGTTGCATCGGAAACCGGTCGGCAAACTTTTCAAGGCCGACCATGTTCAGATACTCGTTGGTGATTTCGTTAATATATTTCTTGGCCAGCCCTTTCTGACACGGGCCAAACGCGATATTTTCGCGTACCGTCATCCATGGAAACAGCGCGTAATCCTGAAACACCATGCCGCGGTCGCTGCCGGGTCCGGTAATCGCGTTTTCGTAAAGACTGATCTGCCCGGAACTGGGCTGCTCGAAGCCCGCGATGATCCTGAGTAAAGTGGATTTTCCGCAGCCGGACGCGCCGATCAGACAAACAAATTCGCCTTTGTCGATAGTGAGATTCACGCTTCGCAGCGCCTGCACATGATCGGCTCCGATCTGGAACGTCTTGGTGACGTCATTGATCGCCAGGAACTGGCGCCTTGAATTAGGTGCACTCATCTTGTCTTCTAGCCATGATGTTGCGGACTCCAGCGCAAAACCCAGTTGTTGATACCAACAATGGCGCGATCCGTCAGGAAACCGGCAACGCCAATGACAATCATGCCGGTAATCACCAGATCGGTTCGCGACAAGGTGCGGCCGTCCATAATCACCGAGCCCAACCCGGTCGGGACGCCGGTCATCTCACCGACCACAATCAGTATCCACGAGAATCCGTGGGCCAAACGCAGACCGTTGAAAATGCCAGGCATCGCGGCAGGCAATACGACCTGACGAAACATGCGCGAGCCATCGCAGCCCAGCATCGATGCCGCCTCGAATAGCCTCGGATCGACCGAACGCACGCCGAAAATCGTATTTAGCAGGATTGGATAGAACGCGCCCAAAAAAACGAGGAATACCGCAGAGCGTGGCCCCAGTCCGAAGAAGATCATCGACAGCGGCAACCACGCGGTAACGGGAATCGGCCGCAACAGAGACAGCGTCGGATCGAGCATCTGCCGAATAATTTTGACCTTGCCGATCAACAGCCCGAGCGGAATGCCGATAATGACGGCGAGCGCAAAGCCACCGTACACACGCTGCATCGACGCCAACAGATGCGTCAGTATCGTCCCGCTGAAGGCATCGTTGTGAATGCCGCCGACAGAAAAGTCCCACATCATGACGCCGACCTGATACGGCGTTGGCACCAGTTTGGTGCCCGTCATCACTACCAGGTAATGCCACAGCACCACCAGCGCAATCGGAAACGCCGCCGCCAACAAGGCGCCCTGCACCCGCTCGGACAGCCACACCCGCTCAGCCGGAGCGGATGTGTTTGCCGGGCTCGGCAACTCGGACGGAATCGCAGACATGGCGTAATACTCCGGAGCGCCTACTTCTTCGCCACGGCCGGCGCGGGCATGAATTTCGCGGTGATGAACTTATCGTAATTCGGCAACTCGCGAATCTGCTTTGCCTCGAGCATCAGATCACCATAGGCCTTGGCACGCTTGACGAACTCGTCGTCAATCTTCCAGGTGAGTTGCACATTGGGCGCGGCCATTTCTATCGATTTCTGTTGCTGACCCAATTTTTGCATGGTCATCTTGACCATTTCCGCGCGATTCCCCATTGCAAAATCAGTAGCCTTGCGATGCATCTCCATCATGATTTTTACCAGCTCGGGATTTTTGTCGATCATCTCCTGGCGCGTCGCCCACACCATGTTGAGCGAGCCAATCGGCGTGCTGTACGGATACTCCACGATCTTGCCCACGCCATTGGCCAGACTGATGCCGGGGCCGGGCTCAGCGCCGACATACGCATCCACGTCACCGCGCGCCAGCGCCGGCGCCATATCGGAGAACGGCAGCCGAATCGACTGGATGTCCTTGATCGTCATGCCCTCTGCCTTCAGGCGCTGCAGAATCACCACTTCCTGCGTCGAGCCGGGCCAGATCGCAACTTTCTTGCCTTTGAGATCCTTGATGGATTTGATATCCGATTTTGCACCGGCAACCACCGCCATGCCGCCGTTGCATTGCGGCGCGAAAATCACCACCGGTTCGCCCGCCGCAGCACCCAGCATCGCCGCCGCGAAACCAAACGTGCCGAAATCCACCGTGCCTGTCACCACGGCGTTCTTGCCGTCGGTCGGACTCTCAAAGGGAATCACTTCGATCTTGTAGCCGGGCGGCGCAAACTGCTGGTAGAAATGCGGCGTGATGGCATGGATCAGCTTTAATGTCCCAACCTTGATTACCTTCTCTTGCGCTTGCGCATTTTGCAGTCCGATCGGCGCAAGCAATGCAAAAGCGGCTGCGGCAATAAACTGTCTGCGGATGAGTAGCATGATGATCTCCTGGTGAATGAGCCGGACAAACGTTGGATTACGCTGCCTGTTTGTTCGTACCCATCTATGCAATCATCATGCCAATGAAAAAATTTCCTTTTAAAACAAATAGTTAAATACTACTCACCGTAGCGCTTCGCACCGTATTGGAGCCGCCATCACTATGGCGCACCATGGAGGCGCGCTTCGGGGCTAAACAGCGACGAGCTCGCGCACCAACGCGGTGAG
>JBEBHE010000290.1:0-6001 GCA_040081205.1 Burkholderiales bacterium | reverse complement strand
GATGAAACCTGCGCTATTCTGGCGTTCGGCGGCATGCTGGCTGCATTGCATTGCGCGCGCACGCAGGGCATCGGGCAGAAAGTGGATTGCTCGCTGCTGGGCGGGCAGATCCGGCTGATGGGGTGGACGCTGACCACCGCGATGTGGCGCAACCGTGCGCCGGTGACGGGTCAGGCGAGGATCAACGGCACGCCCGAGCGACCGGGTCTGAGCGCGAGCTTCAACGATATCGACGGCAAACCGCTGGTGATGCAAATGAATGGCGCGGCCAAGTGGAAGCAGGCGATGACTGCGCTCGGCTTTTACGACACGCTGTCGCACGCCGGATTCGCGGAACTGGGCGTGGTGATCGGAAACGATGAGCGTCGCGAAACGCTGCTTAAAACACTGGATGGCCTGTTCGCCACCGGCCCACGCGACAAGTGGGTGGCGATTCTGCGCGAGGCGGATATTGTTTCAGCGCCCATCAACACGTTGCTCGAAGCAGCGAGTGATCCCGACGTGTTGGCCAACGGCTACATCACCGAGGTCGAGTATCCCAAGCACGGCAAGAAACTGAAGGTGCATGGCTCGCCGTGGCAATTCTCTGAAACGCCGGCAAAGATCGGTGTTGCGCCGGAACTCGGTGAACACAACGATGCCGTGCTGCAAGAGATCGGTTACAGCACGGCGGAGATACAGGGATTTCGGGATCGCAAGGTAATCTGAGTATGCTAGGGTATTCATCCATCAGGGGTATACCGAACTAAGTACCGAACTGTGCACCATACTGAGTACGCCATTGAGAAACCACTAAGGAAAATAATATGCGCCTTCCGACGTTGAGCTACGAAGCCTACACCCCGCGACAGAAAGAGGTTGCCGACAAACATACGGCCAGACGCGATCGCATCGCGGGCCCGTATAACGTTTGGATCTACAGCCCGGAGCTTTTTGAAAAAGCATCCGCTATCAGTAACTACATGCGCTTCGACTGCGGGTTGCCGGTGAAACTTCGCGAGTTCGGCATTTTGGTTACGGCCCGCTACTGGGATGCGCAGTATTCCTGGAATGCGCATGTGGACAAGGCGCTGGCTGCCGGCGTTCCGCAGGATGTCATTGATGACCTTGCTGCCGGCAGGAAGCCCCACTTCAAAGCCGACGACGAGCGTGTTTACTATACCTTCGCGATGGAAATACTTGAAAATCATGTGGTGAGCGATGCGACCTTCAACGAGGCGCGAGCCATTTTCGGTGAGCGGGCCCTCGTGGATATGATCGGTTCGGTCGGCTATTTCTCGATGTTGCAGATCTGTCTTAACAGCGCCGAAGTTGATTTACAGGCCGACCGCAAGCCGCCGTTTGCGAATATGCAGGGCTACAAAAAAACGTCGTGAAGCCGGGACGGGTCCGCAATCACTGTTGCGCGTGGCCCGTTGTACCGATAACCAGTAACCAGTGATACACCAGAGGAAACCATGCTGATAGTCGATTCACAGATACACATCTGGCAAAACGGGACGATGAGCCCTCACCATCGTCAGGTTCCGACGTATTCGGTTGACGATGCGCTGGCCGAGATGGCCTCGGCGGGCGTTGATTGCGCGGTGATCCATCCGCCCAGTGCTTTTGGGGAGTCGTCCAACGCGTATGCCGTTGAAGCTGTGCGCAAACATCCCGACAAGTTTTGTATTCTCGGACACTTTGATTTGCAAAGCCCCGATCGCGAGCACATCGTTGCGCATTGGCGCGAGCGCACGGGCATGCTCGGCTTTCGGTTTACCTTCAGTGAGCCGCATCAGAAATCGTGGTGGACCGACGGTTCGCTCGACTGGTTCTGGGCGGCGTGCGAAAAAGCGGATATGCGCATTGGACTGCTGGCCAGCGGCAGCAATATCGCGGCGCTGGGAAAGATCGCCGCGCGGCATCCCGGTTTGAAAATGCACATCGATCACATCGGACGCGGCGGCGGCAGAGCCCCCGTAAAGGATGACGCGGCCTATGCCGACCTTGCGGACATGCTGGCGCTCGCCAGGTTGCCGAACGTCGCGGTCAAGCTGTCGGGCGCACCGAGCACCTCGAGCGCGTCATATCCCTATAAAAACATCCATCGCTATTTGCAGCAGATCATCGAAGCCTTCGGGCCGGATCGTTGTTTCTGGGGCACCGACATTACGCGTATGCCTATTTCGTATCGGCAATGCGTGACCATGTACACCGAGGAGATGCCGTGGTTGAAGGGCCGTGACCTTGAGCGGGTGATGGGGGGAGCCTTCGTCGATTGGCTTGGGTGGAAGCGACCGACTGCTGCGGTAGTTTAAAAAACAGAAAAAAATTTTCCCTTGTCGTTCCCGCACAGGAATGAGAGGAGTGGTATTGACCCACACGAAAATCAGACGCACTATTAATTCTACTTTTCAGGAGCATACAAAATGGATCTGGGTCTTAAAGGCAAACATGCCATCGTCACCGGCGGCAGTCAGGGCATTGGCAAAGCCATCGCGCGTGAACTCGCCCGCGAAGGCGTCAACGTCGCCATTGTTGCGCGCAAAAAAGATCAGCTCGACAAAGTAGCGAAAGAACTGAGTGCTGAAACCGGCGGGCGTGTTATCGGGCTGACGGCGGATGTCACGAGCAAAGAGCAGGTCGAGGCCATGGTCGCTGAGGCCGCCAAACAGTTTGGCGGGCTGCATATACTGGTCAACAGCGGCTCGTCGCCGGGCGGTTCCACCAACGCCATTGGCCCCATTGAAACCGTCGTCGATGAAGAGTTGCTGCTCGACTTCAATACCAAATACGTAGGCGCACTGCGTTGCGCCCGCGCGGTGATTCCCCACCTGAAAAAACAGGGCTGGGGCCGCATCATCAACATCAGCGGCACCAATGCGCGTAACGCCGGAAACTTAAGCGGTGGTGCGCGCAATGCGTCACTGGTACACATGGCCAAGACGCTGGCGGTGCAACTGGGCCGCTTTGGCATCACGGTAAACTGCGTCCACCCGGGCACCACGCGCACCGAGCGCACGCCGAGCCTGCTGGCCAAGCAAGCTGCGCAACTGGGTGTTACACCAGAGGAAGCTGAGAAGCGCGCCTACGCGCCCGACGCGCCGCGCGGCAACGCCATTTGCCGTATGGTTGATGCAACAGAGGTTGCCTATGTCACGGCGTTTTTGGCGTCGGACAAGTCCTGGGCCATCAGCGGTGAACTGGTGGTGGCGACAGGTGGGGCGGGGCGATCGGTGTATTACTAACAGAATTTTTTTGTTCAATTTTAAAACGAGGTGATCATGTTTGATGTCCGATTGTCCGACGAGCAACGTCAATTTCAGCAATTGGCGCGCGATTTTGCGCAGAACGAGCTTAAGCCCAAGGCGATGCCGCTCGACCGCGAGCCGGAGTGGGAGAAGCGCATACCGTGGGACCTGCTCAAGCAAGGCTCCGAGTTGGGCTTCCGCACCTTCGTGCTCTCGGAGGAAAATGGCGGATCCGGCATGTCCGACCAGCTCACCTCCTGCCTGGTTGCCGAGGAACTGGGCGCCGGCGAAATCGGTACGGCCTACTACTTCATGCTCACGGCGCGGCGCGCGCGCGACTGGTTCGAGCTTCGCATGACGCCGGAGCAGAAGGCCTACTTCCTGCCGAAGTTTCTGAACGACCCGCTGTTCTTCACCACGGTGTGCATCCACGAGCCCGACACCGATTACGGCTTCGACTACTTCACGGAGACGCCCGAATTTGCCAAGTACAAAACACGGGCGGTCGAGCAGCCCGACGGCTCTTGGCTCATCAACGGCGCGAAGAATTTTCAGACTGTTGGCTGGCTCTCGAAGCTGCTGGTCGTCGGAGCGCAAACGCCCACCGGGCCGCGCGCCTTCCTTGTCGAAGGCGACGCCAAGGGCCTGGTACGCCGCCCGATCGCCAAGCTGGGCAGGCGCGTGGGCGATAACGGCGAGCTCTTCTTCGACGACGTGCGGGTGCCGAAAGGCTTCATCCTGCCGCCGTCGCCCAAGGGCCGCACCGACATGGGCACTCACCTGACGATCGCGTCGATGACGCTGGGCCTTGGGCGCGCGGCGCTGGAGGAAACGATCAAATACTGCCAGGAACGCACCTCCGGCGGCAAGCTCATCATCAAGCATCAGGCGGTAGGCATGACCATCGCCGATATGGCGATGAACCTCGAAGCGGCGCGAGCCCTGATCTGGAAAGCCGCGTGGTTGAAGGACCACCCGGAGGCGATCGCGGAGGGCGGTGTTCCGGACTTGCCCTACGAATACATGGCGATGGCCTTCACCGGCACCGCCGTTCAACGCGCGACCGAACAGGGCATCGAGCTCTTCGGCGGCATGGGCATCGTGCAAGGCATGCCAATCGAGAAATACGTGCGCGACGCACACATCCAGAAGCACATCTCGTTTCCGTTCCCGACGCGGTTCAAGATCACTGAGGCACTGGCGGGGTTCAAGCGGAAGGTGCCGCCGTTTATAGGAGCCAACTGACTCGCGTTGTCTCGAGGGAAGTTGATCAGCGCGAGCTGCGTCAAGCCGGCGTTGGCGGTGCCGGGAACGCGGTGATGTGGTGATGAAGTTTTCGTGGAGTGGGCAAAACGTTCTTTGTTTTGCCCACTCTATCAAACATGAATCTCACTGCAATGCGTGGGCACAAAAAGCATGCCTATCCTACACTCGCTATTTTATTTCTTGCCACTGGGTTCTAATTTGAGAGGAGGGAGATTCGATGAGTGTTAGCGACAGCGATCGAGAGTTTACTGAGGCAATGGTTAGTCTCTCTCTGTGGAGGTCAAAAAACCCCGGTAAGGAATTGAAAGATGAACCCGAGGATATTTCTTTAAAGCGAAAGCTTGTAATGCTTCGCTTGTCAGAATTTCGCGAGGGAGGTGATGATCCGTGGATGGGAAGGAAGATCAACACACTGATACGTAAGAGCACTCGTTATATCGTTTATCTCGACGATAAACTGGATATTCAATGGTGGTGGACCGAGCGCCTTAGTCGCGAAGATTCTTTGAGTCTAGTGCAAGCTAACGTGACCCGCTTGTCTTGTGCCAGCGATTTTTTGCTTTCACCCGACAATGACATGCGGCTGGGTGTAATTCGGAGATCTAGAATATGGGGATGGATAAGGGATTTTTTTTTCGATCCATTGCCTGGCAATAAAAGTTTGCTCGAATTCAAGCAAAACGAAGCGTGGGAAAAAGCCAAGGGGATCCGCTCCCTGATAGCAGAATCAATGGCTATGGTACTCAACGGCGTAGGGCATACTGAATGTGAAAAAGTTCAAGCAATGGCTGAGTACCAAATATTGATCGAAAAAGATCATATCTGTCGCGGTTATTTTTTTTCGCAGTTTGCTATTGCGCTTACGGTTTGCATAGGAGTACTCGGGGTGGCAATTTTTTTTAGTGAGTCCCTCCGTATTGGAACCGACTACGCACAGTCACTCCAAAGCATTGCGCAGGCAGTAGTGGCGGGTGTGTTTGGCGCTTTTGTTTCGGCAATGGCGCGTACACGTGAGCTTGCACTGGAGCCGCAATCTGGCCGTCAAGGATTACGCACCGAAGCTTTTGCTCGTGCCGCCATCGGGGCCGGGGCAGCGATTCTTGCTTACTTCGCTTTTGAATCGCAAATTGTATTAAAAGGTGCTCTTTCTAACGCGGCAGATGTGCGCGATGCCGCTAGGTACTTTCTTTGCATGGCAGCAGGAGCAAGCGAACGAATATTACCCGCTCTTATTGGTCGAGCTGAAACACTTATTGACGGGACTAAATCATCAAAAGAGCCTAAGCGTATATAGCAGTTACTGCAACGTAATAGATTAGACATAAAATAACATAACTATTTGTTTTAATTAAATTATTTTGTGATAAATATCTCATTCACCCGCGCTATTGACAGCGTCTCGTAATAACCTAGATCGGCCCTCGGCTCGGAACAAGAAATTCGCGTGTCATTTCAGCAACCGACGATATACCCAGCATCGCCATGTTCCGGCTAATTTCCTC
>JBEBHE010000289.1:0-6004 GCA_040081205.1 Burkholderiales bacterium | reverse complement strand
ATACGGGCCGACGGTCTGCGCCGCCGTCAATAACAGGCTCATCGCTTGCTCACTTTCGTTGCTTCCATCGGCGTGGCGTCGCGTCCGCGAAGGATAATGTCGAAGCGATAGGCAATCGCGTATTCGGGCACGGTATTCTCCCAATCAAAGCTCGACACCAGCCGCTGGCGCGCGCGCTCGTTGGGCACGCTCATATACATCGGGTCGAACTCCAGCAACGGATCGCCCGGAAAATACATCTGTGTCACCAACCGCTGCGCGAAGCCTTGCCCGAACAATGAAAAATGCAGATGCGCAGGACGCCATGCGTTGTAATGATTGCGCCACGGATAGGCGCCGGGCTTGATGGTTTTAAACCGGTAGTGCCCGTTCGCATCCGTTACTGCGCGGCCAAAGCCGGTGAAATTGGGATCCATCGGCGCGTCGTGGTCATCAACAATATGCTTATAGCGTCCCGCCGCATTGGCCTGCCACATTTCAATCAGCGTATTCGGCATGGGCTTGCCGTTTTCGTCGAGCACGCGTCCTGTGACAAACATGCGCTCGCCCAGCGGCGCGCCGGCGTGCTGCGCGGTGAGATCGGCATCAGACGCCTTCACGTCGCGCGCGGCAAACAGCGGGCCGGTAATCTCCGACAGCGTTTGCGGCATCTGCACCAGCGGTTGGGCCGGTGCGCGTTTGACCGTGGAGCGATAGGCCGGATACAGGTAATCCGGCTGCGTATCGAAATAGGATTTACGGTAAGGACTCAGATTGCTCATGCGAATTTACCCTGACTTTTTTACAGTTGCGCATCACGAAGGATCACGCGAGTGATTATACTGGACGCTTCGAGGAGGAGTGCTTGACCATGATAACCAAAATCCGGATCACGTCTTTACTCGCCGCGTGGTTCGCCACAACAGTGCCGTTGCTGGCCACGCACGTGGTGGCGCAAACCTACCCCACCAAACCCGTGCGTGTGGTCATCCCGTACGCCGCCGGCGGGCTGCCCGACACCATGACGCGGCTGGTCGCGGCGCGGCTCACCGAAACGCTCAAGCAGCAATTCGTCATCGACAACCGTCCCGGCGCGGGCGGCATCGGCGCGTGTGAGCTGGTGGCGCGCGCCAACGCCGACGGTTACACGCTGATGGTGGCCGACGTCGGCCAGACCGCGATCAACCCCGCGCTCTACGCCAGGCTGCCGTACGATCCGGTGAAGGATTTCACCGCGGTGAGCATCATGGGCACTTCCGCGCAGTTTATTGCCGTGAATTCCTCGGTGCCCGCCAACACGCTGAACGAACTGATCGCGCTCGCCAAGGCCAAGCCCGGCGCGCTGCGTTACGGCTCCGGCGGCATTGGCAGCCTGCATCATCTCACCGTCGAAGCGCTGAACAGCCCGCTGAAACTCGGCCTCGTGCATGTGCCGTATAAAGGCACCGGGCAATCCATACCCGCGTTGCTGAGCGGCGAAGTCGCGATCGCCATGTCCGCGCTGCCCGCGATCCTGCCGCACCGCGCCGCCGGCCGCGTCAAGCTGCTCGCGGTCAACACCGCCAAACGCGCCGCTCAAGCGCCCGAAGTGCCGACCGTCGGCGAAGTCACCGGCCTCAAGGATTTCGACTATCCGCCGGTGATCGGCATACTCGCGCCCAGCGGCACGCCACGCTCGTTGGTGAATCTGCTGTCGAAGGAAATCGCGCAGGCGGTGAAGCACCGCGATGTGGTACAGCGATACACCACGCTAGGCATTGATCCGGTGGGCAGCACGCCGGAAGAATACACGGCGCAGAACCGTGCCGATCTGGAGAAGTATGCGAAGGTGGTCAAGGCGGCGGGGTTGAAGGCGGAGTGAGTATTTTTATTGCAATAAAGCAAATGCCTGAAATTCATTTTGTAGGATGGGCAAAAGGTTTTTTGTTTTGCCCACGCCGTCGAAACTGAACCACACCGCGTGGGCACAAAAAACGTGCCCACCCTACGTTCGCTGCATCTATAGGGTTCCCGGAATACGGCTAGCGGCCTTTTTCCGGGCTACGCCGGCTTGATCCATAGATAGACGAGTTGGAGAAGGGTTCCACCGATAAAAAAAAGCCACAGCATGGCCCACATTATCTTTGTCAACATCCCGTGGCGCTTGCGGAAAATAATCAGCCATAGTCCCGTGATGGAACCGACAAGGCCGGTGACTATGAAAAAACCAAGAAGAACAACAGATCCGACGATGGATACCGCTTCGTTATCGGGCGGTTTCTCAATTCGCATGGAGTCCGGCACGAGAAACGCCGGAATCGGAGCGCCCAGAACCAGCGCGAGCAATGCGCCACAAACCACGACGACGAACAGACTGAGCACGAGTGTGACGACGCCATCGCGCCGCAAACGTGCCGGGGTGGGATTAAGGACCGGATTTGCCTTGGGATGATAGTGCTCGAATACGCGCACACCTTCGGCACGCGCGGAAGCGGGTACCGGCACGCGCAGGGTATAGTAATCCGCGCCGCCTCTGCGGGAATAGGTCTTGGGAAATTCGATGCATTCGGGATCGGCCGGCGCGTTGAGCCAGTTGATCTCACGACCTTGAAAGTCCAGACCCGTGATGCTGTGATAGGAACCATCGACGATGATGTTGCCGCGGCCCACGATGACATCCACGCCCTGCGGTGGTGTTTGTTCCCGGATGTGCATGTCGTTTCGCAGCCATGAGTGCTCGGCCGTGCGAATCTTGTCGAAAGCGCGGAAGCGGTCCCAATCACCGGCGGTGACATGCCAGCGGGTGATCAGCCCGTTGCCTGACTTCAGGCGTGCGTAGCCGATGGCTGAGAAGAGCGCCCACAGAAACATGAAGAGGCAGATCACGGCCAAGGCCATGCCGACGATGCCGATAATAGTGGGAATTGTTTTACCGGCCTGGCCGTGGAGGACATTGGCAAGCAGAACCAGCCCGACTCCCAGCACGGCAAGACAGATCGACCACAGCGCTTTGCTCAGGGGATTACGCATAAGCCTTTATAGCAACGAGCTAGCGTAGCCCGTAAGGAGCGCAGCGTATTACGGGGAACAGGCTGGAGATTTCGACACTACATCGCCACATGAAATCGGTGTGCTTCCAGTGGATTGGGTGTGTGTTTAGCAAGGGGAAGAATTTGGTGAGTGGAAGTAACGATCCCGTAATACGCTGCGCTCCTTACGGGCTACGCTCGCTTCAGCGTGTCAGCCCACACTAAAAGCCAGATTCCTCGCCAATACCAAGGAACTCGGGGCTGCGGTCAACCCGCGCGTGTCGTTCCACGGGACTAAGCCAACCTTGTACATTTCAGCAACAGTGTGAGTTTCGAAGTTTTCAACGGATGAATATTCCGCGCTAAGTCCATTGGGCATCGCAGTTGGCAAAGGCCACTCGTGCCCTTCTATCTTTGATAGACGGAAAATTATATCTCGCACTGTGGCCGTGTATAACCGAAAAAGGCCTGAAATCTCGCGAAAGCCCGGGTCAGAGAAATCGCGCCCGAGGCGGGGAACAGTAGCAGCCATGTGATGGATCAGTGTTCCATCAGGAAAGTTGTGTCGCTCACTATCTGGCATTCGTGTCCAGCGACGCATCAGGCAACTAGCCTTTGCAATTCCCACGTAGCGTGGCGCCTCTTTCTGGGCTTTAGGATGAACAGCTGTTAGGAGATACAAAAAAGGTGTGCCGCCCAATGGCTTGCTCCACATAGCCGCATCGATGACACGAAACGTGGCCTTAGGGTGGCGTACTTCACTCTCTTTCTTGTTACTACATTTGTCGCATCGGTAAGTAACCGACGGCTCGAACCCATCAATTTCAATTGCAAGCTTCATGGATCGGGCAAGGACTTCAAGATTGCGCATGGTGCTCCGTGGAAAAATCCAAATAGTTTTTCATTTAAAGGCCAACTAGCATCCCAATACGCTTGTTGACATTTCAAGGTGTATTCATTTTTTGTCCAAATAAAATACCAACAAATAACTTACAACCTACCAAGCAAGCTGGCCGACCATTTACTCCCACGGCATCAGCGAAGCATGAATAACCCCCGGCAAGCCCTGATTCCCCACTGACCTGATCGCCAAATCCACATCCTTCAGCCCAAACCGATGGGTGGTGATTTTCTCCAACGGAAAGCGCTTTGACGCAATTTGTTGCAGCGCCAGTTCGCAGGCCTGATAGCTGTGGCCGCGCGCGCTGTGCATGGTAATGAATTTGACGGTGAATTTTTCGAGCGGGAAATTTGGAAACGTCGCCAGTTCACCCTGCGCCACCAGCACGCCGGCCTTGCGCTTTAGCGCGTCGATGGCAAGCAACATCGGCTTGGTGCCCGCACCGGCCGTGCAGTCGAGCGCAACATCCACACCGCGGTCGTTGGTGATTTCCATGATGCGTCCGAGCACGTTTTCCTCATCGACATTGATCACGTGATCAGCGCCCAGCGCCTTGGCGACTTCCAGCCGCGCGGCATCTTTCGAGGTGCCGGTGACGATCACCAGTG
Source organism: Burkholderiales bacterium (assembly GCA_040081205.1). Lineage (GTDB taxonomy): Bacteria > Pseudomonadota > Gammaproteobacteria > Burkholderiales > SG8-41 > UBA5216. Next base: position 1,508 of record JBEBHE010000289.1, on the reverse strand, counting down.
AAGCGCCGGCCTGCTTGCAGACCACCGTTTGCGACAGCCCCTGCTGCCCCGGCCCCTGGATCAGCACCGTCGAGTTGTAGCCCACGCCGCCATCCATCAGCGACCATTCGACGCCGTTGGCCATCGGTGTCACCAGTCCCGCTAACTCGGGTGTTACACCTTTCGGCACGTGATGCACCACCGCGTTCCACGGCAGATATACATACTGCGCGAAGCCGCCCCACAGATACGGCGCTTTTTCCGCCGGCGTGTAGCCGTAGCGAATCGCATCGGGATTGGTGCGCCAGTTGGTGTTCTCGCAATGACGGTATTGCCCGGCGTGGCACCACTCGCACTGGCCGCACGACACGTAATGTTCGACGAACACCAGATCGCCCTCTTTGAAACCCTTGCGCCGCGAGAACTCGCGTCCGGCCTTGGCGATATAACCAATGTTCTCGTGGCCCATGATGGTGTGCTTGTCGTTCGGCGGATGCGCGTAGAGCTTCACATCCGTGCCGCAGATGCCCGCGACTTCCATTTTCAGCAGCGCAGCGTCTTCCGGTATATCCGGCATCGGGTATTCGCGGATTTCGGTTTTGCTGGGGCCAACTCTGACGGCGGCCAGTACTTTTTGCATTGCGCAATTCCCTCTCAACATTCGGTCGCAGCGTTCTTCAGGACCGTTCCAACCCGTAATGTAGCGCGATTATCGGTATAAAATGGTGCATCAGGAAACACACAGGGGCGCCGCACCATGATGACCCAGCAGGAAAACGATACGCTCACCCAAACCGGCTCCGGCACGCTGATGGGCGATTTATTCCGCCGCTACTGGATGCCCGCGCTGCACGATTGGGAATTGCCGGAACCCGACTGCCCGCCGGTGCGTGTGAAATTGCTGGGCGAACGGCTGATTGCGTTTCGCGATACGCAAAACCGCCTCGGGCTGATCGACGAATTCTGCGCGCATCGCGGCGTGTCGTTGTGGTTCGGGCGCAATGAGGAATCCGGCCTGCGCTGCCCGTACCACGGCTGGAAATACGATGTCACCGGTCAATGCACCGAGCTGCCCTCCGAAGGCGCGGATGCAGATGGTGGCAAGGGCCCTATGTGCAAACGCATCAAGCTGAAATCATATCCGTGCATCGAATTAGGCGGCGTGATCTGGACCTACATGGGCCCGCCGGAATTGAAACCCGCGCCGCCCGCGCTGGAGTGGACGCAGGTGTCGCCGCGTCAGCGTTATGTGTCGAAACGCTTGCAGGAAAATAATTTTTTGCAGGCGATTGAAGGCGGCATTGATTCGTCCCATGTGAGTTTTTTGCATGGCGGGGCGCTGAAAACCGACCCGCTGTTCGTCGGCAGCAAGGGCAACGAATACAACGATCACGACCGCATGCCGTTTTTTGAAGTGGCGGATTTCCCCGGCGGCCTTTTGATCGGTGCACGGCGCAACGTGACCGATAACCCCGGGCAATACTACTGGCGCATCACGCCGTACATCATGCCATCGCACAGCATCATTC
>JBEBHE010000536.1:0-1543 GCA_040081205.1 Burkholderiales bacterium | reverse complement strand
ATTCGCCTGAAGACCGAGCCGGTCGAGATTGGCGCGCACGCGCTCCAAGCGTTCAGCGTCGTCATCCAGCGCGGTGAGTTTGATGTCGGCGAGTTCCAGGAGATGCGCGGATTTGCCGCCGGGCGCAGCGCAAGCATCGAGCACGCGCATATCATAGTGAACGTCCAGCAACGGTGCAGCGCGCTGGGCCGATGCGTCCTGCACGCTGACCAGCCCTTGCGCGAAGCCGGGCAGCTTTTCCACTGGCACCGGTTTTTCCAGCACAACAGCTTGCGCCTCGAGGGCAGCGGCGGCGATGCCGGCTTGCGCAAGTTGCTCGACATAAGCCTCGCGTGTGACACGCCGTGTATTGACGCGCAACGTCAGCGGTGCGTGACGATTGCCGGCTTCGAGCACGCCCGCGTAATGTTCCGGATACTGCGTGCGGATTTTTTCTACCCACCACTGCGGATACGAATAGCGGCCGGTGTCGCTGCGGTCGCACGCAGCGCGCAGTTCGGACTTACGGCGCAGAAACCCACGCAACACCGCGTTCACCAACCCTTTCGCCGGCGCCACACGCAGAGCTATACATGCGGCAACCGCGTGATCGACCACGGCGTGGGGCGCTGCGCGCGTGTATTCCAGCTGGTAAAGCGCGACGCGCAGCAACTGCCGCAGCCGCTCGTCGTGCAACGGTTTATTCAGCAGCGGCGCCAACAGCGCGTCGAGTGTGCCCAGATGCCTCAGCACGCCGTAGCACAGGTCTTGCAGCAAGGCGCGCTGATGGCCGCTCAACCCGCTGTTATTGCGCCACAACGCAGCAAGTTCCTGATCCAGCGTGTGCCCCGCGAGCACGCGCTCAACGACACCAGCGGCCAGTATCTGGGCGTCGCGCATCAAGTGCCGGCGCTACCGAGGCGCGTGCCGGCGATTATCGGAAATCCGGCGAGAAACTGCGCAGTAGCCATGCGCTTGCCGCCGGCACGTTGCAACTCCCCTATCGACAGTGCGCCACGACCACAGGCGACAACCAGTTGCCCGGCCGGCGACGCACACACAACACCGGGCGCGCCATGACCTGAAGCGGCAATTTGCGCGCGCCAAATCTTGACGCGCTCGCCGCCAAGCATGGACGAGGCGCCTGGAAACGGATTGAAAGCTCTTGTCTTGCGTTGAATTACGATGGCGTCTTCATGCCAATCGATGACGGCTTCTTCCTTGGAAAGCTTTGCCGCATAGCTCGCCTGCGCGTTGTCCTGTTTTACGGGCGCAGGCTGTGTGTTCAGGGCTTCGATGACCAGTTGCGCGCCGAGCGCCGCAAGCCGGTCATGTAGTTCGGCAGTGGTTTCGTCGGTGCCGATAGACAGGGCTTTTTGCAACAGCATGTCGCCGGTGTCCAATCCTTCATTCATTTGCATAATAGTGATGCCGGTCTTCTCGTCACCCGCCAGAATCGCGCGCTGGATCGGCGCCGCGCCGCGCCAGCGCGGCAGCAAAGAGGCATGGATATTGATACAACCCAGCCGCGGAATTTCCAGGATATTTTTGGGCAGGATCAATC
>JBEBHE010000288.1:0-6032 GCA_040081205.1 Burkholderiales bacterium | reverse complement strand
ACTTATATCTCTATGCCAAAATACACCGCGTATGCGCCACTTACGCTCCTTACTTGCACTGGTCTTTTTCGTGGGCACTAGCCACGCCGCCGAAATTCCTTCGATATCCGTCGCGCCCGCAAAACCCGCGAATAATTTGCGAGTGCCGAACGTCACAGCAGTGACGTCCAGCGGCCCCGGACAAGCAGGGTACATCCATTACTTTTTGATCACACACCCGGATGAGAGCCTCGAATACCATGTCGGCGTTGAACTTGAAGACCAGCGCGTCGCATGGTCATTTCCGAATGCCGGCGTCATCGTTTCGGAATTTATCAAGAAGAGTGTCATCAACGCCAACGGAATAGCCTTCAAGATAGAACATCTGCACGGTATTCGGCCATTCGCCAACGACGCGCAAATGCGCGCGCTGCAAAAGGAACTGCCAAAACGCGTCGCGCAATGGGTGGATAACAAAACACCCTATTGTTTGTTTCGAAAACCCGGCGAACCCTTTTGTCTTAGCTGTGGTGATTTCGCGGTACGCATTCTGTACCCGGGCACGAATCCGTTCGTTCCAGCCTTGCCGCGAGATTTCCATAAACCCGGCACAGCCTCCAGCACCGACGACCTTCTGCTGTATCTGGTGGGCATACACAACCTTCCCGACACGCATGCAAAACTGGCTCGACTGGCTACACTGGACCTGCCTGCCAATATGCGCGCGGACATCATGGCCATGATCGAAGAAGAAGGCCCGCAAGACACTCAGGACACTGCAATAGCCGTCATAACGCCCTCGCCCGTGCCTGTGATTGCTAAACCGTCACCTGCGGCGCCGGTCCGAAGCCGAATCGCAAGCCGTCGGCCACAAAGCAAAAAGCTTTAGCGCGTTCGCAACCAGAGCAACAGACGCCGACATTGATTGCAAATCGGGACTGGACAGTAATCCCCGTCGAATCACCTCGTTTTACGCTTCTGGCTTCCGCAAATCATCGCGCTGTGTCGGTCTGATTCAGGAACGCGGGCACTTTCTGCAACGGCGCGCTTAACTGAAATCGCCGTTCGGGAGGCGTTCCAGCCTCGAAATGAATCGGCACGAGTGCAGGCACTGCAACGTTGTTGCAGACTTTGTGAATGCGATAAACCTCAACGGGCGGCTTCCATTCCGGTCGTAATTCGCAACTGACTTCCACGCAGGTAATACGCTTGAGCCAGGAACAAACCTTTACTTCGGACGCATCGGCATTGACTATCTCGGTTAAGTATCGCGCATCCGGATAGTAGGGGCGATTCGTTCCAATTTCAGAATGCACATCCTGCAAAATGGTATAAAAGCTGCCGTTCACTACCAGAAAGCTCAACACCTTCTCCATAAACAGCGACATGTTTTCGACGTACGAAAAACCACCCAGCATATCGGTGATGACCTGAAACTGCCCCAATTGTTCCAGCGAATACTCCCGCAAGCGTTTTCCAAAAAAATACTGTATTTGATTCGCCTCAAGACTTAACGCTGTTTGTGCCCAATCGGATGTCCTGCGGTCTTCTATGGATATGGCGACTGCCTGTGCTTTTTTGCCGCGCCGCGCCCGCCCTTCCATGTGCATTGCGTCATATCGCGGCGCGTAATAATCCAGCACTGCCTGGCCCTTGCCTGCGCCAATATCCAGCCATCGATCCGTTGGGCCAAGATTCGCCAATGAACGATCGAACTCGGCAGGCAACGTAAATGTGTAGGATATAAGCCCCCGATCAATGACATACCCCTCGGGGGTTTTTTCACCCTTGCTCTGATAAATGCTCTCTTGTTTTGACGCCTCCTCTTTAAATTTGGAGGGATCTGCAGTTTGGGAATGCGATGTTCCCAACCACATCGTTTGCAAGAGAATCAGGGCAACTATGCGTATTCCGTTTTTTTTCATAGCCACCATCGGCATGGGCTTAGCGAATTGCGTTGAAATGGCCAGCGTGTAATTGGGGAGTCTGACGTTCACTTTTTTTTCTCGTTGAATATCCTACCATTTTTAATAGCATCACCAAAACTTGCCCACGCGTAGTCGAAGTTTCCGGTAGCGGCAATACTAAAGGCTACGGCAGTTAATGCGCTGGCAAAGGTAATTTGCAACGCTTCCGTCTGAGACGGCTCGCTGGAGAACAATTGCAGCGGGAACTCAGCAGGATACTGGGCATCCTCATGGGTTGCGTCTCTAATGGAAACCTCGCCAATGCTGCTGCGAATGAAACGATAAAAGTAATCACGGTTGCGCGTCTGCGCAACCCGCTCGTCAGCCCCAATCACCATCACCGGTTTATTGATCCGGCTCAAGAATGCAGGCAATTCCCTGCCAATGCCCGCGGGATCAAGCAAGATACCGCCTGCAGCCGGCGCACCTTCAGCCATCGCGACCGCCACCGCAGAACCGCCAAACGAGTGGCCGACGAGAATAATCCTGCTGACATCGATGCGCCGATCAATGATTTCCGGTTGGCGGTAAATGACATCGACGATTCTTGCCAAAGTTCTGCCATTACCGACCCAGGGACCATTATTGGGTAATTGCAGAGCCAGGCTGTGCATTCCCCAGGAGGCCATGTGCATGGCCTGATAGGCGTGATCCGCCTTCGAATTGTCATGTCCATGCAAGACAATAACCAGCGGTGCTTTTTGAGCCGGCGCTGATAAATACAAATCCGCGTCAATTCGCTCCGCAGCCGATAACCTTACCGCATAGTCTTTTTGAATATCGACAGAAAAGGGACCGCGCAATCTGAACTCGTCAAGATCAGCTTTGTGACTGAGTAAATGCCCCCGCAACTCGCTCAGCGTCTGTGCTTTTATGGCGGTTACCCCCGTACGAGGTAATCTGGCGCAGCCACCAACCAGCAGCAGCAAAGCAATGGCAATTAAAATGGAAGGTCTTGGCATGGCGGGAATGAAGGTCATCAGAGCGGTTTGCAGCCAGCGGTGCTCAACTGCTGAAAATTACCTGTCAAGATCGTGGTGAAATAGCAAACATAAGGCAGTGCGCATTGAAGAAGGATAGCGTTGTTCACCCGCACGCGCCAGAGGCAGCTCGCGCTACAGGGTCTGCGCCCAAGCCGGGATGAGAACCTCTCGCCCATGAAAACCAGTCTGTACCGTATTGAAAACTTCTGATTTCCGCGTGCCGGCGTATTGAATTGGGTGCTATCGCCTCCATATGCGATAATGTTCATGCAGCAAACGAATCTGGGGGCGACCTGGCTTCGACGTGGGTTACAAAGCAGCACAGGGCATGCCAAGGTCCAGTTACCTTGTTAATCCGCTGGAAATTTTATACACGCCAACGACGAGCGTTATTCTCTAGCCGCCTAATACCGGCTAGACGCTGCACTGATCTGCTGATGGGTCAGGCCGGGTAGGTGGACGCAAGTTTGCTTATTCGGTGCAGTGTCATTTACATCAGCCTCTCTGCGCGGTATGGCCGCTTTGCCGCGTGGATCCGTCGAAGCGGCTGGCTGAGCGCCAGCCTGCCGGTTGGCGGGCGCGAGGCGAGACCCAAATAACCAGGCTAAGCATGTAGTCCTGACTGTGGAGGACTTGCGGACGCGGGTTCGATTCCCGCCGCCTCCACCAAACAAAAATGGCCACCCATGCGGTGGCGTTTTTGTTTGATGATGATGGCGCGGATGAGAATCTGCGTTCTGGTTAGCCCTTCGGCAAGGCGGACACATTCCTATCGCCCGTAAACAGAAATGCAACTATCCGGTGGTATTCTGTATTTCCGTTAGCGACATCACGCACGCCCGGATTACAATTTCAGTCGCCAACATCCACATTTAACCCGGAAGCGGAAAACGGGCACGCATAACCATGAAACCCATCACCAAAGCAGTCTTCCCTGTAGCCGGCATGGGAACACGTTTTCTTCCCGCGACCAAAGCGAGTCCTAAGGAGATGATGCCCATCGTCGATAAACCGCTGATTCAGTTTGCGGTTGAAGAGGCCGTGGCTGCCGGCATGACCGATCTGATATTCATCACGGGCCGCAACAAGCGTGCAATTGAAGATCACTTCGACAAAGCCTACGAACTGGAGAACGAGCTCGAAATTCGCGGCAGGCATATGTTGCTCGACACCGTTCGCAACATCCTGCCGAAAAACGTCAACTGTATCTATATCCGGCAGACCGAAGCGCTCGGACTGGGCCATGCCGTGCTCTGCGCAAAGCCGGCCATCGCGGATGAGCCCTTTGCCGTTTTGCTTGCCGACGACTTGATTGTTGCGGAGCGCGCGGTGACACAGCAGATGGTTGATATCCATAGCCGCTACAACAGCGCTGTACTGGGCGTGCAAGAGGTGCCGCGAAGCGACACTGGCAGTTACGGTATCGTGGCCACGCGGCCGCTTGCCGATCGTCTGGAGACTATAGACGCCATCATCGAAAAGCCCGAGCCGGAAAATGCACCGTCAACGCTGGCGGTGGTGGGCCGCTATATCCTTCCGCCGCGCATTTTTCATCATCTCGAAAACGCGCGCCCTGGCGCCGGCGGCGAGATTCAGCTCACCGACGCAATAGCCTCGCTGCTCTCCGAACAACAGGTACTGGCCTACCGTTACCACGGCACGCGCTACGACTGCGGATCGAAGCTTGGCTATTTGCAGGCCACGCTCGAAATCGGACAATCACACCCGGAAGTCGGAGAAGATTTCAGGAAATATCTAGCGTCATTTGGCTACAAACGTCCGGCGTAAATTGGCATGAACGAATCGACCATCAATAAATGTCTTGCGCGCGTCGTCGCCGTCAAGCCCGGCGAAACGCGCGCTTTGCTGTGGTCATTCGCCTATTTCTTCTGCCTGCTGGCAGGTTATTACGTACTGCGACCGGTGCGTGATGAAATGGGTCTCGCCGGCGGCATCAAGAATCTGCCGTGGCTGTTTACCGCGACATTCTTCGTTATGCTCGCCGTAGTGCCGATTTACGGCGCGCTGGTAACGCGGCTGCCGCGGCAACGCTTCATTCCAATGGTGTATCACTTCTTCGTCGCCAACATCATCATTTTCTGGGTGTTGCTGACGCAGGGCATCGGGTTAACCATCACCGCACAAGTGTTCTTCGTGTGGATCAGCGTATTCAACCTGTTCGCGGTATCGGTTTTCTGGTCATTCATGGCCGATCTTTATGGATCGGAGCAAGGCAAGCGGCTTTTCGGTTTTATCGCTGCTGGCGGATCGGCAGGCGCATTGCTCGGCCCGATCATCGCCGCAAGCCTCGCTGTGCCGATGGGACGTGCCAACCTGTTAATCATCGCCGCCTTGCTACTGGAATGCGCGGTGTTCTGCGCGATGCGGCTGGAAGCCGCTGCCGCAGCGTTCAAAGCGGAACGAATTGCTACCGCTGCCACTGCCTCTACGCCCGATGCTGCTTTGGGTGGAAGCTGGATCGCAGGCATTGTGATGATCGCCCGCTCGCCTTATCTCGCAGGCATTGCGCTATGGGTAGCCCTGTTGTCGCTGGCCGGCACGTTTCTTTATTTTCAGCAGGCGAATATTGTTTCCGCGTTAACCGACGATCCCAACAAACGCACCGCCATCTTCGCGCGAATTGATCTGGCGGTAAGCTTGCTCACCATCGTGGTGCAATTTCTCGCCACCGGCAAACTCATCAAACGTTTTGGTGCGGGACCAGCCACGGCCTTCCTGCCGCTGGTGTTCGTTATCGGCTTCATTGCGCTGTGGGCAACGCCGATGCTGTGGGTCGTCATTGCGTTTCAGGCCGTGCAGCGCGCGGCCAACTTCGCCATTTCCAATCCGGCGCGAGAGGTACTATTCACCGTGGTCGATCGCGAAGAGAAATACAAGGCCAAGAACGTCATCGACAACGTGGTATTTCGCGGCAGCGACGCCTTATTCGGCTGGCTGTTCACGGCCTTGCGCGGCGCCGGCATGGAACTCGGCGCCATTTCATTGGCCACAGTACCCGTCACCGCCGCCTGGCTGGCGCTTGCACTGGCACTCGGACGCATGCAGGAAAAGCGCGCTGCCACCACGGACATCGCATCAGGAA
>JBEBHE010000287.1:0-6050 GCA_040081205.1 Burkholderiales bacterium | reverse complement strand
CGTGCGGGCGCGGTGTTGTCGGTGGCAATGCTCTCCGGCATGACGGGCCGATTGTTGTGGGGCGCCGCAGCGGATTATTTTCGAAGTGCGCGCGGTGTGCTGATCGCACTGGGTGTGGTTACCGCGGTTTGCGCGATCACGATGACGCAAATCACATCGCAATGGCCGTATGCGGCGATACTAGTACTGGCGAGCGTGTTCGGCGCAACCACGCTGGGATGGAACGGCGTTTACATCGGCGAGCTGGCGCGCGTCGCGCCGCCGGGCAAGGTTGCAATGGCTACCGGCGCGTCGCTGTCGTGTGCGTATTTCGGGGCGGTGATCGTGCCGCCGGGCTTTGCGCTGGTGCAGATGTGGAGTGTGAGCTATACCGTGCCGTTCGTGATATTAGCGCTGCTGGCGAGCGCCGGCGTGTTGTCGCTGGTGCGCCGATCGTAGGTAATTTTTTTAAATATTTAATAAAAACAGCCACTTATTGTGTATTGGCATTCGCAATCACCGATCCGGCCACAGAATAGCAAACAACATCATGGCGCGTCCCACTGGACTCATCTACGACGTTAACGAGACGCCGCCGTTGGCGGTGCTCGGTTTCAGCACGGTGCAGCATGCGGCAGTCATCAGTACGTTGCTGGTGTATCCGGTTATTCTCGCAACAGAAGCCAAACTTTCCGCGTCGCAATTACTCGACCTTGTCGCCTTGTCGATGATCGCTGTGGGCGTTGGCACGGTGCTGATGACCATGCGCACGCGCTGGGTCGGCTCTGGCTATCTTTGTCCGGCAGGCTTCTCGCTGATTTATCTGGGCCCGTCGCTGTACGCGCTGCATCACGGTGGACTGGCTGCGGCATTTGGCATGACGATGGTGGCCGGTGTCGTGCAGTTATGTATTGCGCCGGTTCTGCCGCGCTTGCGCGCGCTGTTGCCGCCGGAGATCGCCGGCATTGTTGTTGCGATTACCGGGTTATCGCTCGCGGTGCTTGGCACACGTTACGGCCTTGGATTGGGTGCCGCGGGCGGCATTCGCGTCGATTATGTGAGCATCACGCTGCTTACGCTGGCGATTATGATCGGACTGAACACGTGGACGCGCGGTTATCCAAAAATGTTCAGCAGCCTTATCGGCGCAGCCTTCGGCATGATCGCATGCAAACTGGCGGGCATTGATTTTTTGACGCCGCTGCCGGCCGAGGGATTTCCATTGTTAAAAGTGCCGTCGGCCGCGCACGTCGAATGGCGATTCGACCTGTCGCTGCTGGCGCCATTTGTGATTGCGGCGGTAGCCACTACCGTTTTGCTGATGGGCAATGTGTCCACGGCGCAGCGCATGAACGATACGAACTGGGTGCGGCCGAGTTTCAGGTCCTTGTCCGGCGGGCTGGCGGGGAGCGGACTCACAGCCATTTTGTGCGGACTTATCGGCAGCCCCGGCTTGATCAGTTCCACGTCATCCATCGGTTTGTCGCAGGCTACTGGCGTGACAAGCCGCTCGCTCGGATACGCCATAGGCGCGCTGTTTGCGGTGCTGGCGTTCGTGCCATGGGCGGTATATTTCCTGATGGCGACCACCGCGCCGGTGATGGCGGCGATGTTGATATTCACATCAATGTTTGTGCTGACCAACGGTTTGCAGATGATCACCGCGCGCATGCTTGATCAACGCCGCATGGTGGTGATTGGCCTGTCGTTTGCCATGGCGGTAATGGCGGATGTCTATCGCGACGCGTTTGCCACGTTGCCGGATACGTTGCAGCCGGTGTTCGGCAACTCGCTGGTGCTCGGCACTACCTGTGCCGTGGTGCTGAATCTGGTGATGCGCATCGGGATACGCGAACGAGAGACGCTGCAACTCGCCGCAGGCGCAGATGCGCGCGATGCCGTCGAGCAGTTTATGTCGGAGCATGGTGCGCGCTGGGCGGCGCGGCACGATGTAGTAAATCGCGCAAAATTCTGTTTGCAGCAAGCCGTTGAAGTTATCGGTCACCCGCCCGGCGGCATCGAGGTTGTCGCGAGCTTCGACGAGTTCAACCTCGACGTGCGGCTGAATTACGAGGGCGTGCCGCTGCCTTTGCCGGAACGCAAACCGGACACTGCCGCGATCATGGCGGACGACGACGGCGAACGGCTGCTCGCGGGCTACCTGCTGCGCGGCAGTGCCGATAAAGTGCAATCCACCCAGCGGGCTGGACGGACAATGTTACATTTTCATTTCGATCACTAGGTGAATGCGTCGTCGTGCCGCCGCATGCAAGCGACGAAGCCTTGGGTTAAACTGGCGGCAACAGGCAGTGTTTCCCACGAATTATTTCCTTTGCTAAGGAGAACCACATGGCGTTGATGGATTTTATTAAAGGCGAACTGCTGGATGTGATCGAGTGGACGGATGATTCGCGCGACACACTTTCATATCGCTTTCCCGACGACGACAAAGCGATCAAGAACGGCGCGCAGCTCATCGTGCGCGAATCGCAGGTGGCGCAGTTTGTTTACGTGGGCGAGTTTGGCGACACCTTCAAACCGGGTAAACACACGCTGACCACCGACAATATTCCGGTACTGACCAAGCTCAAAAGCTGGAAGTACGGTTTTGAATCGCCGTTCAAGGCCGACGTGTATTACGTTACCACGCGTTTGTTCACCGGCAACAAATGGGGTACCGCCAACCCGGTAATGCTGCGCGACAAGGATTTCGGCATCGTGCGTCTGCGTGCGTTCGGCACTTATGATTTCAAGATTGTCGATCCAAAAATATTCCTGAAAGAAGTTGCCGGCAGCGATTTCCATTTTCATCTGGATGAATTCGCCGACACCATGCGTTCGCGCATGGTCAGCGTGTTCAGCGACGCGATGGCGAGTTCCGGCGTGCCTGCGCTCGATATGGCGACGCGTTATACCGAATTGGGCGAAGCGCTGCTGAACCTTATCAACCCGGCTATCGGTCCCAAGTACGGTTTGGAGATCGCCAGCTTTCTGGTCGAAAACGTCTCGGTGCCGCCCGAAGTCGAAGCGGCTATCGACAAGCGTTCGAGCATGGGGGCGATCGGCAACTTGAATGATTACGTGAAATTCCAGATGGCCGAAGGCCTGGGCAAAGGGCAGGGCGGTGGCATGGGCGGTCAGGCTGCCGAGATGGCGATGGGTTTCGCGATGGCGCAGCAGATGATGAATCAACCCGGCGGCATGCTGGGCGCGCAGGGCACACCGGCGGTGGCGCCTGGTGTGGGCGTGGCGACGGCTGGCCCGGTTGCGGCATCGGCGTCCGCGATGCCTGATCTGATGGGCGTGCCGGAAGTGGCGAAGCTGCTCGGCGTTTCAGAGGCGGATGTGCTGGCCACGCTGGAAGCAGGCGATCTGAAAGGCAAAAAAATCGGCAGCACGTATCGCATCACGCGCGCGGCGGTTGATGAATTCCTGAAGAGCTAAAGGAACCGGCAATGGCGGAAACCTGGGGTAGTGCGCCGGCGCCAGCCGCGCCGGAAGCGCGCGCGGACAATCCATCAGAGATCAAGGCGCGCGCCAAACACACCTGCCCCGCGTGCGGCGGCGAAGCGGTATGGAATGCGGGCAAGCAGGCGCTGGTGTGCGGCTTTTGCGGCACGGTGGTGCCGGGCACGCTCGATGACGCATCCGACGGCGATATTGTCGAACATGACCTAGCCAACGCGCTGCGCAATATTCCCGACAGTAAGCGCGGCTGGGGCGCAGAGAAAAAAGAAGTTAAATGTCAAAGCTGCCATGCGATTTCCGTGTTCAATCCCGCGCGGCAATCACAGGGCTGCGAGTTTTGCGGTGCGACACAACTGGTGCCGTACGAGGAAGTGAAGGAGCCGTTCTCGCCGGAAAGCCTGTTGCCGATGAAAATCGACCACAACAAGGCGCGCGAACTCATCAAGACGTGGTACGGCTCGCGCTGGTTCGCACCCAGCAAACTCAAAAAAGCCGCGCTCACTGACACGGTCAAAGGCATTTATATTCCGTACTGGACCTTCGACGCGCAGGCGAACGCGGATTGGGAAGCCGAGGCGGGGTATCACTACTACGAAACCGAGGAATACACGGATAGCTCGGGCAACCGGCAGACGCGCCAGATACAGCGCACGCGTTGGGAATATGCGCGCGGCAGCATCGATCATTTCTTCGACGACGAACTGGTGCCGGCGTCGCTCGGCATACAGGCGAATCATCTGCGCGCGGTGGAGCCGTTTCCAACAGCCGAATTGCAGCCGTACGATCCGGCGTTTCTGTCGGGCTGGGTGGTCGAGCGTTACCAGATCGATTTGGTTGCCGCCGCGCAGAAATCGCGCGAGCAGATGGATCGGCAAGTGCAGTCGATGTGCTCGCGCGCGGTGCCGGGCGACACGCAGCGCAATCTGCGTGTGAGCTCGGCATACAGCGGGCAGACCTTCAAGCACATCCTCACGCCGCTGTGGATGCTGCAATATCGCTTCGGCGCGAAAAATTTCCAGGTGGTGATGAACGGCTACACCGGAAAAATATCGGGTGATTATCCGAAGAGCTGGGTGAAGATCACCTTCGCCGTGCTGGCGGTGATCATCGTCTTGCTGATTATCCTCAGTGCGATGGGTGGATAAAAATCTGTAAAAACAAATAGTTACATTAGTATCGCCTTCTGCGCTGAATTGAAGGATTTTTTCATGTGTTCGGTAGGGCATGTCGGGCCAAAGGCTGTCAATGTGGATCGCAAAGCGGCCCAGTGAATACGGAGCTAGGCGTCACCTGCGTTTTCGTTTGATTCAAAACATAAACACACGACAAAGGAACCTACGCACATGAAAACAATGACATGCAAAGAACTGAGCGGGGCGTGCGATTTAGAATTTCACGCAAACACCTTCGAGGAAATCGCTCAGATGAGCCAAAAACATGGCCGGGAGATGTTTCAAAAAGAAGACAAAGCACATCTGGAAGCAATGAATAAGATGAGCGGCCTCATGCAATCTGCGGACGGAATGAGTAAATGGATGGAGAGCAAACGGAAAGAATTTGAATCCAAACCCAACAAGATATGAAGTCTCGCACACGTAGCCCGGATGAAACGCAGTGTAATCCGGGGTTCTGCGACAACGGTTGACCCTGTAATACGCTGCGCTTCTTACAGGCTACTGACCTCGGTGGACGGTCTATCGCTATGCTGGTTACGCCAGCACCGGCGGCAACTGCGGCAGTAGTTTCGCGCGTTCCGCAGTGGCTGTGCCGTTCAGCGCAAATCCCAGCAGTTTTCCCGAGGCATCGACGAACAGCGATTTAACGCTGTCGGCCGTTTGCTCGACTTTCCATACACCGGCAGCGCCCGGCGCGGGCGGCGATACGATGGTCGGGCAGGCGGGCGTTTTCACCAGCACCGGCATCGCCGGGTATTTCACGTCGGTGGCCGTGCCCGCGAGCGTGGCCCCGAGTGCGCGCGCGGCGTGCATGATGGGCATGATGAACGGCAACACCTGGCCTTCGATTTCCACGCAGTCGCCCAGCGCGTAAATATCCGGGTCGCTGGTCTGCATCTGGCGATTGACCACGACGCCGCGATTAACCTTGAGGCCCGCGGCTTGTGCGAGGGCGAGCCGCGGTTTCAGGCCGACGGCTGACAGTACGACATCGGCGTTGAGTACCGTGCCGTTCGCGAGCGCGACTTTGAAACCTGCGCCGTTGCGATCGACCGATTGCACGCCGGTGCCGAAATGCCAGCGCACGCCGAGCGCGGCGAGTTTGTCTTTCAGCATTGCGCCGCCTTCGGGCGGTAGCAGCCGTCCCAGCGGCCGGTCGGCGATGTCGATCACGTCAACGGTGTGACCGCTGGCGGCGAGATCATTCGCGAATTCACTGCCGATCAGGCCTGCGCCGATGATGGCGACGCTTTTGCCGCCTTCGACAGCCACGCGGAATTTTGCGTAGTCATCGAGATCGTTGACGGTGAGAATGTCGCCCGCGCCGTCGCCCGTGATCGGCAAACGTATCTGCTCCGCGCCCAGCGCCAGCACGAGTTTGGAATAGGGACGTTTTTCGTCACCGACATGGACGCAATGCGCAGCCGC
>JBEBHE010000286.1:0-6070 GCA_040081205.1 Burkholderiales bacterium | reverse complement strand
ATTTTGTCGTGCTTGGCAATTTTGACGGGGTTTGCGTACCCCCTCAGGGCACTGGCGCTACCGCGAAACTCGCAGGGACCTCGCCACGCTGGTAACGCTCCCACATTGACAGGTAGGCCGCTTCGATATGACGCCGAAACCGGCCGGTGTTGAACAATGGGTACGTCGCACGATTTTGGAGCAACTTTTCACGCAACCCTGCCAGCATTGCGGGCGTGCTTGCCAATTTCAGCGCCAGCGCTTCGTAAGCATCCACGTCATACGTAATTAATTCCGGCAACCCTACCGCATTGAGCAAACTGGTGGTTACACGTCCGGCAAATGCGTTGCCCGCGCATGCCAGCACCGGCAATCCGGCCCACAGCGCATCGCTGGCGGTGGTGTGGGCGTTGTACGGCAAGGTGTCCAAAAATATATCGGCCAGTCGATGGCGCGCCAGATGCGCATCCAGCGTCAGACGCGGGGCAAATATCAGACGCTGTGGCGCGATGCCTCTGCGCACCGCTTCGGCGCGCAAATTCCGCGTTGCCATCACGTTGTCTTCCAACAGCCACAGTACACTGCCGGCCGTTTGTTGCAACAGCCGCATCCAGATATCAAAGATCGAGGGCGTAATTTTGTAGTTGTTATTGAAGCAACAGAACACAAAGCCTTCCGGCGGCAAGCCACATTCGGCGCGCGTCGGTGTGTGCGGCGCAATAACACGCATGGCGTCGTTAACCTGATAAGTATCCGGCAGAACCACCACTTTTTCCGTGTAGTACGCGTGCTGCGCTTCAGGGATCACGTGCCGGTCGGCAAGTATGTAGTCGATGTAACTCGCACCCATCGTCCCCGGATAGCCCAGGTAATTCACCTGTATCGGTGATGGCCGGTGCGCGAGTATTCCCGCGCGTGAATCAACCGTGAAGCCTTTCAAATCGACCGCGATGTCAATTTCCATGGCGCGCATCAATGCCGCAACGTCGTGATCACGCAGATGACGCACATCCATGAATTGGCCAAAAGCCTTACGCAGTCTGACGCGCATGTCATCTTCCACGTCCGGTCCAAATGATATGGCCGTCGTCTCAAAACGCGCGGTGTCGTGTGATTCAAACAATCCCGCCATCAAATGTGCCGTCGCGTGATTGTGAAAATCCCCGGATAAATACGCGACGCGAATCCTGTCATGCCGGTAACGCTCGCCTGTCCACAATGGCATGATAGACGGCGGATATTTATCGGCAACATAGGTCTGCGCGCATCGCCATTGATCCGCCGCCGATTCCGAAAACGCCAGAAACGAAAAAGGGATATCCGCTTTTTTCCCGGCTCTCACGCCACGAATAACACGCTCGGCATCTTGCGCAAAGTGAGTCCAATCGCAACTATATAAACGTGATTGAAACATCACGCCGATTGCATAATCCCAGTCCGGTGCAAGCGCCAGCAATTGCGCAACCGTGTCGGCGGCCTCGTCGTGCCGTCTCAAATCCCGCAGCACATTACCGCGATTATTCAGCGCCGCAAGATGCTCCGGTTGCCGCGCCAGCACATTGTCGAACGCGGCCAGCGCCTCCTCATAACGCCCCAGATCCTGCAACACGTTGCCGCGATTGATCAGCGCATCCGCGTAGCCCGGTTCCAGCGCCAGCGCCTTATCCAGACTCGCCAGCGCCTCGGCATACCGTTTTAAGTCCCTCAGGGTGTTGCCACGATTGTTGTGCAACATCGCCACATCGGGCATCAGTGCCAGCGCTTGGTCGTAGCTGCTCAGCGCCGCTTCATAGCGTTTCAGGTCGTGCAGCGCATTGCCCCGATTGGCCAGCACTTCGGGACGGTTCGGCACTCGCTTTAGCACAGCGTCGTAGCTGGCTACCGCATCTGCGTGCCGCTTCAGCTCCTGCAACGCGTTGCCGCGGCTGTAGTGGGCTTCGGGATAATCCGGCTGCAACGACAGCGCCCGGTCGTAGCTTTGCACTGCCGTTTCGGCGGCACCTGATGCCGCCTGTAGCTGGCCCAGAATCAGATGCGCTTGCGCTGCGTTCGGGTAACGCTTCACCACCGTGTGCAGAAGGTCCAGCGCCTCCGCTGCGTGCCCTGCCTGATGCAGCTCCAGCGCGCGCTTCAGCGATGCGGCTACCGTTCCGGGATTGGCGTTTTTGGACATGGGCAAAATCGGCGCAGGGATTATCGTTACGGATTAGCGATGGGTTCTACCGTGAAGCTTTGCGGCGGTTCGCCGCGCTGGTAGCGCTCCCACATGCCGATATACGCCGCCTCGATATGACGCCGGAACCGATCGGTGTCGAACAGCGCATGGGTCGTCCGATGGCGCGCCAGTTTGGATTTGATATTCGCCAGTAATTCGGGATCCCGCGCCAGTTTCAGCGCCAGCACTTCGTATTCTTCCAGTGTGCCCGTTATGAGTTCCGGCAACCCCACCGCATGCAGCAGGCTCGCCGCCACACGGCCAGCAAAGGTCTGTCCCATACAGGTCAGCACCGGCAAACCGGCCCACAGCGCGTCACTCGCCGTGGTGTGCGCGTTATACGGCAAGGTGTCCAGAAACAAGTCCGCCAGCCGTTGCCGCGCCAGGTGGTCTTCGAGCTTGATCCGCGGCGCGAATACCAACCGCTGCGGCACGACGCCTCGCTGTTCCGCCGCCAAGCGTAAATTGCGCACGGCGGTCGGATTATCATCCACGATCCAAAGTACGCTGCCTTCGATCTGACGCAGCAGCCGCATCCAGATGTCAAATATCGGTGGTGCAATTTTGTAATTGTTATTGAAGCAGCAGAACACGAAACCTTCCGGCGGCAATCCACATTCCGCGCGCGTGGGTGCGCCGTGCGCGATGCTTCGCCGCGAATCGTTAGCCTGGTAGGTGTCGGGCAGAACCACCACTTTTTCCGTGTAGTACGCGTGGTGCTCTGGCCGGATCACATGCCGGTCTGCAAGAATGTAGTCGATATACTCTGCGCCCATCGTGCCCGGATAGCCCAGATAGTTTACCTGTATAGGGGCCGCGCGGTGCGCCAGTATTCCGGTGCGGCAATCCACGGTGAAGCCCATCAAGTCCACCGCGATGTCTACTTCCAGGTCGTGCAGTAGCTGCGCGACTTCCCGGTCGCTTCGCGCTGAAACATCGATAAAACATTCGAACGCTGACTTGATCCGCAGAGCCATAGCGCTGCCATGCTGCGGACGGAACGAAATGCCTATGGTTTCGAACCGCGCTCTGTCATGGCGTTCAAACAATCCCGCCATCAAATAGGAAAGCGCGTGTTCACGGTAATCCGCCGACAGATAGGCCACGCGTATCCTGTCGTGACGGTAACGTTTTCCCGTCCACAACGGCGTGGACGGGGCAGGATATTTGTCGGCGGCATAAGAGCGGGCACACATCAACTGATCCGCCGCCGATTCCGAAATGGCAAGAAACGGGAATGGATCGTCTGCCTTCCTGCCCTCCCTCACGGCTGCCGCGATGCGTTCAACCGTATGCGCATACGCTGTCCAGTCGCAACAACTCAATTGGGCACAAAGCATGTCTCCCAATGCGTAATCACTATCGGGCGCAATTTTGAGTAGTCGCGCAAAAGCCGCTGCAGCCGCTTCATGCTGTTTCATCTCATTAAGCACGTGCCCCTGGTTGTAGAGCGCTTCGGGGTAGTCGGGCTCGATGACAAGGGCACGATCAAAACTGGCGAGCGCCCCTTCGAAGCGCCTGAGATCCCGCAGTGCATTGCCGGTATTGTTGAAGGCTTCGGCATATTCAGGGTCGAGCGCAAGTGCCCGATCGAAACTGGCAAGCGCCTCGTCAGGCCGTCTCAGCCTTAACAACGCGATACCGCGATTGTTGAGTGCTTCCGCATACGCAGGATTGACGCGTAGCGCCCAGTCATAACTGGCAATTGCGGCTTCGTATCGCTTCAGATCATGCAGCACATTACCGCGATTATTCAGCGCCGCAAGATGCTCCGGTTGCCGCGCCAGCACATTGTCGAACGCGGCCAGCGCCTCCTCATAACGCCCCAGATCCTGCAACACGTTGCCGCGATTGATCAGCGCATCCGCGTAGCCCGGTTCCAGCGCCAGCGCCTTATCCAGACTCGCCAGCGCCTCGGCATACCGTTTTAAGTCCCTCAGGGTGTTGCCACGATTGTTGTGCAACATCGCCACATCGGGCATCAGTGCCAGCGCTTGGTCGTAGCTGCTCAGCGCCGCTTCATAGCGTTTCAGGTCGTGCAGCGCATTGCCCCGATTGGCCAGCACTTCGGGACGGTTCGGCACTCGCTTTAGCACAGCGTCGTAGCTGGCTACCGCATCTGCGTGCCGCTTCAGCTCCTGCAACGCGTTGCCGCGGCTGTAGTGGGCTTCGGGATAATCCGGCTGCAACGACAGCGCCCGGTCGTAGCTTTGCACTGCCGTTTCGGCGGCACCTGATGCCGCCTGTAGCTGGCCCAGAATCAGATGCGCTTGCGCTGCGTTCGGGTAACGCTTCACCACCGTGTGCAGAAGGTCCAGCGCCTCCGCTGCGTGCCCTGCCTGATGCAGCTCCAGCGCGCGCTTCAGCACTACAGCAATGGCCGTGGGATCGGCGTTTTTTTGCATGGGCAACGTCTTGTCGGACAGCGGTAAGGGTACGGCCAACACGTCATGCCCGGCCTTCAATACCCGGATTGCCGTATTCCAATCACAAAGAGCGCGCTTGTCGAACACACTCGGGAAGCGCCATTATATATCCCGATTCTTCCTCTCAAACAGGAAGCGCCGAATCAGCTGGCAATGACGTACTCGGTTTCAGCGCTGCCGCGCGACACACTTTGCGTGGAAGCATCGTTCGCCGTGGACGCAATCACTGAGCGCCATCGCTCACCGATTTTCAACAGCGACAGTTGCTCGGCGACAAGCGCCTGCCCGCGGCGAATTTTGATCATTACTTCGCCGGGATTCGCCATTGCCCACGCAATCCCCGCTCGCAGATCCTGCCCGAGAAAAGCGGCTTCTGAGAAAGGCAAATAGCTGTTTAACGGACTCGCAACCGGGAAACGCCCGGCATTGAGTGCTTCTGCAATGCGGTTAGACGACACGCCGGACTTGCGGGGATCCGCCGGATCGCCCGGGATTAAAACGAGGTCGCATTTTCGCAACGCGCTGCGTGTGGCTTCAATCGACCAGGCACAGAATCGCAGTTGAAAGTGCTCGGGAAGCCGGGTGTTTAGTTCGCGTACTGAATCTTCGACACCGTGTCCAGTAGCGGTAACGATCGTAAGGCGGCATGCCTGGCGAGCACTTAAGTCCGCCAAATCTTTCAGGGATCGCTCTAGATACGGCAGATTACTCGGATGTCCAAACCAGAGCAGTTCCAATACCTTGCCCGGTGAAAATGCCGGACGGCGCGGCGCGCCCAGAATGGCATCTTCAATGACGTGCAAACGCTTAGCCGTCTTGCTCGCCATCAGCTCGGCCATGCGCCCCGAATTGACCGTGACAGCATCACAAAATTGCAGCACTTCATCGTAAAACCGTGTGCTGTCAGCCGGAAAATCCGAGATGTCTATCAACAGACGGCATCCTTGGTCTTTCGCACGCCGGCATGCGGCTAACCATTTATCGGCATCCAGGTCACCAAAGAACTTGCCGCAAATACAGATGCGCCTATCCGCGAAGTTGCGCTTCAACAGCGCATCGGGGTGCTCTGGGTTAAGGAAAGCACTGTGATATCCGTGATCGCGCCATGACGATGCCGCGACAGCGGTCCTCAGTCGAATGCTGGCTAGCGGCGAACGAAGCAGCGCCTGCTCGGGATGCAAAGCAAAGTCTGATTCTCCAAACTCACTGGGTGGCAAAAGCCACAACGCATTCATTGATGATTCCCTTGAACCACAACCCGTCAGGTGCCCCGCTTCCAGTCAGAAAATTGCGCATAGTAAAATTACGCATAGTATATATCTTTAAATATTATTACTTATATCATGCGGAATTGGAATGTACTGGATCAGCGCAACATCCCGCGCGCTCGACCGGCGTATAGACGAATTTTCAGGTTCAGGCGGAATCCGTCCTGGCATCCATAAGTTGC
>JBEBHE010000535.1:0-1562 GCA_040081205.1 Burkholderiales bacterium | reverse complement strand
TGCGCTATAAGCACACTCAAAGTGGGACAAGAACATGTCGCCAATCGAAATAGCACTGCTGTCTCTAGCCGCATTTTGCACATCGGCTTTGACTGCGGGGGTCGGGGCCGGTGGCGGCACCGCATTGATCGCAATCATGTTGCAGGTCATGTCGCCAGCAGCCGCGATACCGGTGCATGGAGCCGTACAACTCGCGTCCAACACGGCGCGCGCGTGGATGCTGCGCAAGTACATGGCATGGCCGATCATTATTCGCTTCGCCGCGCTCATGCCATTCGGGGTAGCCTTGGGCTTGCTTGTCTTTCAGGGGCTGCCGAAACAGGTCGTTCAGATACTGATTGGGTGTTTCGTTCTCATATCACTTGCTACGCGGCAATTGAAAATGCTCGAAAACAAGGACTTTCCACTGTGGGCGTTTGTGCCGATTGGATTCATCACCGGTGTTCTCAATATGATCGTAGGCGTCATTGCCCCCATACTCGGCGTGCTTGTTATTCGCAAAGACTTATCGAAGGAACAGGTCGTTGGTACATTAAGTTTTTTTGGGTTTATCGGCAACTTGCTAAAAATTGCCGGATTTACAATCATCGGCTTCAGTTTCGAGCAATATGGGCCTGTAATGCTTTGTATGATACCGGCGGCAATTGTCGGTACTCGAGTTGGAGCCAGACTATTGAGCAATCTTAACGAGCACTATTTTCGCCTTGCCTTTCGCACTGTTCTTATAGTCATTGCTTTAAAGCTGATTGTTTACGACGGCATTGCCCATCTGCTAACTTAAGTCGTAGCCAGATTTGTGTCTGAAAACGTCATGGAGATTTCGGCTACGAAAATGGTTGGTTTGTAGGCTCGCTATGCGCACTGTAGCTGACCCTGAAAGAGCGACATTTTCGGCGAAATCGCACATGCGATATCGCAGCAAGCACAAACGTCTGCGGGTTAACCGCTGCCCTTACGCGCCAGAAAATCCAGCGCAATCCGCGCACATTCATCCGGGTCGGTAGCGCCCACGTGATAACCATCCACTGGCAACGCGACGATTTCCGCTTGCGGTAATTTCTCTCGATACAAATCCATATCCGACCGGCTGTACGCGCGGCGTGGCGACTCCGTAGTCAGCACCAGCGCCGGGCACTTAACCTCATGCAGCGTAGCGCCCACATCGATGTTGCTGACCCAGCGCATATAGGCACGCGCGGTTTCGATGCGCGTTGATCCCATCAGATTGACCCACCACTCGAAGCCTTCCGGCGGCATGCGGCTACCGAGCCTTGGGGGCATGGTGTCGCGCGCCCAACTTTTGACGCCGCGCGTCTCCATGTGCGCCATCCACTGTTGCGGCTGCGGTGGCGCGAGCGGCACGGACGCCAGTGTGAGGGTCTTCACCAAACCCGGTTTCAGCCGCGCGAGTTCTATGGCCACCAGCCCGCCGCTCTTTGCGCCCATGACGTGCGCAGCGCCGTCGCCAAATTCAGTGATGAGCTTTGCCGCATGCCCAACAAAATTTTGCGTGCTGAAGGCATTTTCATTCGGCACCGCACTGGATTGCCCGAAGCCTTGCT
>JBEBHE010000285.1:0-6105 GCA_040081205.1 Burkholderiales bacterium | reverse complement strand
GGTGGAAGCCATTAACGAGCGCGGCGAGAGCGCGCCGACGCCGATCGCCGGCGAACATCCGCTAACGCTCTATATCGACAAGCGTGAAATCGTGACGCTGATGACGCTCGGTCAGGCGCCGGAAGCCCTCGCCCTCGGCTATCTGCGCAATCAGCGGCTGGTGCGTACTGTTGATGAAATTGCCGAGGTGCAGGTGGACTGGGAAACCAACTCGGTAGCAATCAACACGCACAAGGGATTAAAGAACCTCGCCCAGAAAATGAAAAAACGTACCGTCACCACCGGCTGCGGCCAAGGCACAGTGTTTGGCGACCTGATGGAGGAAATCGATTCCATCAAGCTACGCAATGACGTGAGCTTAAGCGAAACCACACTCTACGCACTGCTCGACGCCGTGCGCCGCCACGAAACCATCTACAAAAGCGCCGGTGCCGTGCACGGCTGCGTGCTGGCTGACGCCAACGGCGACATCCTCATGTTCGTCGAAGACGTGGGCCGCCATAACGCGGTGGACGCTATCGCCGGCAAAATGTGGCTGGACAGCATCGACGGTTCCGACAAGATTTTCTACACCACCGGGCGGCTCACCTCGGAAATGGTAATCAAGGCCGCGCAGATGCAGATTCCGTTTCTGGTGTCGCGCTCGGGCCTCACCCAAATGGGCCACGACATCGCCGTCAAAACCGGCATCACCATGATCGGCCGCGCGGTCAACAAGCATTATCTGCTGTTCACCGGCAAGCAACGCTTCCTAAAGACAACGATGCCGACGATGTTGGCCTAACGCTGGCGAAATGACCACCTCACGAATAACCGGCGTCATCCTCGCCGGCGGACAAGGCCGTCGCATGGGCAGCGTTGATAAGGGACTGAAACCGCTGCGCGGCAAGCCCATGGTGCAATGGGTGCTGGAACGATTTACGCCGCAGGTCGATGAAGTGCTGATCAACGCCAACCAGAACCTCGACACCTACGCCCAATTCGGCCACCACGTCGTGCCAGACGACATCGGCGGCTTTGCCGGCCCCCTCGCCGGCCTGCATCGCGGGCTGTCCACGGCCACCCACGATCTGATTGCTACCGTACCCTGCGACTCCCCTTTTCTGCCGCTGGATTTGATCGCGCGCTTATACGCTGCGCTGAACGAGCAGCAAGCCGACCTCGCCGTCGCACGCACCGGCGATCAGCCACATCCGGTGTTCTGCCTGTGCCGCAAATCAGTGCTGCCGGGATTGACCGCATTTCTGGAAAGCGGCGGGCGCAAGATTGATGCCTGGTATGCGGCGCTTAAGGTGGCGGAAGTGTTATTTGATGATGAAACTGACGCGTTTAGTAATATCAATACGGTTGAGGAGTTGCGGGGGTTTGAAGGCTAAAAAGAAAGATTACCGGGAGTTGTATTTCACGGATTTCGGTGAATAGAAACAGCCCCATGCGAAAGGTAATCATCAAACATGTCTGAAGAGTAACGTCTTCATTTTTCGACGATCAACGAGGTGGTGCCTATGCTAGTTAAAGCAAAAATCAACTTGATTGGATTCTTCATTTTGGCCTTTTCGTCATCCATTGTGACGGCTCAAGAGAAAGATAAGGCAAGGTTGGAACAATGCGGTGAAATTTCACACCGAATCGCATGCCATGCAACCAACGCGTGTAAGAGGCCCGAATCAAACGCCACCTTTGAAAAAAGAGCTCAAGTCGAATTAATGATCCTACGCTTGTGTAAGGATGGCCCCAAGGATTTTTCAGAATACTGGTGGATCGATGTCAATGGGGCATATAGTCCTTACTACGAGGACAAGAATGGCAAGAAATCGAAGGTTCCTCCTAAATAGAAAATTCCACCATGATTTCCAAAGACACCCAGCAACTTATCGATAATATGTCTCGAGAAGAATTGCTTAGCGAAATCATGCGAGAAAATCGCTCCCGCTTTCAAAATGACAATTATTCATATTTAAAAACACGTCTAGCAGTTATTGATGAACAACAACGTTCATGCGCGCACGAAAAAGAAGTGAATTTTTCTGCTGAAGCTAACCGAATAGCGGCTGAAGCCAACGATATCGCCAGAAACTCGCTAGCAACAGCAGGGAAGGCTTTTCGAATGTCCGCGCTCGCAGTCATGGTGGCAGTTGTGTCGGCAGTACTTGCGCTACTGTCACAATGCACTAAAGGGTAAAGCAATGGCCAGCGAGCGTAGAGCGCAATCCCTATTGCGCCGCATGTCTACTCTGCAAACCACGTTCGGCGCAATGCGCTACGCTTATTGACGCCCTACAATTCGCGAGTATCAACTGGAGGACAAATGGCATCCGCAGAAAAAGAACTCCGGCACGACGTCGCCCTTGCCAATCGCATCATCGAGCGCTTCGGACTGTCTACCGGGTTCGGCCACGCCAGCGCGCGCATTCCCGGAACCAACACCTTCTATATTTCCACGCGCCGCAGCCCCGCCTTCGCCGACGAGAACGACCTGCTGGTGATCGACACTGACGGCAAAGTGCTATCGGGTAACGGTCAGCCGAACAGTGAATTCTGGATACACGCGCGCATTTACGCCGCGCGCCCCGAGGTCAACGGCATCGTCCACGCGCATCCGCTGGCCTGCGTGTCGCTCACACAGATCGGCGAGCCGCACCGCGTGGTTCACAACATGGGGGGCGCATTCCTGGACGGCGTGCCCGAATACGAGCGCATTGGCCTGATCCGCTCGCGCGAACTGGGTGACGAAGTCGCGCAAAGCCTCTCCACCCGCCCCGCTGTGATGATGCGCGGGCACGGCATTACCACCGCGTTTTCCAACGTGCGTGCAGCGACCGTGGCGGCGTGTTTCCTCGAAGAAAGCGCCGACTTGCAGATGCGCATGCTGGCCGCAGCGGGCGGCGACGCTTCAAAAATCCGCACCTTCACGCGTGAAGAAGCCGAACTGGTGCGCGATCAGACAGGACCGGATGCGGCCGCACGAGGGCGCGCATGGGAATATTACGCGGCGATGGCTGCGGCGCGGCCTATTGGGGGCTGACTGGGAGCTGACACTGGCTGCATCGTTTTTGTAACCAAATTCAACCGACTTTTGTATGTTGCAACACCAACCCTGTCGTTCCCGCGCAGGCGGGAATCCATAATACATCTGCCACATGCACCATTGTATAGATTCCCGCCTGCGCGGGAATGACAGGGGAATTTTGAGGTTCCTGAATAGCAGAATTGAAACTCAGTCCATGTCCGCAGAAAACTCAGAGCACTCTGAAGTATCCGGAGAAAATGTGAAAATAACTTTGATAGGCCTCGCCGCTGCGCCTTTGCTTGCCCTGCTGTTGATCACTACCGTGCAAGCGCAACCCTATCCCTCGCGCCCGATCAAGATGAACGTGACCACGCTGCCCGGCGGCGCACCGGATATCGTCGCCCGCGTAGTGGGTCAAAAGCTCGCCGAAGCGCTCGGTCAGCAAGTCGTCGTCGAAAACCGCCCCGGCTCCAACGGCAATATCGCCGCTGACGCCACCGCCAAGGCCCCGCCGGACGGCCATACGCTGATGGTATGCGCCGAGGCCCAGCTCGTGATCAATCCGCATCTGTATGCGAAGCTGCCGTACGACGCGCTCAAGGACCTCACGGTGATTGCAACCCTGGTGTCGAACGAATTCGTGCTGGCGATTAATCCTGCGTTGCCGGCAAAAAATTTCAGGGAGTTCGTGGCGTTTGCGCGCACCTCCAACCCGACGCTCAATTACGCTTCCGGTGGCAATGGCAGCCAGCACCACCTCACGATGGAGATGCTGAAATCGCGCGCCGGCATCAAACTCGTGCATGTGCCCTACAAGGGCGGCACGGCTGCCGCTACGGCCACCGTCTCCGGCGAAGTGGCAGCGGTATTTGCCGGCTCGTCCAGCGCGCCGCAGATCAAGGCTGGCCGGCTGCGCGCGCTGGCCGTCGCGAGCGTGGCGCGCTCAAAGCTATTTCCCGATCTACCCACCATCGGCGAGTTCTACCCCGGCTTTAGCAACAGCATCTGGCTCGCCATGTGCGGGCCGGCCGGATTACCCGAGTCCATAGTGACGCGGCTGCGCACCGAGGTGAACAAGCTGCTTGCCCAGCCCGACACCAAAGAGCGATTCAGCAATGCGGGCGCGCTGGAGCCCTTTATCACCACGCCCGACCAATTGACTGCATTGATTCGTTCCGAGTATGCGAAGTACGGCAAGGTAGTGAAGGACATCGGCGCGAAAGTGGATTAAATCCGTAGCGCGGGCGCAATGCGCTACGTTTATTAACGCCCTATCGTTTTGAACGCTCCTCCCGCTTGAGCAAAGCCCGCTTGCGCTCCACACCCCAGCGATAGCCCGCCAGCCCGCCGTCATGGCGCACCACGCGGTGGCACGGTATTACCACCGCCAAAGCATTTGCGGCACAGGCCCCCGCCACGGCACGCACCGCTTTCGGCGCACCTATGCGCTTGGCAATTTGCGTGTAAGTCGCGGTTGAGCCAGTCGGAATTTTTTGCAGCGCCTGCCACACGCGCTGCTGGAACGCGGTGCCGCGCACATCCAGCGGCAGATTCAAGCCCTTTGCGGGTGCTTCGACGAAACCTATGACTTTAGCCACCAGCTGCCCGAATTTTTTATCGCCCCCAATGAGATGCGCGCGCGGAAATCGATCCCGCAAATCGCGCGCCAGCGCATCGGGATCATCGCCCATCAGAATCGCACACACGCCGCGCTCGCTGGCCGCCACGAGTATCGAACCGAGGAAGCATTCGCCGATGGCAAAACGTATTTCCGTATCCGCACCGCCCGCGCGATAATTAGTTGGGGTCATACCCAGTAGCGCATTCGATTTTTCGTAGAAGCGTCCATTGGAGTTGTAGCCGGCGTCGAAGATGGCGTCGGTCACTTTGCCGCCGCGCCCTAGTTCGCTGCGCACCCGCCTGGCACGATGCGCCGCTGCGTACGCTTTGGGCGTCAAACCTGTCGCCGCTTTGAACACATGATGAAAGTGATAGGTGCTCATGCTTGCGTGTTTCGCCAACGCGGCAAGGCTGGGCACGGTTTCTGCACGTTCAATAAGCCGGCAGACTTTGCCCACCATGGCCGCATGCTGCTCAATCAATGAAGGCTGTCCCGGCTTGCAGCGCTTGCACGCACGAAAGCCCGCGCGCTCCGCATCCGCGCACGTCGCGTAAAACCTTACGTTTTCAGGCCTTGCCCGACGAGCCGCGCACGATGGACGGCAATACACGCCGGTGGTTTTGACGGCATAAAAAAATGTGCCGTCTGCTGCGGGGTCACGCGCAACAACCACCGTCCAACGCGGATCGTTCACAATAGCAGCCGCGCGCTTTTTTGCATTGGCGGGAATTTTCATATTCGTTGCTTTCAACCATCTAATGACGGCTGCACTGTAACGATTGCCGCCGGTCTGCGCACTCCGGCTCTTGCTTTCGAATTCGATGGTCTAGTCGAGCTTGATACCTGCCTGCCTGATGACTTTCGCCCATTTGTCACGCTCTGAGCTCACGAATGCCGCGAATTGCTGCGGCGTGTTGCCTACCGGCTCGCAGCCGAGCGCGATCAAACGATCCTGCGTGTCCGTGCTGCGCAGCGCTTTCACGATATCCGCATTCAGGCGCGTGACAATTTCATTCGAGGTACGCGCCGGAGCAAGCCAGCCGAACCAGCCGATCACCTCAAAGCCCGGAAACCCAAGTTCCGCCACCGTCGGCAGATCTGGCGCTACACGAGAGCGCTTCGCGCTGGTGATGGCCAGCGCGCGCACTTTGCTGGCTTTGACCTGCGGCGTCGCCACCAGCGCCAGGCTGAACAACGCCTGCACTTGCCCGCCGATCAATTCCGCCAATGCGGGGCCACCGCCTTTGTACGGTATGTGCGTTAATGGCATACCGGAAACCATTTTGAATTGTTCCACCGCCAGATGCCCCGATGAACCGTTACCCGCCGAGGCAAAATTAACCGGCTTTGTTTTACCCAGCCCGATCAATTCCTTCACCGAAGTCGCGGGTACTGATGGATGCACAATCAAAATATTGGGCACGGAAATGCCATGGGTAATCGCGGCAAAATCTTTTACCGGATCAAACCGCAC
>JBEBHE010000534.1:0-1573 GCA_040081205.1 Burkholderiales bacterium | reverse complement strand
CCGGATACCTACGAGATGCGGCTGCGCGCGGCGCAGAACCCGCAGGACTATGAGGCGTGGCTGGCGTTTCAGCGGCACGCCATGAAGTTCGTTGAACCCGGTTTGCGCGAGCAGTTGATGGAGCGCCATAAACAGGTAGGTCCCATGTCGCAGTATTATGACCTGAAGACCATCGATGCCTTCGATGTGCGCGATCGCATCGCCACGCTCAAACCGAAGCTGCTGTTGCTGCGCGGCCTGGATGACCACGGTAATCCGCCGGAGTATGAGAAAGAGATACACGAGGCCGTACCGGGATCAAAATACATAAAGCTTCCCGGTGTGGGGCATTTTCCGCTGACGGAGTTTCCGCAAAAGACCAACCCGTTGATCGAGGAGTTTGTGGCTGGCTTATGATGATGTAGAGTGCGCGAATGATTTTTTCAGAACACACCACACCGTTCAGGCTGGGTTTGTCGTAGTCCTGTGTCATGTCAAAGCCCTTCGACAAGCTCAGGGCGAGCGGAACCAAGGGGCGCTTAATATGAAAATTTCGATGGTTTCCGTACTCTGTCTGGCTGTTACGGCGGGCACGACGTACGCACAACAGGATTTCCCGACCAAACCGATTCGCATGATCGTCGGCGTGGCACCCGGCGGCGCCACCGACATACTCGCGCGCGCGGTGGGCGCGCGGCTGGCCGACACCTTCAAGCAGCAGGTGATCGTCGAAAACCGTCCCGGCGCCAATCACATTATTGGCGGTGAGTTAACGGCGAAATCGCCGCGCGACGGCTACACCATACAAATGGTGCCCGAAGGCTTTGTCATCAACGCATCGGTGTATGAAAAGCTGCCGTTTGATCCGCTGCGTGATTTTTCACCGATTGCGATTGTGGCGAATGTGCCCAACGTCCTGGTGGTTCACCCGTCGCTACCTGCGCGCACGGTGAAACAGTTCGCTGCCCTCGCGCGCGCGCGGCCGGGGCAGCTGAGCTACGGTTCGTCGAGCGTCGGTTCGCCCAGTCACATGTCGGGCGAACTCTTCAAGGTAATGACCAAGGTGGATTACGTGCATGTGCCTTACAAAGGGCAATCGCTGGCGCTGGTGGATCTGATGGGTGGCCATATCCAGTTTTTGTTTCCGTCCATTCCGTCGTCCGTCGCGCATATCCGCTCGGGTAAACTGGTGCCGCTGGGGGTGACCACCAAACGGCGCGCGGGCGCGCTGCCCGATGTGCCGACCATCGACGAAGCCGGCATCACCGGTTACGAAGTGAGCGGCTGGTACGGCGTGATCGGCCCCGTCGGCATACCGCAGCCGGTGGTGGCGCGCCTTAATAAGGCGATCAACGATTATCTGCAGGCGCCCGACTCACGCAAGCAACTGTCCAACGAAGGCGCCGATCCACGCACCGGCACGCCGGAAGAATTCGGCGCGGCGATGGCGACCGATCTGCAAAAATGGGCCAAGGTGGTGGCGGCGACGGGCATCAAAATAAAGTGATGAATTATTAGCGGCTCGGTGGGCAACGATTTTGCAATCACTGAGAACGTGATAACCCAACACTGTCGTTCCCGCGCAGGCGGGAAT
>JBEBHE010000284.1:0-6133 GCA_040081205.1 Burkholderiales bacterium | reverse complement strand
GCGGAAACGCAGGCCGAGGTGTCGCGCTTTTCCAGGCGCGACGCCGAACGGCTGCCGCAGTATTACGCCATGCTGGAGCGTGCCGCCGATGTGGTGCGCGAAATGTTGCTGGAAACGCCGCCGAACGTGGGTGGCGGGGCCGCGGATTTCATGAGCGCGCTGAAAATCGGCAAGCGCCTGAAAAAGCTCGACATGGTTGCGCGCCGCGACGTGCTGGATTTTTTTACCAAGAGTGCGGGCGACGTGCTCGACGCGTGGTTCGAATCCGACCCCATCAAGGCGGCATTTGGTTTCGATGCCATTGTCGGCCACTTCGCCAGTCCGTATACGCCGGGCTCGGCGTACGTGTTGTTGCATCATGTGATCGGCGAGGTCAACGGCCATCGCGGCGCATGGGGCCATGCCATCGGCGGCATGGGCGCCATCACGCAGGCGATGCGCAAAGAGGCCGAAGCGCGCGGCGTGGAAATCATCACCGGCTGTGAAGTCGCAAACGTCTGTGTCGATATGCGCGGTGTCCAGGGTGTGCAGCTGACCGATGGGCGCGTGATCGAAGGGCGCTGCGTGGTGTCGGGCGTCAATCCGAAACTGCTCTACACCAAACTCATTGCGCCGCATGCGCTGGACAGTGATTTTCTGCAACGCATGCGCAATTACAAATGCGCGTCGGGCACGTTTCGCATGAACGTCGCGTTGTCGGAATTACCGGATTTCAGCGCGCTGCCGGGCAAGCAGGCACGCGACCATCACAAGTCGGGCATTATCATCGCGCCGTCGCTCAACTACATGGAGCAGGCGTATTTCGATGCGCGCACGTTGGGTTGCTCGCGCAAGCCGGTGGTGGAGATGTTGATTCCCTCCACGGTGGATGACTCGCTGGCGCCGCCGGGACAGCATGTGGCCAGTTTGTTTTGCCAGCATTTCAATCCGGTATTGCCGAATGATCTGGACTGGAATGAGATTAAAGAACCCGCCGCCGATCTGGTGATCGACACGGTGAATCAGTACGCGCCCAACTTCAAGGCCAGCGTGCTGGGACGTATGGTGCTGTCGCCGCTGGATCTTGAAAAACGCTTTGGCTTGATTGGCGGCGATATTTTTCACGGCGCGCTGACGCTCGATCAATTGTGGAGCGCGCGTCCGTTGTTGGGGCATGGCGCGTATCGCGGGCCGATCGCGGGCTTGTATATGTGTAGTGCCGGCACGCATCCGGGCGGCGGCGTGACGGGTGCGCCAGGGCACAATGCGGCGCGCGAGATCGTGCGTGATTTCAAGCGTGGGCGCATTGCGAAGAGATCATAAAAATGACAATAAAAACAAATAGTTACATTATTTTATCGCTGTGGATATTGTTGTCAGCCGGCTGTGGCCCCGGTGTTCCTAAGACAGGCAAGCTCGCGCCGTCGGATGTGATCGTCGCGTTTGGCGACAGCCTGACGTTTGGCACCGGCGCTGCGGAAGCGGACAGTTATCCGGTTGTGTTGGGGCAACTGATCGGGCGCCAGGTCGTGCGCGCCGGCGTGCCCGGCGAAGTCACCGAAGGCGGGCTCGCGCGCGTGCAGGACGTGATCGACGAACACAAACCGAAGCTGATGATTGTGTGTCTCGGCGGCAACGACATGCTGCGCAAAGTGGATGAAAGCCAAACCAAATCCAATCTGCGCACCATCATCAAAACCATACAGTCGCAAGGCATTGCGGTGGTGTTGATGGGTGTGCCCAAGCCCGCGCTGTTGACGGGTGCGCCGCCGTTCTTTGATGAAATCGCCAAAGAGTTCGGTATCCCGTACGAAGGCAAAATTGTTACTGACGTGCTGTATCAGCGCGATCAGAAGTCCGATGCGATACATCCCAATGCCAAAGGCTACCGGCGCATGGCGGAGGCGATTGCCGCGCTGCTGAAAAAAGCCGGAGCGGTATAATTTGAGCGCACCGCGTTCCGCCGTCGCCATGACGTTCATCATGTGCGTGGCCGAGTCGTTCAGCATGAGCGGCTTCGCGGCGTACACCACCTTGCTGCCGCAGTTTCAGCGCGAGTGGAGCCTGTCGAATTCCGAAGCGGGTCTGATCAGCGGCATCGCGTTCGCGGGTTACATGACGGCAGTGCCGGTGCTGACCGCGCTGACCGATCGCATCGATTCACGGCGCATTTATCTGGCGGCGTGTTTGTTGTCGGCATTCGGCGCACTGTGCTTCGCCTTGTTCGCGCAGGGACTATGGACAGCGTTGCTGTTTCAATTTTTGATCGGTGCGGGTCTGGGCGGCACCTACATGCCGGGCCTGAAAACGCTGACCGATCATCTGGAAGGCACGTCGCAGGCGCGCGCCACGGCGTTTTATGCGGCGTGTTTCGGCGTGGGTTCCAGCGTTTCCATATTTGTTTGCGGATATCTGGGACGCGAGTTTGGTTGGCAGGCGGCATTCCTGTTCGGCGCGGCGGCGCCGGTGGTAGCGGCGCTGATGGTCAATCTGCTGATGCCCAAAGGCCGCACACGCGCCGCGCACGCAGCGTCGCCTGCGTTGCTCGATTTCCGTCCGGTGTTGGCCAATCGCACCACGCGCTACTACATCCTCGGCTATTCCCTGCACAACTACGAATTGTTCGGGCAGCGCGCGTGGATGGTGGCGTTTCTGGTGTACTCGGCAACCTTGCAGCCGGCGGATGCGGTGATGGTGATGAGCGCGGCCACGCTCGCTGCCATTATTAATTTGTGCGGGCCGCTGATGAGCGTCACCGGCAACGAACTGTCGCTGCGTTTCGGCCGTCAGCGCATTATTTTTATTTTCATGACGGCATCGGGGCTGTTTGCCTGCGGATTAGGGTTTGTGGCGGGCCTGCCGTGGTATGCAGTGTTTACGTTCATGTGCGTGCATTACGCGCTGATGCTCGGCGATTCCGCCGCGCTCACGGCGGGCGCAATCGGCTCGGCGCATCCCGATCAGCGCGGCGCGATGATGGCGGTCTATTCATTCATCGGTTTCAGTGCGGCGTTGATCGCGCCGCTGATGTTCGGCGTGGTGCTTGATCTCGCCGGCGGCAATCGCAGCACGATGGCGTGGGGGTTGGCGTTTGCCAGTATTGGTATCTTCGGCGCGATGGCGCCGCTGGCGCGCCGGTGGCACGCGCGCAGAGAAGGCCGTTAATCAGAAGGTTTTTTCGGCCCGGTATAAAACTGCGGCCAACGCTCCAGCACCCACTCGGAATCATCCTTGTAGATGTGGCAGGAATTGAGCTGATACGGTAGCTTGGTCACCGGCCCAGAGGTACGTTGGGCATTGTGCGCTTCGCGCGCGCGGCCGGTGGCCTGAAACGCGGTGGTGGCAAGCGGCCCCAATAACTCCACCAGATGCGTGCAGCCTTTGGGCCCGCCCAAACGCAAATTTACTTCGCGCCGCCAGCCGGGGCCGATTTTCACGCCGGCAAGTTGTTTGAAATTCACTGTGATGTCGCCGCAGGTGGGATACGGGCCTTCGTCCGTCGTGGCTTCGGCTTCATGTATCAGCAAATCGAGATCAATGGTGAGCCGCAACCACATGTTATGCACGGGTTGCCCGGGCTGACGCACAGAATCGCCGTGGCGCCGCGTATGCACATAGGTTTTGGTATCCACCAGATGCCCTTCGATATCCCAAAGGCCGTCTTCGCGCTCGTAGCCTTTGCATTCGATGGCGCGGGTGTGGATCGGTTTGCGGGGTTGGTGCGGTGATAAGGGCATGATTAGGTACTCGGGGTCCTCGGGTTGGCAGTCTGACGCGCGGGCAATTGCTGAAGAATGCGCCGCCTTTCTTCAATCGTATAACGCGTCCAGTATGAAATTTCGTGCAGCGTGCGCGCGCAGCCGTGACAGATGCCGCTGTGCTGATCGATCACGCAGGTGCGCACGCAAGGTGATTCAAAGTCGTCGCAAGGTTCGTCCACGCTGATAACGATAACTATGCGGCCATTTTTGCGGCGATAGCCTTTGCCGCGCGCGAGAACGTGGGCCGGCCCAGCACGCCGCAAATGTAATCACCGGCGGCGATGAGTTTTTTCATATCGACACCGGTTTCGATATTCAGGCCGTCGAGCAAGTACAACACGTCTTCGGTAGCCACATTACCGGTGGCACCCTTGGCATACGGACAACCGCCCAAGCCCGCCACCGAACTATCAAAGGTCGAAACACCGCATTCCAGCGCAGCATAAATGTTGGCGATGGCCTGACCGTAGGTGTCATGCACATGCACCGCGAGACGATCGACGGAAATGTATTTCGCCACAGCCTCGATCGCCGCGCGTGTTTTCCCCGGCGTGGCGGTGCCGATGGTGTCGGCGATGGTGATCTCATAGCAGCCCAGTTGATCGAACTCGCGCGCGAGCCGCGCCACCGCCTGCGGATCCACATCACCTTCATACGGGCAGCCGAGACACACCGACATATCGCCGCGTACTTTGAGTCCCTGCGCCAGCGCCTCGGCGCACACTTCCGAAAAACGCGCGATGCCTTCGGCGATGGTGCAGTTAGTGTTTTTCTTGGAGAACGCTTCGGTTGCCGCGCCGAAGATCACCACTTCTTTGCAGCCGGCGGCGATGGCGGCATCCAGCCCCTTGCGATTGGGCACCAGCACCGGGTAGCTCACGCCCGGCTTTTGTTTGATACCGGCCATCACCTGTGCGTTGTCGCCCATCTGCGGCACCCACTTGGGAGAAACGAAAGCGGTTGCCTGGATCACCGATAATCCGGCGTCCTGCAAACGGTGGATGAGTTCGATTTTGACTTCGGTGGGCACCGGTTTGGCTTCGTTTTGCAAGCCGTCGCGCGGGCCGACTTCAACCAGCTTTACTTTTTTGGGGAGCGTCATTTGAATTCCTTGAAGGCTAGGATTTTTTAGGTTTTTTCTTGTTCGCGATTTTCTTCGGTTCAACCCAATCAGGTTGGCGTTTTTCAAGGAAGGCGCTAAGGCCTTCCTGTCCTTCGCGTGTAGCGCGGATATCCGCGATGCGGCGCGCGGTTTCATCCAGTATTTTTTTGCCGATAGTGGCGTGCGCGCCGAGGGGAATGAGTTTCTTGGCTGCTGCCATCGCTTGCGGCCCGCTGGTATAAAGCTGGCCGAGCATGGCGCCGACAGTGCCATTGAGCGCTTCGTCTTCGGCCATGTCGTGTATCAGGCTCATGCGCCACGCTTCGGCAGCATCGAATTCTTCGCCACTAATGAAGTAGCGGCGTGCGTGACGTTCGCCGATGGCGGCAATCACGTAAGGGCTGATCATCGATGGAATGACGCCGATTTTGACTTCGGACAAGCGAAACGTCGCGGTGCGCGCGGCAATCGCAATATCACAGGCCGCCACCAGTCCGATGCCGCCGCCGCGGACGGCGCCGTGCACGCAGGCGATAGTCGGCTTCGACAGGTTGTAGAGGGTGTAAAACATGCGCGCCGATTCCTGCGCGGATTGGTAATTTTGTGCGCGCGAAAATTTCGCACTGGCTTTCATGTGGCCGATGTCGGCGCCCGCGCAGAAGCTCTTGCCCGCGCCGAGCAACACCACCGCGCGCACTTTCGGATTGGCATCGAGTTTTTCGAGCGATGCCGTGAGCAATCGCGTCATCGCCGGATCAAACGCGTTATGCACCTCCGGACGGTTCAACATCACCGTCGCGTTGCCGTCGGCATCGACGTGGGTGAGGACTTCATTGCTCATGCGGTTTCCTTGAATAAATGCATGTCGTTGCAGTGTTTCGCCGCTGTGATTATACGCGCCACCCCGTCACCTTCGACGTAAAGTCCTACATGCGAAACACGCCAAACCGCGTTGTTTCAATCGGCGCATGCGCCGCTGCCGCCAACCCCAATGACAACACACGCCGTGTATCGCCCGGCGCGATGATGCCGTCGTCCCACAGCCGCGCCGTGGCGTAGTACGCGCTGGATTGGCGGGCGTATTGTTCGAGGATCGGCGCCTTGAAGGCGGCTTCATCTTCGGCGTTCCATGAATTTCCATTCTTTTCCAGCGCATCGCGTTTGACTTGCGCCAGTACACCCGCTGCCTGTTCGCCGCCCATCACCGAGATGCGCGCGTTGGGCCATGTCCACAAAAAGCGCGGACTGAAGGCGCGTCCGCACATGCCGTAATTGCCCGCGCCGAAGCTGC